>NZ_JBFUHO010000057.1:0-46070 GCF_056402355.1 Variovorax sp. P4_B11
GAGGAGCGGCATCGAGCAGCTGCCGCCCATGGCGCGGCTGACGGCGCGCTCGGCCGCGGTGGCGAGGCCATCGGCGCGGCTGGCCAGCGGCGCCAGCAGCGCAAGCAGGTCGGCGCGGTCGGAGCGGATCTCGATGCCGAGCGCACCTTGCCCGGCCGCGGGCAGCATCGTGTCGGGCTCGAAGCATTCGCGGATGCGCCCTTCGAGGCCGAGCCGCTTGAGCCCGGCGGCGGCCAGGACGATGGCGTCGTACTCGCCTTCGTCAAGCTTGCGCAGCCGGGTGTCGAGATTGCCGCGCAGGGGCTCGATGCGCAGGTCGGGCCGCAGCGCTCGCAGCAGCACCACGCGGCGCAGGCTGGAGGTGCCGACCACCGCGCCTTGCGGCAGCTCGGCCAATGACGCGTGGCGCGGCGACACCAGCGCATCGCGCGGATCCTCGCGCTCGAGCACGCAGGCCAGCATGAAGCCTTCGGGCAGATCCATGGGTACATCCTTGAGCGAATGCACCGCGATGTCAGCGCGCCCTTCTTCGAGCGCGAGTTCGAGTTCCTTGACGAACAGGCCCTTGCCGCCGACCTTGCTGAGCGATCGGTCGAGGATCTGGTCGCCACGGGTGGTCATGCCGAGCAGCGCCACCGCATGGCCTTGTTCTTGCAGGAGGGCCTTGACGTGTTCGGCCTGCCACATGGCCAGGCGGCTTTCGCGCGTGGCGATGACGATGTTGCTCAAACCGTTTTTCCGTATGAAAGAGAGACTCGCGGGATGCTAGCATGTTGCGCCGCAGCAACGCCGGCATATCCCCAGCCCACGAGGAGATGTTTCGAATGAAGACGAGCCCCGCACCGGTTGCCGCGAAGCGCCGGACCCGTGACGAAGACCTGCCCCTGATCGCCGATATCCGGCTCCTGGGCCGCATCCTCGGTGACGTGATCCGCGAACAGGAGGGGGACGACAGCTACGCGCTGGTGGAGAAGATCCGCACCCTCTCGGTGGCCTTCCGGCGAGACGCCGACCATGCCGCGGACCGGGCGCTCAAGAACCTGCTGAAAGGACTCAGCGCCGCCGAGACCGTGAGCGTGATCCGCGCCTTCACCTACTTCAGCCACCTCGCCAACCTGGCCGAGGACCGGCACCAGATCCGCCGCCGCACCGAGGCCGAGCGCGCCGGCGACAGCGCCGAAGGCAGCCTGGAGATCGCGCTGGCGCGCATCCGCAAGGCCGGCATCAAGCCCGAGGCGGTGGTCGAGTCGCTGGCTCACAGCTACGTCTCGCCGGTCCTCACCGCCCACCCGACCGAAGTGCAGCGCAAGAGCATCCTGGATGCCGAGCGCGCCATCGCGCAGCTGCTCACGGCGCGCGACGAGATCGCGCTGCGCCAGCGTGCCTTCGCTGCGGCCAAGGATGCGCTGACGCCGATCGAGTACGCAGACAACGAGCGCCAGCTGCGCACCCGCGTCACCCAGCTGTGGCAGACGCGCCTGCTGCGCTTCTCCAAGCTGACCGTGGCCGACGAGATCGAGAACGCGCTGAGCTATTACGAGGCCACCTTCCTGCGCGAGATCCCGCGGGTCTACGCCGAACTCGAAAAGGCCCTGGCCCACGGCGGCAGCGTGCCCTCGGTGGCGCCCTTCCTGCGCATGGGCCAGTGGATCGGCGGCGACCGCGACGGCAATCCGAACGTGACCGCCGAAACGCTCGAGTACGCACTGCGCCGGCAGAGCGAGCTGGCACTGCGCCACTACCTGACCGAAGTGCACTACCTCGGCGGCGAGCTGTCGCTGTCGGCCACGCTGGTCGACGTATCGGTCGAGATGCAGGCGCTGGCCGAGCGCTCGCCCGACAGGAACGAGCACCGCGTCGACGAACCCTACCGCCGCGCGCTGACCGGCATCTACGCGCGACTGGCCGCCACCTTGCGCGAACTCACCGGCGGCGAGGCCGCGCGCCACGCCGTGAAGCCGCAGAACCCGTACCAGACGGCCGAGGAGTTCCTGGCCGACCTGCGCACCATCGAGGAGTCGCTGGCCGACAAGCACGGCACCGTGCTGGCGGCGCCGCGCCTGCATCCGCTGATCCGCGCGGTCGAGGTGTTCGGCTTCCACCTGGCGACCGTCGACCTTCGCCAGAGTTCCGACAAGCACGAGGCGGTGGTGGCCGAACTGCTGGCCACCGCGCGCATCGAGCCCGCCTATGCAGCGCTGGCCGAGGAAGACAAGCAAGTGCTGCTGCTGCGCCTGCTCGACGATGCCCGGCCGCTGCGGGTGCCCGATGCCGACTACTCGGCGCTGGCCCGCAGCGAGCTCGCGATCTTCGCCACCGCGCGCAGCGCACGCGCACGCTTCGGCGCGGCGGCGATCCGTCACTACATCATCAGCCACACCGAGACGGTGAGCGACCTGCTTGAGGCGCTGCTGCTGCAAAAGGAAGTGGGCCTGCTGCGCGGAACTCTCGGCAACAATGCCCCCACGCTCGGCACTGACGTGTCCTCGCTGCCCCCCAAGGGGGCGCGTGCTGGCTTGGGGCGGCCCGGCGCTCAGCACGGCACCGCCACTTGCGACCTGATCGTGGTGCCGCTGTTCGAGACCATCGAGGACCTGCGCAACGCGGCGCCGATCGTGCGCGCCTTCTATGCGCTGCCGGGCATCCACGCGCTGGTGCAGCGCTCGGGCGCCGAGCAGGACGTGATGCTGGGCTACAGCGACAGCAACAAGGACGGCGGGATCTTCACCAGCAACTGGGAGCTGTACCGCGCCGGGCTGGCGCTGGTGGCGCTGTTCGACGACCTGAATGCGCACAGTGGCATTGCCATTCGGCTGAGGATGTTCCATGGCCGCGGCGGCACCGTGGGCCGTGGCGGCGGCCCCAGCTACCAGGCGATCCTGGCGCAGCCGCCGGGCACCGTGCGCGGCCAGATCCGCCTGACCGAACAGGGCGAGGTGATCGGCTCGAAGTACGCCAACAGCGAGATCGGCCGCCGCAACCTCGAGACGCTGGTGGCGGCGACGCTCGAGGCCACGCTGCTGCCGACCGCCAAGGCGGCGCCCGCCGCCTTCGTGGCCGCGGCGGCCGAATTGTCGGCAGCCAGCATGGCGGCCTACCGCGCGCTGGTCTACGAGACGCCGGGCTTCGGCGACTACTTCTTCAGCGCCACGCCGATCCGCGAGATCGCCGAGCTCAACATCGGTTCGCGCCCGGCCTCGCGCAACCCGAGCCGCAGCATCGAGGACCTGCGCGCGGTGCCCTGGAGCTTCAGCTGGGGCCAGTGCCGCCTGACGCTGCCGGGCTGGTACGGCTTCGGCTCGGCGATCGAACGCTTCCTTGCGCAAGCCCCCAATCCGGGCGCGCGCAAGGAACGGCAGGCGCTGCTGCAGCGCATGTACGCGCAATGGCCCTTTTTCAGCACGCTGCTGTCGAACATGGACATGGTGCTGGCCAAGAGCGACCTCGCCCTGGCCTCGCGCTACGCCGAGCTGGTGGCCGACAAGAAGCTGCGGCAGAAGGTGTTCTCGATGATCGAGGCCGAATGGCACCGCACCTCCGATGCGCTGACGCTGATCACCGGCGCGAAGCAGCGGCTGGAGGGCAACGCCGACATGCAGCGTTCGATCCGCCATCGCTTCCCCTACATCGACCCGCTGCACCACCTGCAGGTCGAGCTGATGCGCCGCTACCGCGCGGGCCAGGTCGACGAGCGGCTGCAGAAGGGCATCCACATGTCGATCAACGGGGTGGCGGCGGGCTTGCGCAACACCGGCTGACGTACCCGGCCCGCAAGGAGAGAGCGGGTGGTGTCCGCTCTCCCCTACACCAATTCACGGCGAAGCGGATAAAAAGGCCATTGCAGAGGGAGTACCCTGGCCCGCACGTTCACAGCTCTCGCAATCGCGCGGCGGCTTCAGGGTCCGTTCACAGGAAACTCCGCCATGTCATCCCCGCAATCGCTTGCCCGCTCCCCGATCGACTTCGTCAGCGGCGACTTCGACGCGCTGGCATCGCACATGCGACATTGCGCGCGGGCCCGGGGGCGATGGTTCGCGGTGCGCAGCCATCTGCAGCAGGCGCGTTCAGTCGCCGCTGGCCGCATCGTGACGATGGCCTGCGTGGCCGGCGTGCTCGCCCTCGGACTGTTCGCGATCGCTTGAGCGCCGCAGCGGTCGTCGACCGGCTCGACAGCCTCAGCCGGTACGCGCGCGACCTTCTCCTCGGGCCGCACGAGCCGGTCGAAGCGCCGATCCGCGCCGAGCTGTTCGGCGCCCAGCGATTCGCGCAGCACGGCCACAGCCTGGCACGTGCGCAGGGGGTGCAGGCCGGTCCTTCGCGCGGCGACACCACGCCCTTCTTCCCGCGCGTCGACAAGAACCTCGAGTCGCTGCGCAGCGCCTTCGACTACATCGCGCTGATCTCGCAGAGCGGGCGCTACGTGTCGCCGGCAGCCGAATGGCTGCTCGACAACTTCCACCTCGTGGAGGCCCAGCTCCAGCAGATCCGCGAGGGCGTGCCGCGCCGCTACTACGCGCGCCTGCCGAAGCTCGCGGCGGCGCCGCTGGCCGGACTGCCGCGGGTCTACGGCATCGCCTGGGCCTATGTGGCACACACCGACAGCGTGCTGAACAAGGCGCTCTTCACGGCCTTCCTCGATGCTTACCAGGACATCGATGAACTCACGCTCGGCGAACTGTGGGCGCTGCCGACCACGCTGCGCGTGGTGCTGCTGGAGAACCTGCGGCGGGTGGCCGAGCGCATTGCCGAGAACAAGGTGGCGCGCGAGGTCGCGCACGCGGCCTGGGACGCGGCCGATTCGCTGTCGCCGCACGAGCTCGACGTACTCTATCGCGCGCTGCAGAGCCGCGGCATGCAGGACAGCTACCTGACCCAGCTCTGGCAGCGGCTGCCGGTCGAGCATGGCGAGCATCCGCCCGCACTCGTCAAGTGGACCGAGCAGCACTGCCCGAGCGGCCCGGCGCTGATCGCCGGCGCCCAGGCCGCGCAGGCGGCCGCCAACCTCACGGTCGGCAACATCATCACGACGCTGCGCATGATCGGCCAGGTCGACTGGGCCGACCTGATCGAACCGGTCAGCCGCTCGCTGCGGGTGCTGCGCGAACTGCCCAGCTTCGGCCGCGAGAGCGAGTTGACGCGCCAGCAGATCACGCAGGCGATGGAACAGGTGGCACGCAGCACCCGCCGGACCGAGCGCGAAGTGGCGCAGGCGGTGGTCGGCCTCGCGCTGCAGTCCGGCACCGGCGCCGAAGACGCGCAGGCAAGCCGCTGGTCGCAGGCCGAACGGACCGCCGGCTACCACCTGTTCGGCGAAGGCCGCGCCGGCCTGATCGCCGCGCTGGCACCGGCGCGCGGCGATGGCGCGGCCGCGGCGGTGCGGCGTCGCCGCCTGCCCCGCCATTGGCGCCTTGCACTCTATGTGACGGCCATCACCGCCGGCACGGCGCTGCTGCTGGCGACCGTGGTGCATGGGCTTGACCGAAGCGGCTGGCCCGACCCTCGATGGCCCTCGCTGGTGGCCCTGGCGCTGCTCGCCTGGCCGCTGTCCGAAACGGTGATCGCGCTGGTGCATCGCATCGTCGCCGAATCGACCCGCGTCCGGGCCTTGCCTCGGCTCGAATTCGCCGATGGCATTCCAGCAGCGCACCGGGTGCTGGTGGTGATGCCCTCGATGCTGAATTCGATCGAGGCCAATGCCCAGTTGGCGCACCGGCTCGAATTGCATTGGCTCGCGAACCGCGAGGAGCAGGCCCAGTTCGCACTGCTGACCGACTGGGGCGATGCCGATCTGGCCGCGATGCCCGGCGATTCGCTGCTGCTGGACGATGCCCTGCGCCGGATCGGCGCCCTCAATGACAGCTACCCTGCGCCTGGCGCCACCCCGCGCTTCCTGCTGCTGCACCGGCCGCGCACCTGGTCCGAGACCGAGCAGCGCTGGATGGGCTGGGAGCGCAAGCGCGGCAAGCTCGAGATGCTGCTGCGCCTGCTGGCCACCGGCGATGCCAGCGGCTTCCTGCCGGCGGCCAACGGCGCCCGGCTCGCGGCCCGCATTCCCTACGTGATGACGCTCGACAGCGACACCGGGATGCCGCCGGGCACGCTGCGCGAACTGGTCGCGGTGGCGGCGCACCCCCTGAATGCGCCGCACGTCGATGCCGTCGGCGGCCGCGTGACGGCCGGCTTCGGGGTCTTCCAGCCCCGCATCGTGACGCCGTTCCCGGAGCGCCAAGAGCGTTCCCTGTTCCACTGGATGTTCGCCGGCCAGTGCGGGCTCGACCCCTACAGCAACAGCGCCTCCGACATCTACCAGGATGTCTTCAGCACCGGCTCCTTCACCGGCAAGGGCCTGCTCGACGTCCAGGCGATGCACGCCACGCTCGATCGCCGGCTGCCCGAGGGCGCGGTGCTGAGCCACGATCTGCTCGAAGGCGCGGTGGCGCGCTGCGCCGTGGTGAGCGACCTGGTGCTGGTCGAGGACCATCCGCACCACGCCGACGTCGCCGCCTCGCGGATGCATCGCTGGGCCCGCGGCGACTGGCAGCTGCTGCCGCTGATGCTGCGCGCGCGACGCTACGGAATCGATGCGCTCGGTCTCTGGAAGATGAGCGACAACCTGCGACGGACGCTGGTGGTTCCGGCCTCGGCCGTGCTGCTCGCCTGGGTGGTCTTCACGGATTCGCTGCCGCTGGCCTGGGCTTTCGGCGCCGTCGCCGCGGCCCTCATGCTGGGCCCGCTGCTGGGCGCGCTGGCGGGTCTGGTGCCGACCCGACGATCGATCCAGCTGCCGCACTTCTTCGACGTCGGCGCCATTGAACTGCTGCGCGCGATGGCTGGCGCGGCCTGGCAGTTCGTGCAGCTGGCGGCGCAGGCCCGCCTGCTGCTCGATGCCAGCGGACGGGCCATCTGGCGGCTGCTGGCCAGCCGCCGGCACCTGCTCGAATGGACCACCGCCGCCCAGGCCCAGGCCCAGGCACGCCATGCACTGGGCGACTTCTTGCGCGGCTCGGCACTCACCGGCGCGGCCTGCCTCGCGCTCGCGCTGGCATCGCTCTGGAGCCCGCATCCCTGGCTCGGCGCCGCGCTCTTCGTGCTGTGGGCCCTGGCACCGGTCGCGGCCTGGTGGAGCAGCCGCACGCCGGCCGGGCCCGAGAACCAACTCGACAGCGGGCAGCAACGCTATCTCGAGACGCTGGCACGCGACAGCTGGCGCTTCTTCGAACACGTGGTCGGGCCCAACGACAACCACCTGCCGCCCGACAACCTGCAGTTCGAGCCCGAGCCGACGCTCGCCCACCGCACCTCGCCGACCAACATCGGCATGTACCTGCTGGCCTGTTGCTGCGCCCGTGAATTCGGCTGGATCGATACGCCCGCACTGGCCGAGCGGCTCGGCGCCACGCTCGACGCCATCGACCGACTCGACAAGCACGACGGCCATCTCTACAACTGGTACGACACCCGGTCCCTGCAGCGGCTGCCACCGGCCTATGTGTCCAGCGTCGACAGCGGCAACCTCGCGGGGCATCTGATCGCGGTGGCGCAGGCCTGCCGCAGCTTTGCTTCCGAGGGCGCCGGCGAGGCGGCGGTCCGGCTCGAGACGCTCGCGCAACGCTGCGAGACTCTCTGCGCCGGGATGGACTTCAGCGGCCTCTACGACACCAAGCGCCACCTGTTCCATATCGGGCTCAGGGTCGAGGACAACCTGCTCGACGCCAGCTACTACGACTTGCTGGCCTCGGAGTCCCGTCTTCTGAGCTTCCTCGCGATCGCCAAGGGCGACGTGCCCCGGCGCCACTGGATGGCGCTGGGCCGCCCCTTCCTGTCGGTCGGCGTGCGGCCCGGTCTCAAGTCCTGGTCGGGATCGATGTTCGAATACCTGATGCCGACGCTGGTCATGGCCGAGCCGGTGGGCGGCCTGCTCGAGGTCGCGATGCGCGCCGCGATCGGCGAGCAGCAAGCCTTCGGCAGCGCACAGAACCTGCCCTGGGGCGTCTCCGAATCCGCTTATTTCGCGCAGGACCATTCGCTGGCCTACCAGTACGCGCCCTTCGGCGTGCCGCGGCTCGCGCTGCGCCGCACGCCGCCGGCCGACCGCGTGGTGGCGCCCTATGCCAGCGCGATGGCGGCGGCGATCGCGCCGGTCGACGCCATCGCCAACCTGCTGCGGCTCGAATCGCTCGGGGCGCGCGGGGAGTTCGGCTTCTACGACGCGGTCGACTTCACGGTCTCGCGCCAGACCGAAGGCCAGGCCTTCACCGTGGTGCGCAATGTGATGGCGCACCACCAGGGCATGTCCCTGGTGGCCCTGTGCAACGCGGTATGCGACGGCGCCCCCCGCCGCTGGTTCGGCAGCGCACCGCTGGTGCAGGCGCACGCGCCGCTGCTGCACGAACGCACGCCGCGGCAGATCATCGGCAGCGCCGACCCGCGCACGCCGCCCGAACCGGCGACCGGCGAGGCGGCGCCGGTGTTCCAGCCGCGCGCGGTCGACCCGACCGGCGGCGGCGTCCAGCCGACCCACCTGCTGTCGAACGGCCGCTACACGGTGGCGCTGCGCGCCAACGGCGCCGGCGTGAGCCGTTGGCGCTCGTTCAACGTCAGCCGCTGGCGCGACGATCCGCTGCGCGACGGCTACGGCACCTTCTTCTATGTGCGCGACACGCAGACCCACGCGCTCGCCTCGCTGACCGCACTGCCGGCACCGGGCCCCGACTGGCGCTACCGCGCGCGCTTCCTGGCCGACCAGGTGCAGTTCGAAGCCAGCGGCCCGGGCCTGCAGGCACGCACCACCGTGCTCATCAGCCCGGAGGACGACACCGAACTGCGCACGGTCGAACTGCACAACACCGGCAGCGAGACGCGCACGCTCGAGCTGATCTCGTACTTCGAACCGGTGCTGTCGAATCCCAAGGCCGACGAGGCCCATCCGGCCTTTGCCAACCTGTTCGTCGACAGCCGCTGGGAGCCGGGCTGGCGGGCCTTGCTGATGGCACGCAAGCCGCGCCTGCACGGCGACCCGGTGGTGGCCGCCGCGCACTTCGTCGCCGCGGTCGATGCGCAGGTGCTGGCCATCGCCTGCATGACCGATCGGCGCGCCTTCATCGGGCGCAACCGGACACTGGCCGAGCCGGCGCTCGATGCCCAGCCACTGGCAGCCAATGGCCGGCCGGTCAACGGGCTCGACCCGATCGCCTGCCTGCGCGTGACGCTGTCGATCGCGCCCGGCGCCAGCGCGCGCGTGACCTTCGCGACCGCGGCCAGCGACAGCATCGAGTCGCTGATGCCCTGCATCGACCGCTACCTGCAGCCGATGCACGTGGAGCGCGCGACCCGCATGGCGGCGACGCTGGCGCAGGTGCGGCTGCGCGACCTCAGCATCGACCCGGCGAAGAACCTCGCGCTGCAGGACCTCACGACCATCCTGACCTACACCACGCCGCGCACGATGCGCGACCGCGGCCTGATCGACCTGCGTCAGATCTGGCGCTTCGGCATCTCGGGCGACAAGCCGATCGTGCTGGTCACGATCCACTCGACGGCTGGCAAGGGCCTGGTCGACACGCTGCTGAGAGCCCAGCCGTGGTGGGGCTTCGGCGGCGTGGCCTGCGACCTGGTGGTGCTCAACGGCGAACCCCACTCCTACCTGATGCCGCTGCAGCGCGAGATCGAGGCGCTGCGCAGCCGGGTCGCGCAGCAGACGCAGAACAGCTTCCCGCGCAACGATGCGGCCGGCTTCTACCTGCTGCGCGACGCCGAGCTGACAGCCTCGGAGAAGGCGGCGCTGTCGAGCCTCGCTCGGGCAGTCTTCACGGCCGACGGACGCACGCTGGAGACCCAGGTGGCGGCACTGCGCGAACCGGCCGGCGCCCCCGAAGGCGCGGCTGCGATCCCGCAGGTGGCGGTCGCAAAGCGTCTTGCCCCGGCGCACGTGGCCGACACGGTGGCTGCACCGCAGGGCAGCTTCGATGCCCGGAGCGGCGAGTTCCGCTTCGAGGTCGACGTCAATCGCCGCACCGCGCGGCCCTGGGTCAACGTCATCGCCAACGCCGGCTTCGGCTTCCAGGTCTCCGAAGCGGGCTCCGGCTACACCTGGGCCACCAACAGCCGGCTGCACCAGCTCACGCCCTGGTCGAACGATCCGGTGCAGGACCCGGCCTTCGAGCACTACCTGCTGCAGGATCTCGACTCGCGCGAACTGCTGCCGCTGACGCCGGCCGGCCGAGGCGGCGCCGCGGCCAGGCACCGCGTGCGCCATGGCCAGGGCTACACGGTGTTCGAATGCCTGCACCGCAACTTGGTGCTCGAAACCACCTTCTTCGCCGATCGCGACGAGCCGATCAAGCTGGTGCAGGTGAAGCTGCGCAACGAAGGCGTCGGTGCGCGCCGGCTGCGTGCCGTCGCCATGGTCGAGTGGCAATTGGGCGCGGCACGCGGCGAGCGCCGTACGGTCCACACCTGGAAGCCCGAGGAACTGCCGGCGGTGTTCGGCCAGCAGCGCGAATCGAGCGCCGGCTTCGGCGGCAGCACCGGCTTCGTCGCCATCGCCGGCCTCGGCGGCGCGACGCAATGGACCTGCGAGCGCAGCGAATTCTTCGCCGGCCGCGGCGGCATCGAGCTGCCCGACAGCCTGGGCGCGCGCGCAGGCAGCGGCCTCGATGCCTGCGCGGCCGTGGCCGGCGAGTTCAGCCTGGCGGCCGGCGCGAGCGCCGGCTTCTGCTTCATGCTCGGCCACGCCGACGACGCCGAAGCGGCCTTGCAGATGGCACGCCGCTGGCAGCAGCGCAACGTCGAAGAAGCCCTGGCGCAGGCGCGCGGCTTCTGGGACGAATTGCTCGGCCGGCTGCAGGTGCGCACGCCCGATCCGCTGTTCGACGCCATGGTCAACCGATGGTTGATGTACCAGACCCTGTCCTGCCGCCTCTGGGCCAAGGCCGGCTTCTACCAGGCCGGCGGCGCCTTCGGCTTCCGCGACCAGCTGCAGGACGCGATGGCCTTCGCACTGACCGACCCGGCGCGGCTGCGCGAGCAGATCCTCGTCAATGCGGCGCGGCAGTTCCCCGAAGGCGACGTCCAGCACTGGTGGCACATGCCGGGCGGTGCCGGGGTGCGCACCCATTTCTCGGACGACCTGCTGTGGCTGCCCTATGCCGCGGCCCACTACGTGGAGGTCAGCGCCGACCGCTCGGTGCTCGACGAACGCGTGCCCTTCCTCGACGGCCCCGCGATCCCCGACGGCGCCGAAGACGCCTACTACGCGCCGCGCACCAGCGAGCAGACGGCGAGCGTCTACGAGCATGGCGCCCGCGCCATCGACAGGAGCCTGGCGACCGGCCTGCACGGGCTGCCGCTGATGGGCACCGGCGACTGGAACGACGGCATGAACCGGGTCGGCCACGAAGGGCGCGGCGAGTCGGTCTGGCTGGCCTGGTTCCTGTGCAGCGTGGTCGAGCGCTTCGCACCGTTTGCCCTGGCGCGCGGCGAGGGCGAGCGCGCCAGGCGCTGGCTGGCCGCTCGGCAGGGATGGATCACCGCGCTGCACGCCGCCGGCTGGGACGGTGCCTGGTTCCGGCGCGCCTTCTTCGACAACGGTTCGCCGCTCGGCTCGTCGCTCAACGACGAATGCGCGATCGACCTGATCGCACAGGCGTGGTCGATGCTCTCGGGCGCCTCGGACGACCGCCACACGACACCCGCGCTGGCCTCGATGGCGCTGCACCTGCACGACCCGCTGCAGGGCCTGATGCGGCTGCTGGACCCGCCGCTCGCGCACTCGCCCAACAACCCGGGCTACATCCAGGCCTATCCACCCGGCGTGCGCGAGAACGGCGGCCAGTATTCGCACGCCGCGGTCTGGGCGCTGATGGCGCAAGCGCTGCACGGCGACATCGAGGCCGCGTGGCAGACCTTCGAGGGCCTGAGCCCCGCCCACCGCGCACAGCACCCCGAGCGCGGTCCGGCCTACGAGATCGAGCCCTATGTGATGGCGGGCGACATCTACAGCGCCGCGCCTTATGCGGGACGCGGCGGCTGGAGCTGGTACACCGGCTCGGCCGCGTGGCTGCAGCGGGCGGCGGTCGAGACCCTGCTGGGCCTCTCGGTGCGCGGCGACCAGCTTGCGCTGACGCCGCGCGTGCCCGCTCACTGGCCGGGTTTCGAGATCACGCTGCGGCTGGCGGGGAAGCACTTCACGCTGCGCCACGGACAGGCGGGGGCCGAGCCCGCGACGCAGCGGGCGGCGATCGGCGAATGGGTGATCTGGCGGATGTGGCCGGACGGCGCGGTCGTGCAGATCGGACCGGTGGGCTGAGCCGCGCCCCGCTCAATCCCCCAGCAGCTCCCCGATCGGCTGCAGGTCTTCGACATGGTCGCAGACCGCCTTCACGACCATCGTGATCGGGATGCCCAGCAGCAGGCCCCAGATGCCCCACAGCCAGCCCCAGAAGATCACGCCGACGAACACCGCGACCGGGTTCATGCGGCTGCTCTTGCTGGTCAGGACGGGCACCAGCAGGCTGCCGACCAGCGTGTGGATCACCAGCGAGGTGCCGCCCACCAGCAGCGCCATCTCGATGCCGTTGAACTGCAGGAAGGCCACCAGCCCGGCCGCCGCCATCACGATCAGGGAGCCGAGGTAGGGAATCAGGTTGGTGACCGCGGCGACGATCCCCCAGACCGCGGCGTTCTCGAGCCCGAGGCCCCAGAAGGCAAGGCCGGTCGCGACGCCGACCAGGGCGCTGGAGAGGATCTGCACCAGCAGGTAGCGCTCGATGTGGCCCGTGATGTCGTCCAGCACTTTCACCGTGATCTTCTTCTTCTGCAGGCTGGGCCCGGTGATCTTGACCAGCTTGCGGCGGAAGGTGTCGCCGCTGCCGAGCGCGAAGAAAGTCAGGAAGGCCACCAGCGTGAGCTGACCAGCCGCACCGATCAGCCCGACCGTGCCGCTCCACATGTAGTCGCGCACGTTGAAGGACGGCCGCTCGACCACCACCCGTGCCACGCCCTTGCGCGACGCCACCTTGGCCGAGTTCTCCTCCGCAGCCTGTTCGAGCTGCGCCGCGGCCTTCTGCACGGTGTCGAGTGCATTGGCGTCGGTCGTGCGGCTGCTGGTGCGCATCGCCAGGCGCAGCTTCTGCGCCGCGACGGGAAGGGAGTCGACCAGCTCGGAAGCGCTGCCGGACAGCGAGTAGCCGGTCCAGCCGAAGGCCCCGCCGATGCCGAGCAGGATCGCGGCCGCGCCGACCCAGCGCGAGATCTTCCAGCGCTCGAGCCGGTCGACCAGCGGTGCCAGCGCGTAAGTCAGCATCAGGCTCACCATCAGCGGGATGAAGACCGCGGCCGCCCAGCGCAGCGCGAAGACGCTGGCCAGCACCGCCAGCACCACCAGCGAGGCACTGCGGACGTCGACCGGCATCTGCAGCAGCACCCGATCGGGCTCCAAAGGCTCGGCCGCGACGACCACATCCGGCTCGGCTGGCTCGCTCATAAGGCAACCTCTGGCCTCATGCAGGCCGTTGGAACACTGCAGAGCAGGGTTGTCCACGGCGGCGGACGGTCGGCGCTCATCGGGCATCCTTGAGCGCTTCGCGCACGCTCGACAACTGGCGCCGCGACACCATCACCGGTTCGGGAATGCCATCCAGCCGCAGCGCCCAGCCTTCGGCGTCCTCGCCGTCGTCGTACTTCTCGAGGGCGCGAATGGCGGCGCGGGCCACCAGCGCGTTGCGATGCACCCGCACGAAGCGGGCCGGATAGCGCTCCTCCAGCTCGGCCAGCGAGCCGTCGAAGATGTGGCTGCGCGAGGCGGTGCGCACCGTGAGGTACTTGAGCTCGGACTTCAGGTAGAGGATCTCGGACAAGGGCACCCGCTCGGTGCGGCCGCGGTCCTGGATCAGCAGCACCTCCTGCGACTCGGCGACCGGCGCGCGCTGCTCCCTCAGATAGCGCTCGGCCTTCTGCAGGGCCTGTTGCAGGCGCTCGGCCCGCACCGGCTTGGTCAGGTAGTCGACCGCCTCCAGCTCGAAGGCCGTGACCGCGTGCGCCGCATAGGCGGTCACGAACACCACGGCCGGCGCACCCGGCCGGCGGCGCAGGTTGCGCGCCAGCTCGAGGCCGTCGAGGCCGGGCATGTGGATGTCCAGCAGCACCAGGTCGAAGCGCGCGTTGGCCAGCTGGTCGAGAGCGCCCTCGCCATGCGCCGCCTCGGCCACCACCTCCGCGGGCGGGGAATGGCAATCGGCCAGCAGGGAGCGCAGGCGCGAACGCGCCAGCGATTCGTCGTCGACGATGAGGGTGCGAAGCGCAGGCGTGCTCATGATTCAGCGGGAATGGCGATGCGGACGCGATAGCTCTTCTGGTCCATGCCGGCACTGAACTGCGCCTGCATGTCGTGCAGCAGGCGCAGGCGGTCGCGCACGTTGCCGAGCGCGATGCCGTGGCCGCGCGGCAGCGGCGCGTCGGCCCAGCGCAGCGGCGGCAGGCTGTTGATGACCTCGATCAGCACCATCGTGCCGCGGCGCTCGGTGCGGATGCGCAGGCGGCCGCCGTCCGGACTCGGTTCCACGCCATGCTTGACCGCGTTCTCGACCAGCGGCTGCAACAGCAACGGCGGCAGGCGGGCACCGCGGGCGGCCGGATCGATATCCCAGCGGATCCGAAGCCGGTCGCCGAAGCGCACCTGCTCGATCGCCAGGTAGCGCTCGGCCAGCGCAATTTCGTCGGCCAACGTGACCGATTCGCCCGGATCGGCCAGGGCCTGGCGGAACAGTTCGCTCAAGTCTTCCAGCATGGCCTCGGCCTTGGCCGGCTCCTGGCGCACCAGCGCAATCGCGCTGTTGAGCGTGTTGAAAAGAAAATGCGGCCGGATGCGCGACTGCAGTTCCGCCAGCCGCGCCGTGGTGGCCGCCGGCGTCTGGCCGCGTGCGCGCAGCACCAGCGCCGCCATCATCAGCCCCGCGAACAAGGCGCCGGCCAGCGCACTGGCCAGCCAGGGCGCCGTGTCGAGCACCCCGGTCAGCCGCAGCAGGCCGCAGCCGTACAACGCCGCCAGCGCGCCGAGCAGCGCCCCGGCCGCATACTGCGCCGGGACCGGCAGCCGGGCCAGCAGCTTCTTCAGCGCACAGGTGGCGAGCAGCCAGACCAGCGTGGCCGGCAAGGCGCCGCCGGTGACCGTCGCGGCCAGCAGCAGCCATTCGGACAGGGTCGGGGCCGCGAACAGCGTGGCCACGGCCACCACCGCCTCGACGAACAGCACGGCCCGCAGCACCACCCCGATCTGGCAGGCATCGAACAGCGCCCTCGCGGGGCGCGCGGACCCCTTCGCCCTGGCCGGTGTGGACGTGGCGGAAGGCGTCGCCGGCGACGCCGGGGGGGTGGCCGATAAAATCGACGGATTGCGCATCGCAGAAACAATGGGTGACAAACCCATTATTGCCTCCCGAACGGTTCCCATGACTCAAAACCAACTCGACAAGAAATCCGAAGCCTGGTCCGCCCTGTTCTCCGAACCGATGAGCGACCTGGTCAAACGCTACACCGCCAGTGTCTTTTTCGACAAGCGGTTGTGGCAGGCTGACATCGAGGGTTCGCTGGCGCATGCCGGCATGTTGGCAGCCCAGGGGATCATCGGCGTGCAGGACCTCGCCGCGATTCAAGGCGGGATGAAGCAGATTCGCGAGGAGATCGAATCCGGCGCCTTCGACTGGAAACTCGACCTCGAGGACGTGCACCTGAACATCGAGGCCCGCCTGACGCAGCTGGTCGGCGATGCCGGCAAGCGGCTGCACACCGGCCGCAGCCGCAACGACCAGGTGGCCACCGACGTGCGCCTGTGGCTGCGCGGCGAGATCGACCTGATCGGCGGCCTGCTGGTCGATCTGCAGAAGTCGCTGCTGGCGCTGGCCGAGAAGAACGTCGAAGTCATCCTGCCGGGCTTCACCCACCTGCAGGTGGCCCAACCGGTGAGCTTCGGCCACCACATGCTGGCCTACGTGGAAATGTTCGCGCGCGACGCCGAACGCATGGCCGACGTGCGCAAGCGCGTCAACCGGCTGCCGCTGGGCGCCGCCGCGCTGGCAGGCACCAGCTACCCCTTGGACCGCGAGGCCGTGGCCAAGGCGCTGGGCATGGACGAGGTCTGCCAGAACAGCCTGGACGCCGTGAGCGACCGCGATTTCGCGATCGAGTTCACGGCCGCCGCCTCGCTGGCGATGGTCCACATCAGCCGCCTGAGCGAGGAACTGGTGCTGTGGATGAGCCAGTCCTTCGGCTTCATCGACATCGCCGACCGCTTCTGCACCGGCAGTTCGATCATGCCGCAGAAGAAGAACCCGGACGTCCCCGAACTGGCGCGCGGCAAGACCGGCCGCGTGGTCGGCCACCTGATGGCGCTGATCACGCTCATGAAGGGCCAGCCGCTGGCCTACAACAAGGACAACCAGGAAGACAAGGAGCCGCTGTTCGACACCGTCGACACGCTCAAGGACACCCTGCGCATCTTCTCGGAGATGGTGGGCGGCATCACCGTCAAGGCCGATGCGATGGAACGCGCCGCCCTGCGCGGCTACGCCACCGCGACCGACCTGGCCGACTACCTGGTCAAGAAGGGCCTGCCCTTCCGCGACGCGCACGAGACGGTGGCGCATGCCGTCAAGGCGGCGATCTCGCACCAGGTCGACCTGTCGGAGCTGCCGCTGGCGGTACTGCAGACCTTCCATCCGCAGATCGAGAAGGACGTCTATGGCGTGCTGAGCCTGCGCGGCTCGCTGAATGCCCGCAACATCCTGGGCGGCACGGCACCGGCGCAGGTGCGCCAGCAGATCGCCCGGCACCAGGCACGGCTGGCGTGAACCGGCCCCGCCGAGGCGACGACTTCCCGGTGAAAACCGTGAAGTCCTGCGGCCATAGGCCGATGGACGGAGGGGGTCGACCGTCCGTTGTGTTCCTAAATGTAAGAATGTAGTGCTAAAGTTTGGCATGCTTTGCGCTTACGGATTCGGGTGAACCCTGACTCTGAAGCTGCCACCAAGCGCCGAACACCATGGAAAACCTTCGCTGCGTCGTCGTCATCCTGACCTTCAATTCCGCGTCGATCATTCGCGAGACGGTGACTCAGGCAAAAAAAGCGAGTCCGCACGTCTTCGTGGTCGACTCGCATTCGACGGACGGCACCCCCGCGATCCTCGAGGCGCTGGGTTGCACGGTGATGCAGCGTCCGTTCTCGAACTACAGCGACCAGCGCAACTGGGCCATCGCGCAGATCGAGCAGTCCTTCGAATGGCAGCTCCACCTCGATGCCGACGAAGTGCTGGACGATCGCGCGGTCGCCGAAATCAGCGCCCTGTTGGCCGGCCGACCCGCCTTCGATGCCTACCTGATCCGTCGCCGCGACTATTTCATGGGCAAGATGCTGCGCTTCAGCGGCGTCAACCCGTGGCACCTGCGGCTCTTCCGCTCGGGGCAGGGCCGCTGCGAGTCACGGCTCTACGACCAGCACTTCATCAGCAGCGCCAAGCCGGGCCGGCTCGACGGCTTCATGCACGACAAGAACTCGGCCCGTCTTGCCGACTGGATCGCCAGCCACAACCGCTGGAGCGATGCCGAGGCGAAGGAAAAGCTCGGCCCCCGAGTCGCCGCCGACAACGTCCTGCAGCCGCGCCTCATGGGCGATGCCCGCGAGCGCACCCGCTTCATCAAGGAGCTGTACTACAAGCTCCCGACGGGGGTTCGCTCGCTCAGCTATTTCGTCTACCGCTACGTGTTCCGTCTCGGCTTCCTGGACGGCACGACCGGCTTCTACTTCGCCTTCTTCCAGGCGCTGTGGTTCCGCATGCTGGTCGACGCGAAGATGTACGAGCAACGCCATCAGCAACCATCGAACTGACCTACCAGGAAGTGACTACGCGAATGCGCAATTACAACGCCTCCAAACGGATGCTGGTCACCGGCGGCGCCGGTTTTCTCGGCAGCCACCTGTGCGACCGGCTCCTCGAGCAGGGCCACGACGTCCTGTGCGTCGACAACTTCTTCACCGGCACCAAGCGCAACGTGGAGCACCTGCTCGACCATCCACGCTTCGAGCTGATGCGCCACGACGTGACCTTCCCGCTGTACGTCGAGGTCGACGAGATCTTCAACCTCGCCTGCCCGGCCTCGCCGATCCACTACCAGCACGATCCGGTGCAGACCACCAAGACCAGCGTGCACGGCGCGATCAACATGCTGGGCCTGGCCAAGCGCGTACGCGCCAAGATCCTGCAGGCCTCGACGAGCGAGGTCTACGGCGACCCCGAGATCCATCCGCAGGTCGAGGCCTACTGGGGCCGCGTGAATCCGATCGGCCTGCGCAGCTGCTACGACGAAGGCAAGCGCTGCGCCGAGACGCTGTTCTTCGACTACCACCGGCAACACCAGCTGCGCATCAAGGTGGTGCGCATCTTCAACACCTACGGGCCGCGCATGCACATGAACGACGGCCGCGTGGTG
Organism: Variovorax sp. P4_B11; assembly: GCF_056402355.1. NCBI lineage: Bacteria > Pseudomonadati > Pseudomonadota > Betaproteobacteria > Burkholderiales > Comamonadaceae > Variovorax > Variovorax sp. P4_B11. Next base: position 18,481 of record NZ_JBFUHO010000057.1, read on the forward strand.
TCGAACTTCATCGTCCAGGCCCTGAAGGGCGAGGACATCACGATCTACGGCGACGGCCAGCAGACGCGCAGCTTCTGCTATGTCGACGATTTGCTCGACGCGATGCTGCGTATGATGAACACTGGCGATGAGCTGCCCGGACCGATCAACATCGGCAACCCGGGCGAGTTCTCGATGCTCGAACTGGCCAACAAGGTGATCGAGCTCACCGGCTCCAAGAGCAAGCTGATCCGGATGCCGCTGCCCGCGGACGATCCCAAGCAGCGCCGGCCCGACATCTCGCTGGCGCAGAAGGCGCTCGACGGCTGGGCGCCCAGGACCCAGCTCGAAGAGGGCCTGAAGAAGACCATCGCCTACTTCGACCAGATTCTTTCGGAACCCAACGCGGCTTGAACGCATGAATATCTCGATCATCGGCACCGGCTACGTCGGCCTGGTCACCGGCGCCTGCCTGGCGGACATCGGCAACAACGTCTTCTGCCTCGACCTCGACCCGGACAAGATCGCAACGCTCAACGCGGGCGGCATCCCGATCTACGAGCCGGGCCTGGCCGAGGTGGTGGAGTCGAACGTGGCGGCGAAGCGGCTCAGCTTCTCGACCGACATCGAGGCCTCGGTGGCGCACGGCGACATCCAGTTCATCGCCGTCGGCACGCCACCCGACGAGGACGGCAGCGCCGACCTGAAGTACGTGCTGGCCGCAGCACGCAGCATCGGCAAGTACATGAACGGCTTCAAGGTGGTGGTCGACAAGTCGACCGTGCCGGTGGGCACGGCCGACCGCGTCAAGGCCGTGATCCAGGAGGAACTCGACAAGCGCGGGCGCTCCGACCTGCGCTTCTCGGTGGTCAGCAACCCCGAGTTCCTGAAGGAAGGCGCGGCGGTCGACGACTTCATGCGGCCCGACCGGATCGTGATCGGCTACGACGACGACGACGACGGCCGCGAGGCGCTGGCCGCCATGCGCCGGCTCTATGCCCCCTTCAACCGCAACCACGAACGCACCCGCGTGATGGACGTGCGTTCGGCCGAGTTCACCAAGTACGCCGCCAACGCGATGCTGGCCACCCGGATCAGCTTCATGAACGAGCTGGCCAACCTGGCCGACCGCGTCGGCGCCGACATCGAGGCGGTGCGCCAGGGCATCGGCTCCGATCCGCGCATCGGCTACAGCTTCCTGTATGCCGGCACCGGCTACGGCGGCAGCTGCTTCCCGAAGGACATCCAGGCGCTGACGCGCACCGCGCGCGACAACGGGCAGGCGCTGCGGGTGCTCGAGTCGGTCGAGGCGGTCAACAACGACCAGAAGCACGTGCTGACCCAGAAGGTGCTGGCGCGCTTCGGCCCCGACCTCAGCCAGCGCACGTTCGCGCTCTGGGGCCTGGCCTTCAAGCCCAACACCGACGACATGCGCGAGGCGCCGAGCCGCGTGGTGCTCGACGTGCTGCTGCGCGCCGGCGCCCGCGTGGTGGCGCACGACCCGATCGCGATCGAGGAGACGAAGCGCGTGCTGGCGCTCGACTTCGCCGATGCGCCCGCGCTGCTCGAGCGCATCGGCTTCACGGCGACGAAGGACCCGATGGAGGCCCTGGCCGGCGCCGATGCGCTGATCATCGTGACCGAGTGGAAGGCCTACCGCAGCCCGAACCTCGAGCGGCTGAAGGCGCTGATGAAGTCGCCGGTGGTCTTCGACGGCCGCAATCTGTACGAGCCGGGCACCATGAAGGCTGCCGGCATCAGCTACCAGGGCATCGGCCGGAATAGTTAGCTCGCCCCCAGGTTGGGCTCACTGCGTGTAGCCCGCCCACCCCCTACCGGGGGCAACACCAGCGGCCCGGCGAAGCCGGTTCCGCGTGGCTGTTGCTCGCCCCCAGGTTGGGCTCACTGCGTGTAGCCCGCCCACCCCCTACCGGGGGCAACACCAGCGGCCCGGCGAAGCCGGTTCCGCGGTGTTCCACCAACAGGCCCGGCTGCGCAGGCCGGGCCCTGTGTTGGAATAACATCCATGTCGATGAAAGCTGCTGTCCGCGCCGCCCTGGTTTCGCTCGCATTTCTGAGCCCGCTGGCTTCGCAGGCCGGGCCGGATTCGAAGCCGGCCGAGACCGCAGCCTACCTTGCCGCCCACGCCCGCTGGCGCGGCGAACTCGACGCCTTCGCGGCCGCCGACCGGGAGCGCCCGCCGGCGCCCGGCGGCGTGCTCTTCGTCGGCAGCTCGACGATCCGGATGTGGTCCCGCCTGGCGCAGGACTTCCGGCAGCTGCCGGTGGTCGTCAACCGGGGCTTCGGCGGCTCGACCATGGCCGACTGCAGCCTGTTCGCGGCCGACCTCGTGGTGCGCTACAAGCCGCGGCTGGTGCTGGTCTATGCCGGCGACAACGACCTGGCCGAGGGCCGCACGCCGCTGCAGGTGCTCGAGAGCTTCGCCCTGTTCGCCAACACGGTGCGCGCCGGGCTGCCCGACACCCGCATCGCCTACATCTCGGTCAAGCCCAGCCCTTCGCGCGAGAAGCTGATGCCCGGCATCCGCGAAACCAACAACATGATCGGCGCCTATCTGAAACGGCTGCCCAACAGCGACTACATCGACATCTTCACGCCGATGCTGGACGCCGACGGCCGGCCCCGGCCGGCGCTGTTCCGCGGCGATCAGCTGCATCTCAACGACGACGGCTACCGGCTCTGGCAATCGGTGATCGCGGCGCACCTGCAGGAGCCGGCCCAGGCTTCAGTCGCGCAGGGCTCGAGATAGCGGCAGCGCCGGCGGCTGCTGCCGGTCGTCCCACCACAACGTGAGGCGGGCAACGCCGTAGAGCCAGGCGAACACCGCGCCCAGCAGCAGCAGGTCGCCCCACCCGGGCCGCGCCGTCTGGCTGTCGCCGTAGACCGCCAGCACCAGCAGCACCGCGACCAGGTGGGCGCAGAAGACCGGCAGCGATGCGCTGCCCAGGTCCTCGAGCCAGTGCAGGCGCGGAATCCGGCGCATGAAGGCCGGTCCGAAGCGGACCGCCACGATGCCCAGCGCCGCCAGGTTGACAAGCCGCAGCGGCCCGAGCTGCCACTTGTCGAACAGCAGGTTCAGCTCGACATCGCCGCCGAAAGGCGCCTGGCCGTTGATGCCATGGTGCCGCCACCAGAAGCCATAGAGCGCGGCCGAGCCGGCGAGCACCGCCAGCCAGGTCGGGATGCGCAGCGGCTGCGCGCCGGGCGCATTGCGGCCGGCGCCGATCCACAGGCCGGCGAACCACAGGAACTGCCAGGCGAAGGCGTTGAAGGCGCCCATCTCGTGGAAGGGCACCACCAGCCCGGTGTGGCGCACGGTCAGCCCATGGAGCCATTCGCTGAGCCCGAACTGCGCCAGCGCCCACAGGCTGGCGCTGGCGACCATCACGCCGGTCCAGCCATGGCGCAGGCCAAAGGCCAGCACCCACGGGCTCAGCAGCATGAAGAAGATGTACATCGGCAGGATGTCGAGCAGCGCCGGCTCGTAGATCAGCAGCAGCGCGTAGAGGAAGCCCTCGCGCGGATTGGCCAGGTAGAAGGACAGCAGGTTCTTGACCGCCGGCTGGTCGATGCGCAGTCCGACGGCCGAAATGACCGTGAAGAGGAACAGCAGCGTCGCGGCCTGGCTCAGGTAGACCTTCAGCGCGCGGCGCCAGAAGGCCCGCCGCATCGAATCGACGCCCTGGGTGCGCGCGATGCGGCTGTAGACCCGCCCCGACACGAAGGCCGACAGCAGCACGAAGCCCTCGGCGGCCGAGACGAAGCCGAAGGGCTGCCCGAGCGGATCCGTCAGGCGGGTCGGCAGGTGGGTGACGGTCATCAGCACGAGCATGAGCCCGCGCAATGCATCGATTTCCCAGTAGCGTTTCATCGGTCGACGTGGTCTGTGAGCGGTCCGCGCGAGACACGCACGACGAGCGCCGAATTGTAAGGAACGGGCCCGGGACCGGCCGCCGCCGCGGGGCAAATGCGGCTACGCTCGACGCGCTACGGATCTGGATGGAGGAACAACGCTTGAGACTGTCGACACCCGCCTTCTTGCTGGCTGCCAGCGCCTTTCTGGCCGCCGGCGCGGCGCACGCGCTGCAGATCACCAGCCTGACGCCGCAGGGCGAGGTCTCGCGCGTGCGCCAGGTGGTCGCCAAGTTCGACCAGCCGGCCGTGCGCTTCGGCGACCCCAAGGCCCCGGCCCCGCTGGCCGTCGCCTGCACCGATGCCGAGGCCGGCCGCGGCACCGGTCGCTGGACCGGCGAGAAGCAGTGGGTCTTCGATTTCGAGAACGACCTGCCGCCGGGCGTGCGCTGCACGGTGACGCGGGTCGCCGGCTTCCAGTCGGCCAGCGGCACCGCACTGACCGGCGCCGAGAGCTGGCGCTTCAACAGCGGCGGCCCCTTCATCCGCAACTGGCAACCGAGCTACGGCAAGATCGACGAGCAGCAGATCTTTCTGCTCGAACTCAACGGCCCGGCCACGCCCGAGAGCGTGCAGGAGAACGTCTGGTGCACGGCCAGCGGCATCGGCGAACGCATTCCCGTGAGACAGATCGACGGCGAGCAGCGTGCCGCGCTCCTCAAGGCCCTGGGCCGCGACAAGGAAGCCGAGAAGGCGCCGCAGCGCTTCCTGACGCTGCAGTGCAAGCGCACGCTGCCGCCGGCCGGCCGGGTGCAGCTGGTCTACGGCAAGGGCGTCGCGACGCCCTCGGGCGTGGTCAACAACGTCGAGCGGCGGCTCGGCTTCGAGGTGCGGGAGCCGTTCGCGGTCTCGTTCAGCTGCGAGCGCGAGAACGCGCGCTCGGCCTGCCTGCCGCTCAAGCCGATGGTGCTGCAGTTCAACGCGCCGGTGGCGCGCAAGCTGGCAGCGGCCATCGTGCTCAAGGGCGCCGGCAAGAGCTTCAAGCCGGAGTTCGACGACCACGCGGCCAAGGACGACGACGGCGTGGTCGAGTCGCTGCGCTTCGCCGGGCCCTTCGCCGAGCAGACGGCCTTCACGATCGAGCTGCCGCCGAAGTTCGAGGACGCCTCGGGCCGCCCGCTGGCCTCGCCCGACGCCTTTCCGCTCAAGGTCGCGACCGGCCTGATGCCGCCGCTGGCCAAGTTCGCGGCCGCGCCCTTCGGCGTGGTCGAGCGCCTGGCCGAACCCGGCGGCGTGGCGCTGATGCCGGTCACGGTGCGCCGCGTCGAGCCGGCCCTGCAGGTGCAGGCGCTGACACTGGGCGCCGCGCCGGGCCGGGTCAGCGACCTGAATCCGAAGAGCGATGCGGAGATCATCGCCTGGTTCCGCAAGGTGCGCCGCTACGACAACGACAGCGTGCCGCGCAAGCTGGCCGCGCGCGACGTCAAGGGGGCGCTGCCGAAGGTGATCGACAAGGACGACCGCGACAACGTCCAGACCCGCATGCTGTCGCTGCTCGGCGGCCAGGCCGGGGTGCGTGCGCTCGACATGCCGAAGGCCGAGGGCGGCGACCCGCGGCCCTTCGAAGTGGTCGGCATTCCGTTGACGCCCGGCTTCCACGTGCTCGAGATCGCCTCGCAGAAGCTCGGCGACGCACTGCTCGACGAGCGCTACGGCAGCGGCCGCACGATGTACGTGCGCACCACGGCGCTGGCCACCAACCTGGCGGTGCATTTCAAGCTGGGGCGCGAGAACGCGGTGGCCTGGGTCACGACGCTCGACAAGGGCCGCGTGGTCGCCAACGCCGCGGTCCGCGTGTCGTCCTGCGACGGCCGCGAGGTGGCGGCCGGCAGCACCGACGCCAACGGGCTGGTCCGCTTGTCCGGCCTCTCCGCCGACGCACCGTCCTGCGCCACCGACGGCGACGACAGCACCGGCGCCTACTTCGTCAGCGCCCGCGCCAGGGACGCCGATGGCGTCGAGGACCTGGCCTTCACCTGGAGCGACTGGCAGCGCGGCATCGAGCCCTGGCGCTTCAATGTGCCGACCAGCCTCGACCCCCGGCCCGACCGCATCGCCCACACGGTATTCGACCGGATGCTGCTGCGCGCCGGCGAAACGGTGTCGATGAAGCACCTGATCCGCACCCAGACACAGAAGGGATTCGGCCTGCCCGAGTCGCTGCCGGACACGCTGGTCGTCACCCATGCGGGCAGCGGCCAGCAGTTCACGCAGCCGCTGAAGTGGCGCAAGACCGCCACCGGCGGACTCAGCAGCGAGAGCAGCTTCGAGATCCCGCCGGCAGCCAGGCTCGGCGTCTACCAGGTCGCGCTGAGGAGCGGCAAGGAAAGCGGCACGAGCGCCGAGGAAGGCGGCCCGGGCAGCGATGCCACCGGCCAGTTCCGGGTCGAGGAGTTCCGCCTGCCGGTGCTGGAAGGCCGCATCGGACCCAGCGACGGCAAGCCGCTGGTGGCGGTCGGCTCGCTGCCGGTCGACGTGCAGATCAACTACGTGGCGGGCGGCGGCGCGGCGGCGCTGCCGGTGCGCGTGTCGGCGCTGGTGCGCGGCAAGCAGCCGTCCTTCGCCGACTTCGACGCCTTCAGCTTCGCCGCTCCGGGCAAGGACGCAGACAACGACCCGGCGAGCACGGACGAGGTCCGCGTGATCGCCGACAAGCTGCCGCTCACGCTCAACCGCGAAGGCGCCGGGAAGCTCACGATCGACAACATCCCGGTCGCCCGGGCGACGCCGCGCGAACTGCTGCTCGAGGCCAGCTACGCCGACCCCAACGGCGAGGTGCAGACACTGCGCAGCAGCCACACGCTGTGGCCGGCCGCGGTCATCGCCGGCATCAAGGCCGAGGGCTGGGTCTCGGCCAGCCAGAAGATCAGGTTCCAGGCCCTGGCGCTCGACCTTGCGGGCAAGCCCCAGGAAGGCGTGACGCTCAACGTGCGCGCCGTCGCCCGCATCACCACCACCAGCCGCAAGCGCATGGTGGGCGGCTTCTACACCTACGACAACAAGACCGAGGTGAAGGAGATCGGCACCATCTGCAGCGGCAAGAGCGATGTCCGCGGCCTGCTGCTGTGCGAGGTCGAACTCAAGGAGCCGGGCCAGGTCGAGCTGATCGCGAGCGCCACCGACAAGGACGGCCGCGACAGCCGCGCCGCGGCCACGGTCTACGTGACGCGCCAGGGCGAGCTCTGGTTCGGCGGCGAGGACCACGACCGCATCGACGTGCTGCCCGAGAAGAAGAGCTACCAGCCCGGCGAGGTCGCCAGGTTCCAGGTGCGCAGCCCGTTCCGCTTCGCCACCGCACTGGTGTCGGTGGAACGCGAAGGCGTGATCGAGACCCATGTGGTGCAACTCAACGGCCAGGATCCGACGGTCACCCTGCAGGTCAAGCCCGAATGGGGGCCGAACGTCTATATCAGCGTGCTGGCCTTGCGCGGGCGGCTGCGCGAGGTGCCCTGGTACAGCTTCTTCACCTGGGGCTTCAGGGCGCCACGCGAGTGGTGGACGGCCTTCTGGTACGAGGGCAAGGAGTATGTGGCGCCCACCGCGCTGGTCGACTTGAGCAAGCCGGCCTACCGGCTCGGCCTGGCCGAGATCCGGGTCGGCACGCAGTCGCATCGCATCGATCTCAAGGTGGCGAGCGACAAGCCCGCCTACCCGGTGCGCAGCCAGGCGCAGGTCACCATCACCGGCCGGCTGCCCGACGGCAAGCCCGCGGCCGGCGCCGAAGTCGCGGTCGCGGCGGTCGACGAAGCGCTGCTCGAGCTGCTGCCCAACGACAGCTGGAACCTGCTCGAAGCCATGCTGCAGCGGCGCGGCTGGGGCGTCGCCACCTCGACCGCGCAGATGGAGATCGTCGGCCGCCGGCACTACGGCCGCAAGGCCGTGCCCGCGGGCGGCGGCGGCGGCAAGAGCCCCACGCGCGAGCTGCTCGACACCCTGCTGCTGTGGAAGCCCGCAGTGGTGCTCGACGCCAACGGCCAGGCCACGCTGAGCGTGCCGCTCAACGATGCGCTGACCACCTTCCGGATCGTCGCTGTGGCCGATGCCGGCACCGGCCTGTTCGGCACCGGCCAGGCCTCGATCCGGGCCACGCAGGACCTGCAGATCATCAGCGGGCTGCCGCCGCTGGTGCGCGAGGACGACCAGTTCCGGGCCCAGATCACGCTGCGCAACACGACGGCGAATGCCATGAAGGTGGAGGCCACGCCGCGCGCGACGCTGCTCGCGCTCCCGCCGCAGACGGTCGAGATACCGGCCGGCGAGGCCCGCGAACTGGCCTGGACCGTGACCGCGCCCGCGCAGCTCGCGCAGACCCGCGCCGAGGCGATCCTGTGGGAGATCGAGGCCCGCGACACGCTGGGCGGCGCGCACGATGCGCTCAAGGTGCGCCAGCGCATCCTGCCGGCGGTGCCGCTGACGGTGCAGCAGGCGACCCTGGTGCAGCTCGACGGCCCGTTCACGCTCGACGTCGGCCCGCCGGCCGACGCCCTGCCCGGTCGCGGCGGCCTGCGGATGTGGCTGCAGCCGCGCCTGGCCGAAGGCCTGACCGGCGTGCGCGACTGGTTCGCCGTCTACCCCTATGCCTGCCTGGAGCAGAAGGCCAGCAAATCGATCGGCCTGCGCGACGGCAAGGCCTGGCAGGCGGTGCTGGCGCAACTGCCGACCTACCTCGACGGCGACGGCTTGGCCAACTACTTCCCGCCACGGGATGGCGAAGCGAACCGCGGCAGCGACATCCTGACCGCCTACCTGCTGGCCTCGACGCACGAGGCGGCCGCCATCGACCCGGCTTTCGCCTTGCCCGAGGCAGCCGGCGCGCCGATGCTGCAAGGCCTTGTCGCCTTCGTCGAGGGCCGCATCCAGCGCGAGTTCTGGAGCCCGCGCAAGGACCTCGACGTGCGCAAGCTGGCGGCGCTCGAGGCACTGTCGCGCTACGGCAAGGCGCAGGGCCGCATGACCGGCAGCCTCACGATCGCCCCCAACCAGTGGCCCACCAGCGCGGTGATCGACTGGCTGCAGATCCTGCGGCGGGTGCCCGATGTGCCGCAGCGCCAGCAGCGCCTCGACGAGGCGAACAACGTGCTCAAGGCGCGCCTGAGCTGGCAGGGCACGCGGCTCGCGTTCAGCACCGAGCAGGACGACAACTGGTGGTGGCTGATGGTCAACGGCGACGTCAACAGCGCGCGGCTGCTGCTCGCGGTGCTGGACGACCCGGCCTGGAAGGACGACATCGGCCGGCTGGCCAGCGGCTTCGTCGGCCGCCAGCAGAAAGGCGCCTGGCACACCACCACCGCCAACCTGTGGGGCGGAATGGCGCTGGAGAAATTCTCGAAGCGCTTCGAGAGCACGCCGGTCACCGGCATCACCGCGGCCAGCCTGGGCACGGCCAAGGCGCAGGTGGACTGGCGCAAGGTCGAGCGGGTGACGGCCAGCGACCCGGGCGGCGCGCCCCACCAGGCCAGCGCCTTCGGCGCACCCGCCTCGCCGGGCATGCTGCGCAACAACACGATGTTCCTTTCCTGGCCGGCCGGCGCGGTGCGCGACACGCTGCTGCTGACGCAGAGCGGCAGCGGCAAGCCCTGGCTCACGCTGCAGTCGCTCGCCGCCGTGGAACTCAAGGCGCCGTTCGCGGCCGGCTACGTGATCAAGAAGACCGTGACGCCCGTCGAGCAGGCGGTGCCGGGCGTCTACACGCGCGGCGACGTGCTGCGCGTGAGCCTGGAAGTCAACGCCAGCGCCGACATGCGCTGGGTCGCGATCACCGATCCGATCCCCGGCGGCGCCACGATCCTCGGCGGCGGCCTGGGCCGCGATTCGCAGATCGCGACCCAGGGCGAGAAGCGCTCGGGCAGCGGCTGGCCGGCCTTCGAGGAGCGCAGCTTCGAGGCCTTCCGCAGCTACTACGAATACCTGCCCAAGGGCGTGGTGAAGATGGAATACACCGTGCGCCTCAACAACGTCGGCGACTTCGCGCTGCCGCCGAGCCGGGTCGAGGCGCTGTATGCGCCGGAAATGTTCGGGGAGATGCCGAACGCCAGGGTCAAGGTGGAAGCGGCCAAGTAGGCGGGTGCGGGGTTGAGCTCGGGCTCGATCCTGCGCACACTGCGGGCTCGCCCTGCGGCCTTCACATGGAGACATGATGTGTAGAAGTATCAAGACCCTGTTCAACTTCGACCCGCCCGCCACCGAAGAGGAGATGCGCGCCGCATCGCTGCAGTTCGTGCGCAAGCTCAGCGGCTTCGCCCACCCTTCCAAGGCCAACGAGGCGGCCTTCGATCGCGCGGTGGAGGACGTCACGGCCGCGGCCCGCGCGCTGATCGAATCGCTGGTCACCACCGCCGACCCGCGCGATCGCGAGATCGAGGCGGCGCGGGCCCGCGCCCGATCGGCGCTTCGCTTCGGCGCCCAAGGCTGAGACAGGACGCCCGGATGCCAACCATCGAACAGATCCAGCAGATCCTCGAACCGCTGTTCCCGGGCCTGATGGGTGTGCGCCTGCTCGCGCTGGAGCCCGAGCGCATCGTCGCCGAGCTCGAGGTCCGTGCCGACCTGTGCACCGCCGGCGGCATCCTGCACGGCGGCGCCATGATGGCCTTCGCCGATACGCTCGGCGCCGTGGGCACGGTCATCAATCTGCCGCAAGGCAAGCGCACCACGACCACGGACTCCAGCACCAAGTTCATCGGCGGCGCGCGCGTGAACACCACGGTCGTCGGTGAATCGATCGCGCTGCACCGGGGCCGAACGACGATGGTCTGGCAGACCACGATCAAGTCCGCGGAAGGCAAGCTGTGCGCAGTGGTCACGCAGACGCAGCTGGTCATGGAGGCGTAGGTCGAAGGCGAATCGCCGGAGATCGCCGCAAGCCCAGGAAACGCAAGGCATGACGCGCTCGCCCAGGCCGACCGACCCCTGGCTCGAACGCTGGCTGCCCCTGCTGGCCGAGCGCGCCGGCTGCGCGCCGATCCTGGAACTCGGCTGCGGCAGCGGCCGAGACACCGAAACACTGGCCGGCGCCGGGCTGCGGGTCGTCGGCATCGATCTCCATGCCGAGGCCATCGAGGAGGCCCGTGCCCGCGCGCCCTCCGCGCAACTCCATTGCCTGGACATCCGCCAGCCTTTCCCCCTGCCCGCCGGCAGCGCCGGCGTCGTGGTCGCCAGCCTCTGCCTGCACTACTTCGACTGGCCCGAGACCCTGGCGCTCGCCGAGCGCATCCGGCAGCAGTTGCGACCCGGCGGCCTGCTGCTGTGCCGGCTCAATTCGACCCATGACTACCACCACGGCGCCCGGCGCGTTCCCGAGCCCGGAGACGACTTCTACAGCGTCGACGGCATCCCCAAGCACTTCTTCGACCGCGCCGCGGTCGACCGGCTGTTCGCCACGGGTTGGCGCATGCTCAGCGTGGAAGAACAGGTCGTCGAGCGCTATGCGCTGCCCAAGGCACTCTGGGAGGTCGTCCTTGAGCGCCATGACTGACACCGCGATCGATGTCGTCGCCGGAGACTCCCGCCAGGGTTTCGGATCGGCACCGTTTATATTGCACCGCAGGCCGGCGTCGCGGCGGCCCGTCACGCAAGGAACCACATGCCCACGTCCCTCCAGCTCTGGCTCGCCTTCGTCGCCGCATCGGCGGTGCTGCTGATCATTCCCGGACCGACCATCCTGACGGTCATCAGCTATTCCGTGGCGCACGGCAAGCGCGCCAACGTGCCGCTGGTGGCCGCGGTCGCGCTCGGCGATTCGACCGCGCTCGTGGTGTCGCTGCTGGGCCTCGGCGCCCTGCTCGCGACCTCGGCCTTCTGGTTCACCGCCATCAAATGGGTCGGCGGCCTGTACCTGCTCTACCTCGGCATCAAGCTGCTGCGCGCCGGCATTTCACCGGCCGTGCTCGCCGCACCCGCGGCACCCGGCTCGCGCTGGAAGCTGTTCGCCAACACCTACCTCGTGACCGCGCTGAATCCCAAGGGCATCGTCTTCTTCGTCGCCTTCCTGCCGCAGTTCATCGATCCGCGCGCCAGCGTGACGCATCAGCTCTGGGTGCTGGCCCTGACCTTCGTCGCGATGGCCGCGCTCAACGCCACGCTCTATGCGGTGTTCGCCGGATCGGCGCGCCGCTTGCTGGCCTCGCCGAGGGCGCAGCGGCGCTTCAACCTCGCCGGCGGCTCGCTGCTGTCGGCCGCCGGCGTCTGGGCCTTGCTGGCCCGGCGTCCGGTCTGATCGGCCAGGCGCGATCGCGGTACGGATCGCCGGGGCGGTCGGACACCGCCGAATCGGGATAATTCCTGTGCGCATCCGGCTTCCCGCCGCTGCCCCTGGAGACCCGAATGACTGCCCGCTACCTCGGCCCGCTGCCCGCGCACGGACGCTTCGACTACCTGCCGATCACGCGGCGCGCCGACCATGTCTGGCCCAACGGCGCCCGGCTGGCGGTCTACCTGGGCTTCAACCTCGAGCATTTCGCCTTCGGCGAAGGCATGGGCGCATGCATCGGGCCGACGCATCCGCATCCGGACGTACTGAACTATTCCTGGCGCGAATACGGCAACCGCGTCGGTGCCTGGCGCTGCCTCGCGCTGTTCGACAGCCTGGCGCTGCCTTCGAGCACCCTGCTCAACACCGCGCTCTACGACCACTGCCCCGAGCTGGTCGCCGCCTCGGTGGCGCGCGGCGACGAACTCATCGGCCACGGCCACAGCAACTCCGAACGCCAGGCCGACATGGCCGAAGCCGACGAAGCGGCCCTGCTCGCCGACTGCCGCGAGCGGATGCGCGTCGAAAGCGGCCAGGCCCCGGCCGGGTGGCTCTCGCCCTGGATTTCCGAGAGCCGCCTGACGCCCGACCTGCTGGCCGAGGCCGGGTACCGCTACAGCCTCAACTGGTGCCACGACGACCAGCCGACTCGCATGCGCACGCGCAGCGGCCGCACGCTGTGGTCGGTGCCCTATCCACAGGAGCTGAACGACATCCCGATGATCATCGCGCGCCAGATGGACGCCAAGGACTTCGCCGCCATGGTCATCGACAACGCCGACGAGATGCTCGAGCAGTCGCGCCGCCAGCCGCTGGTGATGGGCCTGGCACTGCATCCGTACATCGTCGGCCAGCCCTACCGGCTGCGGCACCTGCGCCGCGCGCTCACCCATCTGGCGCGCCTGCGCGACCACGGCGATCTGTGGTTCACCACGCCGGGCGAGATCTGCCGGCACATGGAAACGCTGGAAAGCCGGTGATCAAGCCCGCGTCGCTCGTGCTGGCGCTCGCCGCGATGCTCGCGGCACCGGCCTGGGCGCTCTCCGGCTTCGACGAGGTCCGGAGCGACTTCCGGCCCTCCGACACCGCGGTGCTGGACCGCGACGGCGTGCTGCTGCAGCGCGTGCGCACCGACGCCAGCGTGCGGCGCGGCGACTGGATCGCGCTCGCCGACATCTCGCCGGCCCTGCGCAGCGCGATGCTGCTGAGCGAGGACAAGCGCTTCTACGCGCACAGCGGCGTCGACTGGCGGGCGGTCTCGGCCGCGGCCTGGGGCAATCTCTGGAACGCCCGAACCCGCGGCGCATCGACGATCACGATGCAGCTGGCCGGCCTGCTCGACGACGAGCTGCGGCGCGCCGGCGGCGGCCGCAGCCTGGCGCAGAAGCTCGGCCAGACCGTCGCGGCCCAGCAGCTGGAACGCCATTGGCGCAAGGACCAGATCCTCGAGGCCTACCTCAACCTGGTGCCCTTCCGCGGCGAGATCGTCGGCATCGACGCGCTGTCGCGCACGCTGTTCGGCAAGGCGCCGCACGGGCTCGATGCGCGCGAGGCGGCGGTCGCCGCGGCGCTGGTGCGGGCCCCCAACGCCAAGGCTGCGCAGGTGGCGCAGCGGGCCTGCGAGCTGCTGCGGGCGATGGAAGCCGGCAGCGAGCCGGACTGCGCGGCACTCGACATGTTCGCGAGCGCGGCGCTGCAGCGGCGCGCCTTCGATCCGAGCGAAGGGATCGCACCGCACCTGGCACGGCGCGCCTTGAAGGAGGCCGGCACCGCGCACGAGCCGATCCGAACCACGCTGAGTGCACCGCTGCAACGCTTCGCGCTCGATGCGCTGCAGCGCCAGCTGCGCGAACTGCGCGGGCGCAACGTCGAGGACGGCGCGCTGGTGGTGCTCGACAACGCCAGCGGCGGGGTCCTCGCCTGGGTCGGCTCCTCGGGCGCGCTGAGCCGCGCGGCCGAGGTCGACGGCGTGCTCGCGCAGCGACAGCCGGGCTCGACCCTCAAGCCCTTCCTGTATGCGCAGGCGATTGCCGAGCGCAGGCTCACGGCGGCCTCGCTGCTGGACGACTCGTCGGCGCAGATCAGCACCGCCGGCGGACTCTACATCCCGCAGAACTACGACCGGCAATTCAAGGGCCAGGTGTCGGTGCGCACCGCGCTCGCGGCCTCGCTCAACGTGCCGGCGGTGCGCACGCTGGTGATGGTCTCGCCCGAGGCCTTCGCGCGCCAGCTGCGCGCGGCCGGACTGCCGCTGGCGCAGAGCGGCGACTACTACGGCTACAGCCTGGCGCTCGGCAGCGCCGAGGTGTCGCTGCTGGCGTTGACCAATGCCTACCGGACGCTGGCCAACGGCGGGCGCTTCGGCGACATCCGCTCTCTGTACGAACCCGCCCCCGTGTCGACAAAAGACAGGGACAGCGCCATCGACCCACGCGCCGCCTTCATCGTCGGCGACATCCTGGCCGACCCGAACGCCCGCGCCCGCACCTTCGGTCTCGACAGCGTGCTCGGCACCCGCTTCTGGACCGCCGTGAAGACCGGCACCAGCAAGGACATGCGCGACAACTGGGCCGTCGGATGGTCACAGCGCTACACGGTCGGTGTCTGGGTCGRCAACGCCAGCGGCGCACCGATGTGGGAGGTCAGCGGCACCAGCGGCGCAGCGCCGGTCTGGGCCCAGCTGATGGGTTTCCTGCATCGCGCCGAGCCGAGCCGGGCACCGGCCCCGCCGGCCGGCGTGGTGCAGGCGCGCGTGCGCTTCGGCGACGCGCTGGAGGCGGGCCGCAGCGAGTGGTTCATCGCCGGCACCGAGCAGCCCTTGTTCGCGATCGCGCCCGAGGCCCCGGCGGCCGAAGCGGCGCCGCGCATCACGGCGCCGGCGGACGGCACGATCATCGCGCTCGACCCCGACATCCCGCCAAACCGCCAGCGGGTGCGCTTCGAGGCCGAGGGCCGCGGCGTGCAATGGCGCATCGACGGCAAGCCCTTGGCGCGCGGCACCAGCGCGCAATGGCTGCCCTGGCCCGGGCGGCACGTGGTGCAGCTGATCGATGCCCGCGGCCAGGTGGCCGACGAGCTCAGGCTCGAGGTTCGCGGCGCCGGGGTGGTGGCGAGCGCGAAGCGCTGAGGCCGGCGAAGGCGTCCGGCGCCGCTCAGGCGCGGCTCGACTCCCGAGCTCGCCGCGCCTCATAGGCCAGCAGGTGCGACTGGACGATGCGCAGCGGCGACATCCGCTTGCCGCCATCCGCGCTGCGCCGCAGCAGATCGCCGACGATATGGTCGCCTTCGATGGCCGCGCCGCGTTCGATGTCCTTGAACATCGAGGCCGTCATCGTCGAACCCCTGACCGCCAGCATGGCATGCGCCCGTGCCAGCGATTCGGGACGCACCGCAAAGCCGTTGTGGGCCAGGATGGCGGCGCATTCGTCCACCACCGCATCGGCGACGTCGGTGCCGCCGCTCTGCACGATGTCGCCGACGGTCGCTCGCATCAGGCAGGTCATGCTGGCGGCCGAGGCGATGAACATCCACTTCTCCCACATGTCCTGCAGGATGTCGTCGGAGGCGCGGGCCTCGAAGTTCGCACCGGCAAAGGCCGCCTGCAGCGCCTGCACGCGCGCCGAACGCGCGCCGCTGAACTCGCCATAGCTCAGGCCGTGCAGGTCGTTGTGGTGCAGCACCCTGCCCTCCTCGTCGAGCGAAGCCGAGATCATGCACAGCCCGCCCAGCACGCGGTCGGCGCCGAAGCGCCGGCCCAGCTCGTCCAGATGGCGCATGCCGTTCAACAGCGGAAGGATGGCCGTCTCGGGCCCGACAGCGGGCGCGAACGACTCCATGGTCTCTGCCAAGTCGTAGGCCTTGCAGCCGACGACAACCACGTCGTACGGCCCACCGATGCCCCCGGCCTGGACCGAAGGCGGCGCCGCCAGCGTCAGGTCGCCCTTCGGGCTCCTGATCACCAGGCCGGTCTTCGCCAGTTGCGCCGTGCGCCGGGGCCGCAGCAGGAAGGTGACGTCCTGTCCGGCTGCGAGCAGCCGGCCACCGAAATACCCGCCCAGCGCACCCGCGCCCACTATCAGGATCCGCATGAATCTTTCCTCGTCGATGATGGACGGGCGATTCTGCGCCGATGCCTGCTAAGCTGCCGGCGGCACCGTGAGCTCAGAGGTCCATCACACGATGACGTGACCCGCGACGCATGAAACCGGCGCAGCCAAATGCCAGGGATACCGCGGAACCGGCTTTGCCGGGCCGCCGGTATCGCCCCCCTTGAGGGGGCTGAGGTCCGCGGCTCCAAGCCTGCCTGCGCAGGCTTGGACGGACCCGAAGAGCCGCTGCCTCTGGCAGCGACTCGGGGCGCCGCAGGCGCTTCGGGGGTGTTTCATTTCGGTTGCTCCACCGCGCCTGGCGCGACCCACGACGCATGAAACCGGCGCAGTTCGATACCAGGGATACCGCGGAACCGGCTTCGCCGGGCCGCCGGTATCGCCCCCCTTGAGGGGGGAGGCGCCGCAGGCGCTTCGGGGGGTGTTTCATTTCAGTAGGTCTTGTACGGCAGGAACTTGCCCGACAGCACCACGTTCACGCGGTCGCCCTTCGGGTCGGCCTGGCGCTGGATGTCCATGCTGAAATCGATCGCGCTCATGATGCCGTCGCCGAACTCCTCGTGGATCAGTTCCTTGATCGTGCTGCCGTAGACGCTCACCACCTCGTACCAGCGGTAGATCAGCGGGTCGGTGGGCACCGGGGTCGGCAGAGAGCCCTTGTACGGCACCACCTGCAGCCACTTCTGCTCCTCGGCCGTGAGGCCGAAGATCTTGCCGATGGTCTTGGCCTGCGCGGCGTCCAGCGTCATCTGGCCGAGGCAGGCGGCGGTGGTCCACTCCTTCGACAGTCCGACCTTCCTGGCCACGTCGGCCCACTGGATGCCCTTGGCCACCTTCACGGTGATGATCTTCTCGGTGACGTCGTTGCGGTTCATGCGAATGCTCCTGTTGGTTGTGCTGAATGGAAAAGAGATCAAGCGGCCCGGGCGCGCGAGACGAGGAAGTCGACGATATGGTTGCGCAACGCGTAGTAGCCGTCGAGGTGGTGCAACCCCGCACGCGTGCGCGCGCGCGGCAGCGGGTTGACCACGGTCTCGGCGATGTTGCCGGGCCTGTAGCCGGCCCCGGTCTCGCTGCCGTTGCTCATCAGCAGGATGCGGTCGGCCAGCAGGATCGCCTCGTCGACGTCGTGCGTGATCATGAAGACCGTCTGCTGCGTCTGGCGCACGATCGCCATCAGCTCATCCTGGATGGTGCCGCGCGTGAGCGCATCGAGCGCGCCGAAGGGCTCGTCGAGCAGCAGCATCTTGGGCTGGATCGAGAAGGCACGCGCGATGCCCACGCGCTGCTTCATGCCGCCCGAGAGCTGCGAGGGCTTCTTGTCGATCGCGCCGTCGAGGCCGACCAGCGACACGAACCGGCGCACCTGTTCGTCGACCTTGGCGGCCGGCCACTCGGGCCAGCGCGACTGCACCGCGAAGGCGATGTTGCGCCGCACCGTGAGCCAGGGCATCAGCGCGTGGCTCTGGAACACCACGCCGCGTTCGAGACTGGGTCCCGCGACCTCGCGCCCGTCCATGAACACATGGCCGCCGGTCGCGCTGTCGAGCCCGGCCAGCACGTTGAGGATGGTGGTCTTGCCGCAGCCCGAGTGGCCGATGATGCAGACGAACTCGCCGCGGTCGAGCGTGAAGCCGACCTCGGCGAACACCGGCTTGCCCGGCACGAAGGACTTCGAGAGCCCCTCGATGCGCAGGAAGCCGCTGCCGGCCGAAGGCGCGGCGGCGACGGATGAATTCATGAGAGTTCCTTGCTCACTCCACATAGGTCACCTTCTTCTGCAGCCGCGCGAAGGCCATGTCGAGCAGCATGCCGACGACGCCGATCACGAGGATCGCGAAGATCACGTTGGTGAGCGACAGGTTGTTCCATTCGTTCCAGACGAAGTAGCCGATGCCGGTGCCGCCGACCAGCATCTCGGCGGCGACGATCACCAGCCAGGCGATGCCCATGCTGATGCGCATGCCGGTCAGGATGGTCGGCGCCGCCGCCGGCAGGATCACGCGGAAGGCGCGCCGCAGCGGCTTCACCTCGAGCGTGCTCGCGACGTTGAGCCACTCGCGCTTGACCGAGGCGACGCCGAAGGCGGTGTTGAGCAACATGGGCCACACCGAGCAGATGAAGATCACGAAGATGCCGCTGGTCGACGAATCCTTGATCGTGTAGAGCGCCAGCGGCATCCAGGCCAGCGGCGAGATCGGCTTCAGGACCTGGATGAACGGGTCGAAGGCCTTCTGCAACAGCGGCGACATGCCGATCACGAAGCCCAGCGGCACCGCCACCCCGCAGGCCAGCAGGAAGCCGAGCGCCACGCGCCCGAGCGACCAGGCGAGCTGGATCGCGATGCCCTTGTCGTTCGGTCCGTTGTCGTAGAACGGATTGGCCAGGTGCTTCCAGGCCGTGGCGCCCATCTCGGCCGGCGTCGGGAAGCCGGCCGTCTTCACCTGCCCGGGGTCCTTGCCGAGCATCTTCTGGTATTCGATCTGCTCGGCCGTCATGCCGGCCTGCGAAGCGGCGGCGCCCGAGGACATCGTGGCCACCTGCCATAGCGCGAGGAAGGCCAGCAGCAGTACCAGCGACAGCAGCGCGGCCTTGAGGCGCAGCGACTTCTTCATGCCGCTCAGCCAGCCATCTTGCTGATCGCGAAGCTGCGCGCGTACTCGTCCGGCTTCGCCGGATCGAACACCCGGCCCATGATCGTGAACTTCGGAAACGCGCCTTCGGGCGGCGTCTGGCCGAGTTCCTTCATGCGCTTCTTCGCATCGGTGATCAGGAACACCTTCTCGGCCAACTGCTTGTAGTCGACCTCGCCCTTGACGTAGCCCCAGCGCTTCATCTGCGTCAGCATCCAGACCGCCATCGACTGCCACGGGATCGGGTCGAAGTCGATCCGGTCGGGCACCGTGCGGATGTTGCCCAAGCCGTCGGCGAAGCGGCCGGTCAGCACCTGGGTCAGCACGGTCTCGGGCTGGTTCAGGTACTGCGCCGGTGCGATCACCTTGGCGATCAGCTCGCGGTTCTTCGGCTCGCGCGCCATCGCCGAGGCGGTCAGCACGGCCCGCGTGAGCGCCGCGAAGGTGTTCGGGTTCTGCTGGATGAAGGCACTCGACGTACCGAAGGCGCAGCACGGATGGCCGTTCCAGATCTCTTTCGTCAGGATGTGGATGAAGCCGACTTCCTCGAACACCGCGCGCTGGTTGAACGGATCAGGACCGAGGTAGCCGTCGATGTTGCCGGCCCGCAGGTTGGCCACCATCTCGGCCGGCGGCACGACGCGGATCTGGATGTCGGTATCGGGGTTCAGGCCCGCTTCCGCCACGTAGTAGCGCAGCAGGAAGTTGTGCATGCTGTACTCGAAGGGCACCGCGAACTTGAAGCCCTTCCAGAGCTTCGGATCACGCTTGTCCTTGTGCTTGTTGGCCAGCGTGATGGCCTGGCCATTGGTGTTCTGGATCGCGGCGACGTTCATCGGCGTCGCGTTGGCGCCGGCGCCCATCGAGATCGCCAGCGGCATCGGCGACAGGAAGTGCGTGGCGTCGTACTCCTTGTTGAGCATCTTGTCGCGGATCAACGCCCAGCCCGCGGTCTTCACGACCTCGACGTTGAGCCCCTGCTTCTGATAGAAGCCCAGCGGGTGCGCCATGATCAGCGGCGTCGCGCAGGTGATCGGGATGAAGCCGATCTTCAGGTCCTTCTTTTCGAGCGGACCCTTCTCCTGCGCCATCGCCTGCAGCGCGCCCAGCGGCAGCACCGACAGGATCGCGGCGCGCGCCGTGTTGGCGCCCACCGCGCGCAGGAAGCCGCGGCGCACGCTGTCGACCGGGAACAGCGCCTTCACCAGGCTGGCCTCGAGCTTGGCGTTCGAATCCTCGATCGCACCGACATGCGCGCCGGGCGCATGGTCGCGGCCGCAGGCGCAGCGCATCGCAAGCGGGCGGTCGGCGTCGTAGGGGTCGCCGGCGGGAGCTTCAGGCAGTCGGGACATGGTGCACCTCGTTGAAAAGATGAGGCTCCCGATGCAAGGGCCGGGCCGATTGCCGTCCCTGCAGGCCGCTGCGCGCAAGATCGCGGGAGCCCGGTCGATGCCGTGTAAGGGCAGCCCTACAAGACGGTCGATGCCGGGCGACTTTCAGGCCGCCGGAGACGCCTTGGCGTGGCGCTCGGCATACAGCGCCAACTCGACGTCGTTCTTGGTTCCCGTCTTCTCGAGGATGCGCGCGCGATAGGTGCTGACCGTGTTGGGCGCCAGGCCGAGCCGTGCACCGATTTCGCTCACGGTCTGCCCGGCCGTGAGCAGCCTGAAGACCTGGTGCTCGCGGTGCGAGAGCGCGTCGGCGCCCTGCCCCGCCGCGCTGCCGACAGCCGCCGCGAGCGCCTCCGCCGTGGCCGGCGACACATACCTGCCGCCAGCCGCCACCTTGCGCACCGCGCCGACCATGTCGTCCGGATCGGCGCTCTTGTGCAGGTAGCCGGCCGCGCCCAGCTTGATGCAGCGCACCGCGTACTGCTTCTCGGGATAGGTGCTGAGCATCAGCACCGGCAGCGCCGGCCACTGCCTGCGCAGGGCCTGCAGCACGTCCAGCCCGTCCCGGCCCGGCAGCGCGATGTCGAGCAGCACCACGTCGAGTCCCTCCGGGCCGCCGAGCGCCGCCACGCCGTCGAGCACCTCGGGACCGCTCTGGGCCTCGCCGACCACCACCATCTCGGGCCGGCCGTTCGAGAGATCGCCCAGCACCTGCTTGAGTCCCTCGCGCACGATGCGATGGTCGTCGCCGATCAGCACCCGGATGTCCTTTTCATCGCTCATGGCAAAGGCAACTCCAGGCTGAACACGCTGCCCACGCCCAGCGCGCTGTGGATCTCGATCTGCCCGCCGAAGTGCAGCGCCCGCTCGCGCATGCCAAGCACGCCGTAGGCGGTCGCGGCCTCGAAGGCGTGGGCCGGCGCGCCGACGCCGTCATCGCGCACGCGGATGCGCAGCCTGCCGGCCACGGCCTCGATCCGGATCTCGAGCCGCGTCGCCCGGGCGTGCCGGCCGACGTTGCTCAGCATCTCCTGGTAGATCCTGAACACCGCGATCGCCGCCGCCTCGGGCAGCTCGATGCCGGGCGCCACCGCCATCTGCCAGTCGAGCGCCAGCTCGGCCGACTGCACGAACTCGTGGGCCTGCCATTCGAGTGCGGCCCACAGCCCCTGGTGGTCGAGGATGCTGGGCCGCAGGTCGGTGATGATGCGCCCGACGTTGTCGACCGCGCGCTCGATCAGCCCGCTCATGTTGCGGCACTTGCTGCGCATCAGCATGCGCATCTGCTGGGCGTCATCGGGCGCACGCTCCTGCTGCTCGCCGAGGCGCTTGCCGATCCAGTCGACATCCATCTTGAGCGCCACCAGCAGGCTGCCGAGTTCGTCGTGCACCTCGCGCGCGATGCGGGTGCGCTCGTCCTCGCGCACCTTGTCCAGCCAGGCAGAGAGCTCGCGCAGCTGCGCCAGGGCATCGCTGAGCGCGCGCGTGCGTTCCTCCACGCGCAGCCCGAGCTCGTCCTTGGCCTGCTGCAGCGCCAGCGCCGAGCGGCGGCGCTCGGTGATGTCGACGAAGGTGATGACCGCGCCGCGCACCTGCCCGCCGTCCATGATCGGATGGCTGGAGTACTCCACGGCGAAGGCGCTGCCGTCGCGGCGCCAGAACACCTCGGTGTCGATGCGGCAGGCCAGGCCGCGCCGGAAGGCGTTGAAGATCGGGCAATCGGTGTCGGCGTAGTGCGAACCGTCCGGATGCGAGTGGTGCGTGAGATCGTGCATGTTGCGCCCCAGCACCGCGGCGCGCTCGTGGCCCAGCATCTGCGCGCCGGCCCGGTTGATGAACATGCAGTGGCCGTCGAGATCGATGCCGAAGATGCCTTCGCCGGTCGATTCGAGCAGCAGGCCGAGCTGGTGCTGCCAAAGGGGATGGCTGGCCGGGACGGGCAGGACGGGCGTTTCCATGCACCAGATGCAAGCAACAGCCGTGCCGCCTTGGTGCGCCGATGACAGGAGCGCGCGCCGTCCCGAAGATAATAGGCATTGCGCAGCCACAGAACCCAGGAGCCCTTTCTCGTGCCAGACCTGTCCAAGATCACGACCATCGAAGACCTGCGAGTCATCGCCAAGAGCCGCGTGCCGCGCATGTTCTACGACTACGCCGACTCCGGCGCCTGGACCGAGAGCACCTACCGCGCCAACGAAAGCGATTTCCAGAAGATCAAGCTGCGCCAGCGCGTGGCTGTCAACATGGAAGGCCGCTCGACCCGCACCACCATGATCGGCCAGGAAGTCGCGATGCCGGTGGCCATCGCCCCGACCGGACTGACCGGCATGCAGCATGCCGACGGCGAGATCCTGGCGGCGCGCGCCGCCAAGGACTTCGGCATCCCTTTCACGCTCTCGACCATGAGCATCTGCTCGCTCGAGGACATCGCCGAGAAGACCGACCGCCATCCGTTCTGGTTCCAGCTCTACGTGATGCGCGACCGCGACTTCATCGAGCGCCTGATCGAGCGCGCCCGCGCCGCCAACGTGAGCGCGCTGCAACTCACGCTCGACCTGCAGATCCTCGGCCAGCGCCACAAGGACATCAAGAACGGCCTCACGGCGCCGCCCAAGCCGACACTCAAGAACCTCATCAACCTGGCGACCAAGCCGCGCTGGTGCATGGGCATGCTGGGCACCAAGCGCCGCACCTTCGGCAACATCGCGGGCCATGCCAAGGGCGTCAAGGACCTGTCCTCGCTCTCGTCATGGACCGCCGAGCAGTTCGACCCGACGCTGAGCTGGGCCGATGTCGAGTGGATCAAGAAGCTCTGGGGCGGCAAGCTGATCCTCAAGGGGATCATGGACGTCGAGGATGCGCGCCTGGCAGCGGCCAGCGGCGCCGATGCGCTGATCGTCTCGAACCACGGCGGCCGCCAGCTCGACGGTGCCCCCTCCTCGATCGCGGCACTGCCCGCGATCGCCGAGGCGGTGGGCACCGAGATCGAAGTCTGGATGGACGGCGGCATCCGCAGCGGCCAGGACGTGCTCAAGGCGCGCGCGCTGGGCGCGCACGGCACGCTGATCGGCCGCAGCTTCCTCTACGGCCTGGGTGCCTACGGCCAGGCCGGCGTGACCCGCGCGCTGCAGATCATCCAGCGCGAACTCGACCTCACGATGGCCTTCTGCGGCCGCACGCAGATCGACCAGGTCGACTCCAGCATCCTGCTGCCCGGCACCTTCTGAGCGGATCCCCGGAGGCCTCGCAGGCGACACGCGGCTGGGGCCGACAGCGCCGGCGGCCGCGCCGAGGGATCATCGGGGGTGCCATAAACACACTCGAAAAGGCACTTCTCGATGAGCTCCACCGCGTCCGCCGCGGGGACGGCAAGCGCCGTCGCGCTGGGCCTCAAGTCGCTCGGCCACGAGAGCGCCTTCTTCTGGTACGTGACCGGCATGATGGTGCTGGCCTTCGCGGTCGCCTGGCGGCTGCCGCGGCAGGCCAGCTACCTGCACCACGACCGCTGAATTCGCCGAGTCAGTCCTCGGCTTCCCAGAGCGTCGGGTAGCGGCGCACGAAGCCGTCGGGCGTGACTTCCAGCATCGCCTCGTAGTCGAAGCGCGGGGCGGCGTACCAGTAGCCGGCGTCGCTGCGCCTTTCATAGCGCTGTCGCAGCTCGCTGAGTCCACCGCCGTCCAGGTCGAGCCAGGCAACCGGCGCATCGGCCGCCTCTCCGATGTCCAGGTGCAGCCGCCGGAGCTGCAGCAGGTTGGTCGCCGGCGTGAAGCCCAGGTCGAGGTCGACGCAATGGCCGAGCTCCGGTACCGGCGCGTCGTTGAGCTTCCAGCCGCCATGGACGTCGTGCACGATCGAGACGTCGATGCTCTCGCCGCCGAGCCAGCCGCGCACCGTGCCCCACTGGGTGTGCCAGGCGCGATCGCAGCGCAGGCGATAGTGCAGCTGGGCGACCCTTCCGTCCTCATGGCGAAAGGCCGCGCCGCCGTCGATCTGCCAATTGTCGCCCTGGCGTTCGAGCCGGCAGACATCGTGCCCCGGCTGGTCGAGCCGCCGCCAGAGGATGGTTGCGAGCGTCTGCATGGGCTGGATGATGGCACCGCCATGCCGCGCAGCGCAAGCACCACCGGCGGCGCCTCACGGAGCCATGGCACGCGCCGCATGCCGCATGCCCGGCGAACAGCGGGCGCGGCAGTGCTGCGCCAGGTCCCGCCGCGAGGCGCGCCACGGCATCGAACATGGCGGCCGGTGCAGGGAGCGGCAACGGCGACAATGGCAAGCGTGACGCCCGCACCGATCCGACGCATCGCCCACCTCGACATGGACGCCTTCTACGCCTCTGTCGAACTGCTGCGCTACCCGCAGCTCAAGGGCCTGCCGATGGTGATCGGCGGCGGCCGGCGCAAGGTCGACGAAGCGCTGCGCAACCTGCCCGAAGGCGGCACGCTGGCCGACATTCCTGTGGCGGCCTTTCCGCTACTGAAGGACTATGCCGGCCGCGGCGTGATCACCACCGCCACCTATGCGGCGCGGCAGTTCGGCATCGGCTCCGCGATGGGACTCATGAAGGCCGCCAAGCTGTGTCCGCAGGCGCTGATCCTGCCGGTGGACTTCGACGAGTACCGGAAATATTCGCGCCGCTTCAAGCAGGTCATCACCGAGATCGCGCCGCTGATGGAGGACCGCGGAGTCGACGAGGTCTACATCGATTTCACCGACGTGCCGGGCGGCCAGCGTGAAGGCGGACGCGTGCTGGCGCGGCTGATCCAGAAATCGATCCTCGGGGCCACTGGCCTGACCTGCTCGATCGGCGTCGCGCCCAACAAGCTGCTGGCCAAGATGGCCAGCGAATTCGACAAGCCCAACGGGATCTCGATCGTGTTCGAAAGCGACCTGCAAACCCGCATCTGGCCCCTGCCCTGCCGCAAGGTCAACGGTATCGGGCCCAAGGCCGACGAGAAGCTGCAGGGCCACGGGATCCGCACCATCGGCGAGCTCGCGGCGAAGGACCGCGACTGGCTGGTCGCCCATTTCGGCAAGTCCACCGGCGCCTGGATGCACGAGGTCGCCTGGGGCCGCGACGATCGGCCGGTGGTCACCGAGAGCGAACCGGTTTCGATGAGCCGCGAGACCACCTTCGACCGCGACTTGCACGCGGTGCGCGACCGCGCCGAGCTCGGCGCCATCTTCACCCACCTGTGCGAGAAACTGGCCGAGGACCTGCAGCGCAAGGGCTATGTCGGCAAGACCATCGGCATCAAGCTGCGCTACGGAGACTTCAAGATCGCGACCCGCGACCAGACCATCGAAGGCTTCACGGCCGACCCGAAGGCGATCCGGCGGGTTGCGGGCCAATGCCTCAAGCGGGTGCCGCTGGAACGTCCGCTGCGCCTGCTCGGCGTTCGCGTGGGCACCCTGGCGCGGGCCGGGGAAGTCGCGGCTGAGCCGACGGCCCGCCCAGCGGCGTCGGGCCGCCGCGGCGGAGGGCCTGCCGACGAGGCGGCGGGCCGGACCGACTCGCTGTTCTAAGGCCTGTTCACCCTATTTCCGGGGTCGCGAAGGCCTGCCAGGACGGGCCAATCAAGGCGCGCGACGCGGCATGTGCGTTGGCACATGCAAGGCGTGCAACGCCGAGTGGCTCGTCCTGGCAGGCCTTCCCTTCGGGTTGCTGGGCGAAGGGGCCGTCTGCGGCGTTGCCCGCGCTTGCAAGGCGAAAGCCTCGCTGCGCACAGGCGCCTTGCATCCAGCCCCTTCACCCGGCAACGCGATCCCCGGAAATAGGGTGAACAGGCCCTGGCCCTCGGTCAACGCGGCGTGAACGCCGGCACGCCGCCCTGCCACTGCGGCCAGTTGACGACGATGTGATCGACCACGCGGCTGCCGACGAGCTCGATGTTCTCGACCGTCTCGGCAAAGCCGCCCGCGGTTTCGCCGGGCGCCGGATCCAGGTGCTGCAGCGTCGTCTCGCGCGGATGGCCCTGGTCGAAATTGACCGCGCCGCGCAGGCTCATCACGCGGTCGGTGCCGTGCTGGCGCTTGATCACCAGCGTGATCGCGGCGGCCTCCATCTCGGTGATCACATAGTCGTCAGCGCCGTACAGCTTCGCGATGTACTGCGCCTGGTGCGACATGCCCGGGCCATGGAAGAAGGTGTCGCCGGTCATGTGGGTGCCGGTGCCGACGAAGGGCGCACGGCGCGCCGCGGCCTGCGGATAGCGCAGGCGGTAGGCCTTGGCGGAATCGGAATCCTTGAGCGGCGTGTCGGCCGAGAGCTTCATCGCCCAGGCGACCAGTTCCGGGTTGAGCTTGAAACGGCGGTACTCCTCGTAGCCCTTGCGCGGCATGAAGGTCGACTCGCCGGCCTTGTTCTCCTCGGGCGCCCAGCGGTGGCCGAGGTCGTAGTCCACCAGCCAGGTGGCCCAATTGACCTCGCCGATCGTGCCGCGTGAGGGCGGCGTCCCGGCGACGCCCGAGATCACGTAGTAGGCCTTCGAGAAGTCGAACTTCGGACTGGTCAGGATCGCCTGCATCGACGACGAAGAGTTGACCTTGCCCATGCCGAGCACCGCGCCACAGACGCCATCCGCGTTGCAGTACACCGGCTGCAGCGCGCCAGGAACCGTGAGCGGCGTGGCACCCTTCCAGTAGCGCTCGTACCAATGCTGGAACTCGCCGGCGCGGTCGCCGGTGTTCTGGCCAATTTCGAACATGGCGGCGACGAAGACCTTGACCTTGACCGGTTCGGCGACGCGCGCCGGGGACACCGACGTACACGCCGCCGCGAGGACGAGAACGGCGGGAAGCGCGCTCCAACGGGCGCGGCGGGACCAGACTGACAACATGGAAGATCTCCGGGGAATGGGAAAGGATGAAGGCGGGACGCCGTGACGCATGCGAATCGCACCGGCAACGGTTGCGGCGGCCTGCGGATCGGACCCGCGGACTGTGAGTCCTGACGACCTGCTCGGTCGGGATTCTCGCAAACACCATGCCCGCCGTGAGTCAACGCCCCGTTCCCCCTTGCCAATGGAGGGGTCTGCATCAACCCAGACATGCAGGCTGGCGCCGCGAGCTGCGACGGATCGCATATTCGCAATAGCTGAAGGGAGCGGCGCACAAAGCAAAGCGCCCAGCCTTTTGAGGGGCTGGGCGATTTGGGCTGTAAGAGCCTGACGATGACCTACTTTCACACGGGAACCCGCACTATCATCGGCGCTGAGGCGTTTCACTGTCCTGTTCGGGATGGGAAGGAGTGGGACCACCTCGCTATGGTCATCAGGCATAAAGGGTTGTCGTGCTGACT
>NZ_JBFUHO010000058.1:0-45515 GCF_056402355.1 Variovorax sp. P4_B11
GTGCTCGATATAGGCCCCGGCGGCGTTGGCCCGAATGCGATCAACGGTGGCCGGCCGAACGAAATAGCGCTCCAACATGACAACCTCCAATCTATGGTGGGAAGGGAGATTGATCGTCGCTCTCAGGGCCTCGCCTTATGTGCCTATCCTCAACGAAACTGCAAGGCTTGGCGCGGCGCTCAGGCCGGTTGGGCACATAACGCACCTGGGCACAAAACTATGATTTTGTTCCCGGGAACAAAATCGTAGATGCCCCGGCGCGCGATGCCGCCCAGCGCAGCGAACGAGCGGGTGTGGGCGTCGAACAGCATTTCGTGGCCCTGGCTCGGGTAGGCCACCAACCAGAACGCGCGGCTCGCGCACAGCTTCAGGTGCGAGACCTGCATGCGCCAGTAGATCCCGCCCACCACCAGCCCTTCCTCGCTCCAATCGAATTGGAACGCCTCACCAAGTTCGAATGCCAGCGGCACGAACGCCTTGGTCGCCGCACCTTGGCCCTCGCCCTGGCGCCAGGCCCGGATGAAGTCGGTGAGGCGGCTGTATCCGCCTTGATAGCCCTGTGCCTTGATCTCGGCGTGCAGCGCCCGGGCGGTTCGCCGCTCGTGCTTGGGGCGCCGGGCATCGACGCGCAGAGACTGGATCAACGCTTCATGGAAGGCACTCAGCTTGCCCGATGCCGCCTCCCGACGATAACGAGGCTCGACGTCCGCCGGCGCCTTGACCCACTTCTTCACGGTGTTGCGCGACAGGCCCGTGCGCCTCGCAATGTCGCTGAACGAAAGATGGTCGCGGAAGTGCATCCGCTTGACCTTGCCAATCATGTCCATGGTGATCACCTGTTCGCCCTGCTGAAATATTCAGCAGGGCAGTTGAGCACCCTGGTCAAATTTGAATCGGCAGACCCGGGTTCAGGTGATCAATTTTCGGTCGGCGCCAACAGCCGTCGACTTCGGCCGAGCGTTGCACCTTCTTCCAGTGGGCCAGCACAGCGTCGAGCCTTTCGCGGTCGACCTCGACCCAGCGTCCCTTGAGCCGGACCAGGCCGTCGCCGGCCGCGGCCAATTGCCTCCACTCCTCGTCGGAGACCGGTTCGCCGTCGAGCGTGAGTTCGACGTTGAAGTCGAGCATCGTGTCCAGGCCGAGGCCCGAAGCCTGCCGACCCAGGTTCACCCGAACCTGCGGGCGCGGTGGGTGACGCGGCTTCCACCAGTCCGGGATCCTCACGATCAGGCCGCTGGCTTCGAACACGGGCACGTTGCGCAAAAACTGGTAAGCGTCGGCTGCCGTCCAGGCCTGTGGATGAAAGACCTTCCCTGCATCGACCAGTGCCTTCAGCCATGGGCTCTGCTCGGCCGCCTTGTGCACCGGCAAGAGCAGCTTCAGCAATCCGGCGCGATCCCGAGCTTCGGAGGAGCTCTGCAGCGCTCGTCCCAGAGGCACGTGCTGGATGCGAGCGTCCTTCGACACGTGACTCGCGCAGGTGGCGAGAAAGGCGAACGGTGCCTGCTGGTTGCCCTTGTTCTCTGCCAAGTGGAAACACACCCGCCCGACGAGGTTCCAGGTTGGGTGTTTGCCTTGCAGCCACGCAYTCACATCGCCACCGGTGGCGGCGATGTCCTCGCGCACGGCCGCATGCAGGTCTACCCACCAAGCTTCGAGCACCGCGCCGTCGAGATATTCCGCGCCCCTCATGGGGGGCGCCGCGGCGGCCAGTTCTTCCAGCTCTGCGCTTGGAGCCGGCATCTCGACCCTTGCCCAGTCTTCGGCCAAAGTGGCGACGGCAGTCAGCCGTGCCATGAACAGATGTGCGAACTCGCGGCCGAAGGCCAGCGCAGGTGCCAGCGCGCCACCCAATTCCATCGCGCCCAACTGAAGCAGGCCATGCGCAGCGTTGCGCTCGAAGGCATTTCGGATGCGCGTGGCTGCGACCGATGTCGGAGCGTCGGTATCGCCATGCGCGACTTCAAGATAGGCCTTGCCGGCAGGCGAAATGGCAAGGTCAAGGACTACGCCAGCAGGGTCAGCCGCAGGGGCAGGTGTAGTGAAATCGAGATCAGCCATGGCAGGATTTTCGCGCGCAAACCGATCAGTCAGCGCCCACCGACGCACGAATCAGGAACAGCACCAATGAGGTGAATGACGCGCAGGGTTAGGCTGGAACGGCGATTGCAGGAGACAAGAATGCTCACAACAAGCCAAACAGCCAACATCCTCGCCAAGGCAGGCATCATCGCTCCAGCCTTCCCCGCCCGCCGGCTCCCCGTCCAGGAACGCGACCTGCACGAAGGCGCAAGAAATCCGCAGCAAGAGCTCGGTGCCGACGCCGAGGAAGCGCAACAACTGGACATGCTGCGCCGAGCGGGCGACCGACCGGCCACGCCCAAACGATCCCAAGGTGACGGGACGCCGTGACGGCGCATCGGGCGATCCAATCCGCCCAATACCCCGGACATCCGGACGATCGGTACATCGTCGTGCGCGCCGGCTCTGGCGCGCCACGCACCCAACTCTGCATCCGAGGAGCGGCGAGCGTTGGTCGCTGGCGCGAACCTGCAGAAGTCCGACCCCGGCGCAGCGGGGGGACGCCCAAGGCATCGAAGCACTGGCCACGCACTCCATCGAGCTGCACAGTACCACCCATGCGCGGCCCCGCCAGGTGATGCTGGCGGGAAGCGCGAGGTTGTGGATTGTCATGGGCAGGACTCCTGGCCGGTCTGCGCCGGAACACGGCTCGCTGCGAAGCGCTGGCGTCGGCGCCGGCACCGGCGGAATCGAGCGCCCGCGCACTCACAGGGCCGCAACGCTGTGGAGGACGCCGCCGGCCACACCTTCGTCGGCACGCACAGTGGTGGCGACCCAGCCAGCCACCAGCTAGGCCTTCACCGCTTTCGGCTGGCAGGCTTCTTGTTCTTCGGCTTCGGAACGCTCTTCCCGGTGACGTAGTACAACGTGCCATCCCTTGCCGCTGCGGGGCACTCGACCGACCAACGGGTCGCGAGCGCCTGCGCCAGACCGTGGCAACCGTTCTTCATGAGGACAGCGACGTATTCCTCACGGGTGAGCTTCGGGGCCTTGAGTTTCCTGCGGCAGCCTTCCACCACCTTCGCCACGATGTCCGGCGCTTGTGCGTGCAGGCCATCGAGGTAGGCCGACATGGCGTAGCAGACAACCTGCGTGTCCTTGAAGGCGTGCTGAGGAAAATCCTTGACGTTCCTTGTGACGAGGGCGACCGGCTGACCCGGCCAATCAACGAGCGAGAGCTTGTAGGCAGCTGCGGCGACGTGGCGATCCTTGGCGTCCACAGGCTCGAATCGGCCGATGTGCTTCGCGTAGCCGGCGACTTCCCAGCCTTCGACGGCCGCTCGCATGCCCTCCAGACAATCCAGGATGTCCTGGCGGTCTGCATTCTGCTTGGCGATCACGTTGCGCGTCCATTCCGCCTCAATCTCCCGCGTCCAATGGACATTCAACACTTCCGCCTCGTGCAGGTGCATGAACAGGTCGCGCATCCGAGGTGCGAAGAACACGTTCGCATCGACCAGAACGATGCGGGGCAAGACGGGCGCCGCGCTCGATGTCTTCCGGTTGGGCACGTTCAGCGCTTTGCGCGGCGCGGCACACCCGCCAGTTCGTCGTTGTACAGGCCCATGCGCTGGCTGGCCTGAGCCATGGCGTCGAGGCCCTTGGCCTGCCGCGCCTTGCTGTCGGCCTTGTAGGCCAGCACTGCGACCTTCGATACGCGCCGGTGGCCGCCGGAGGTGCGGCTGACGTCGCCGAGCGCCCCGGCATCCAGCAGGGTGTTGAGGTGGGTGCGGGAAACGTGAAGGAGTCTGGCGGCGGCCTCGCTGGTCAGTTGTTCGTCGTCATCCTCGGCGGCTATCTCGTTGGGCGCTTCGGCGGGACTGTCGATGAAAGCCTGCACGTCCGCTGCGGCCAGGAGGTGCATCAGCATGGCTCGGCGCTTGCGTGCGGTGGCCTGGTTCTTGAGCAGGCCTTGGGTGAACTCCTTTTCGAGGAAACCGGGAAGCACGTCCCGAACGACCTGGCCAATGGCATCGGAATTAGCCTGGCGCCTTGTCCGGGCGACGATGGCCTCGGTCACCTGGGCTGCCAGCGACTGCGCGACGTTCTCCAGGGCGAAGTGAAGGCCGCTGGCCAACTGCTGCTGGGTCAGCGCCGCAGGGGTCGAACGGGCGAGGGTGGGCATGGCGGATCTCCTTTGAACCAAGAGTGTAGGAAAATTCGTTAAATTCGTCAAATTCGAAAACACGGGCGCCCCACCGCGTCGGTCAGGCGGCAGTGCGGCTGGCTTCGCCGCCAGATGCTCTTGTCGCAATGCCGGACCTTTGCGCCAGTAAGGCCATCGCTGAGACGCTGCGCGCGTGCGAGAAGCATGCCCGATGCCGCGCGGCGCGCCAGTCCGGCTTGTTCGATGTTGCGGAGGCGACGGATGCGGGCTCAGCGCCGATTGCGAAGCTCGCCAGCGTCCGGCCGGCTGCGCTCGCGTTTCGCAACCAAGCGGGCCTCGGTCCGCGGCCGCCCCACTGGTTGCCCGACCCAGCGTTGAACTTCGCGATGGCGCCCTTGGCTTCGAGCGCCAGTTGCTTCTGTGCGAAGGCCTGGAGTGTCGCGATCTCGCGTGCCAATTGGGCGTAGGTCATGGCGGTCATGGTCATGGTCGCGGAAAGTTGGGTGAAAAGGCTGGAGTCAAAGTGGTCCTCGCAGGCCGATCGAACAGCGCCGAGAACAATTGGAAAGTGGCCGAACCTGCGACCACCGCCCGAGATTCATTCCTCCGTTGGCGGGATCTGTGACCCATCAAGCGCCGGCATCTCTCTGGCCAAGATGTACTCGAAGGCTTCGCCAGCATGCCGCGCGGCCGTGAAGATCGCCGTGCGATCGTTGCGCAGGACCTGCAGCCACGAGTCCAGGTAGGCCGCGTGCCCTTCGATGGTCGCCTCCACCAGCCCGATATGCCCCAGCACGAAGGCGCAGCCTAGCTCAGCCACCAGCTCCTCGAATGCATAGGCCGCATCGCCGAAGCGTTTGCCGAATTCACGAGAGAGGCGATCCGGATGGCCGGTCCAGTGCACGAGCTCGTGAAGTGCCGTTGCGCAATACGCCTCGGGGCTGGTGAATCGGTCGACATCGGGCATCAGGATCCGGTCGGCCCGCGGCGCATAGGCTGCCCGCTCGTAGCCGTGCCGGATGTCGGCCTTGCAGCCGCCGATGAAGCGCATCGCGCCTTCGATCGGCGAGCGATCGGCCCAGTCCTTGGGAGGGATGGCATCGGCGAATACCTCCGGTGGCAAGCCATCGATCTGCGCGACGTTGAAAACCCAGAACGGCATGCACAGCAGGAAGCTTCCCTCGCCTGCGCCCGCTTCGCCGCCCTCCTCATGTTCGCGGCCTGAAGTGCTTTGCGGATCGTCGGCCTCATCCGGCGATGCCCTGCCCACCTTGCGCTCGAAGTGCGCGCACAGGACCGCCCGCTCACCCTTGCGGACCTGCGCGCCGAGGCTGGCGGCCTGCTTGTAGGTCAGCCACACGTTGGACGCATAGCCCTGCTCGATGGCTGCATCCCACAGCAGCAGCACATTGGCGCCGTGGTACGGTGCACCCGTCTTCCCATTGCGCGGCATGCCGCGCGAGGCGGCCCGGGTCCAGCGCTCGCGGAACACGTTGCCTCCCTGCTCGAGCATCGCGATGATCCGGTCGGTGACGGACTGCCGGACATCCAGGCGGGCGCCGCCGCGCGGCGTTGCGTCCCTGTCCTTCAAGACATTTGCTTTTGGTGAGTCCTCGGGGGGTACGGGGGGAACGCCCGTGGCTGCTTGGCTGTCGGGCTTGCGCTGACGGGAGGATTGAAGTGCACGCATGGCTGGGCCTTTCTGCGGTGTGTGCCGCGGTGGTTGAAAATCTGCTTTCGGAGCCGCCTCGACGCATGAAGAGCGAGCGCAGAGGGCCGCTGTCCAGGGACCGCCCGGAGGCCGCAGCTGAGCGAAGCGATGACCGGGCGAGGACGGTGGCGCAGCCCGAAGCCCTGCACAGCGGACCGCGCGAGCTATGCGTCGATCAAGAGGTGGCGCTGAAATCAGATGCGCCGCGACACGCACTGAGCACCAGGTGGGCACGCTCCCGCCTGCGCCTTGGCCGCAGGCCGCACCGCCCTCCTCTGCAACGCAGAGGCTCGAATCGATCGATTCCCTGCGATGTGCTTCCGTGCGAAGCTCGGCCGACTGCGGTCTGCGCGCGCAGCGCGCCACGAAAGGTCAAGTCAAAAAGAGATGCCGCCGGCGAGGCCGGCGGCGGGCTCTCAGGCCTGGATGCGCCCGGCCATGCGGGCCTCCTTCGCATAGGCACTCAGGCGCTGCGTGGCCCGGAAGTGCAAGTCTTGCTCGATCGGCAGCTTCAGCATGCCGCGCACCTCCGAAAGCTCAACAAGGCTGACTCGACCTATTTCGGGAAAGCCCATTCCAAGATCAGCGAGACCGAAGGCAATCTCCGGCGCGTCGGGATCGATCTCGGTCAGCAGCCACGTCGCACCGGCATCCGGCGTGAAGAGCTTGACCACGGGCAGCGGGTCGAAGTCCTCGTCCCTTTCCTGGCACGCCAGTGCCAAGCGGCCATTCGTCAGAAGCAGCTCGAATTGCTCGTCGGTGATAAAGGGAAAGTTGGAAGCCATGTCGTTCTCCTTGAACGGTAGAGGGCGGATTGCCCGTGACCGTCCACGGCACGCCGCGCGCAGCGGTCAAGGTTCGAAGACGGCCGCAGGCCGCCAGCGCCGCAGGCGCGCAGACCTTGACGGCGAGCACGGCGTGGCATCCTCAAGGAAACAGCAAGCACCCCTCAGCTCCCTGTGCCCCGCCCCGCCTTTCCCCAGCCAATACTCCCGCCGCCAGCGCGGCGGGCACGCCGAATGTCTCGAACGAAGCGCGCTGGTCACAAGCAATGAAAAAGGGGCCTGGGCCCCGCGCGTCACAGAAGGCCACATTCCGCGAATGAAAGCGTCTTCGCGCCGGCGACGATGATGTGGTCGACCACCCTCACGTCCATCATCGCAAGCGCAGTGCCCAGGGTCTTCGTCAACAGCTCGTCCGCGTGCGAAGGTTGAACGCTTCCGCTCGGGTGATTGTGAGCCAGGACCACAGCCGCGGCGTCATGGTGCAATGCCCGCTTCATCACCTCGCGCGGGTAGACGCTGGTCTGCGTCAACGTCCCGCGGAACAGTTCCTCGAACGCAATGAGCGCATGCTGTGCGTCGAGGTAGAGCACCGCGAAGCTCTCATGCGGCTGTCCCGCGAAGTGCAGCTTCAGGAAGTCGGACACGGCCCGTGGCGTATCGAACACCGACCGGCTCGTCAGTTCCTCGATCAAGAGTTCCTGCGCCAACGCCAGCCCCGTCACCAGTCGATGAAAACTCGGCAAGGACGACTGCCTGGCGAAGTAGGTCAGCTTCTGCAGCGATCGGCCGTTGGCCTCATAGAGCGCGTCGGCCTCGGCGCCGAAGAACGGACGCAGTGCGTCGACGATGCGTTGCTGCCGGACGGTCAGATCGGAAGATGCGGTCATGGCGAACTCCTGTGGAACGACACAGGCGAGATTGCCTGCGTGGCCCCCAGCCACCTCGCCGCAGCGCAGCGCTCAAGGCCGCCGACAGGCGCGCGGCACGCGCCGAGCACGCGAAGCGCGCGCAGGGCCTTGAACGCGAGAACGGTGAGGTAGCGTCAAGCCACACAGGCAAGCTCTCCCCACCCTCCGCAGACACCCCGGATGACTTCAGGCTTCCCTCCCCGCATCCCGCGTCAGGGATGCGCAGGGCTGGCGCGCCAGTCCCCGCAGGGGATGAGCGCGACGGCGCGAACCTGGAGCAGTCCGCCCGGCAACGCCGGGGACGCCCGTGTTGACGCCGACCTGTTCTTGGGCCCAGATGGCGACATTGAACTGCCCCCTTCCGTTACCTCGCAATCCCAGTGCCGCCAAGATTTTCAAAGCACGCCCCGGCTCAGAGAAACTGCGGCAGATGGGACGGTTCTTAACCGGCCGCAACCATGGGGTCTGCCGAGAACGGTCGCTAGCTATATGCGGGCGAAATATGAAGTGTCGTGATTTGGCCAGCGACAATTATCTTGAGCGGCGTGTTGCCTCACGAAGGAATGTTACCCGGCGGCTGGTTGTCGTTTGGTCTTCTTTTTCAATTCTTTAGTAGAAGGCTGTGGGCATGTGGGCGAAGGCTGCGGCGGTGGGCAACGCAGCCGCGTAGCGGCGCGTTGTCCACGGTCGCAGCCGGTGCGCCGCAGGCGCATCGTCCACATGTCCATGGCCTGCCGGGCGCGAAGCGCCCGGCCCCCCTCGGCATCGCGTAAGGTGGTCGACTGCGTTCAGACTTCGGCCGGCACTGCATCAGCCTTGCGCAGACCGCCCAGGACCATTTCGGTGACGCGCGCGCTGCGCCAGGCCTTCACCCGGCGCTGCAGTGTCCGCAGCTGCGCCTTACCGTCGTAAATCTCTGGAACCATCGCGACCAGACGAGCCATCAAGGCCTTGGCCGCTATCGAGGGCTCCGCGATGAGCCACCCTTCAATGACTGGCCACGCGTCGGCGAATGGGTCGGTCCGAGTCCTCCACCAGTGTTTGGCCTTGGGCTGCTTGCGATGCGTCGGACGTACTTCGCCTTCCGTCCAGGCTGACGACAAGCTTTGAAGGAACGTTGCAACATCGGCTGCACTTCTCGACTTCACTTCAGTCGGCACGCCGTGGGCCGCGATCTCGCTCAACGTCTGTTGTGCGCTGCGGATTTCCTGCAGCAGCCGCACCGGGTCGAGTCGTTTGAATTGCGCCGTCAGCTTCTCCTTGATCGCCGGCTCGACGCCGCTGTGGGCAACAAGCCGTTCACATGGCGTCGCCGGCGCGAAGTACACCTTGTGCACGCGAGCGCCGTCGCGCGTCTTGGATTTCAGCTTGAATGAGGGTTGGAAGAAGTTGATGTACAGCCGCGACGACTCGTACAGCCGCGCCAGGGCCTTCGTAGCTTCGCGACCGCTCAGGCGGCCATAGCCGACCAGCCGTCGAACGACCGCGCCGTTCTTCTGCTCCACCCAGGCCTGGTCGTTCTTCTTGTAGGGCCGTGAGCGCGTCTGCTCAAGCCCGCGCCCCTTGCAATAGTCGAATACCGCCTGGCTCATGAAGGTGCTGTCGTTGTCCGAGTCGATGCCGAGCATCGCGAACGGCAGATCGGCCGCCACCTTTTCGAAGGCTTCGATCACCAGCATCTGGTCGCGCACCCTCATCGCCACGCATTCCGTCCAACCGCTGGCGATGTCGGTCAGCGTCAAGGTGTGAACGTAGTCACCGTCCGTCTTCGGACCGCCGCAGTGTTCGACCATGTCGATCTCGAAGAAGCCTGGCGCCGGGTCGCGCCAGTCTGCAAACGTGCGTACCGGAATGCTGCGCCTGATGGCCGCGCCTACGCCAGTGCGGCGCCTGCGCTTCCCGTCGATATGCGAACGCGCATCGGCCAGCACGCGATCGATGGTCGCTGCGCTGACCTGCAAGACCTTGGTCCTGACGACCGGGTCCAAGTCGAGGTGGCCATGGCGTTCCATCGCATCGACCAACATCGGGATCAACGCCTTCAGGCGTTTGCCGCAGACCCGATCGGCGGCCTCCCACAGCACCGTCAGCGCTTGCCGCACCGCCTCGTCATACAGACGATTGCGTGCCCGCGCTTCCTTCGTGCTGGCCTCTTCTCGCAACACCCGGATGGCGTGTTTGCGGTGGTAGCCGGTCAAGGCCACGAACTCATCCAGGATCTTCGCCTTCTCCACCGGTGGCGCGCTGCTGTAGCGCGCTCGCAATGCTTCAACCAACTCCTTGCGTGTTGCCATGCTGATTCGCCTCGTCACGTAGTGCTGCTCCCGTCGGACCATCCGACGGGTAGCAAGTTACGTGAGGCAACAGGTCAGTTCGGGTAGCAATTCCGACGAGTCAATGCGCCGCTCAAAGTAGTTGACGCCGGGCAGTGATTGCAGCCAACGCGCCCTGCACGTCCATCAGAGGAACGAAAGATGAAGCCGCGAGCTTGTGCTTCGCGCGATCGAACACAACGACCGCGTTCTGGGATGCCGTCGACGTCCGCGGGATGGGCGTGCAATGCCTTTGCCCAGGCCTGGGGAATGTCGTAGGGAAAGACCGTCGAGATTTCGCTGGAATCCACAGTCGTCTTGAGATTCGCACCGGTGAGGTCGGCAAGCCGTAGTTGTCCCGTCCCGCTGAAGCGCACAACGTAGCGAGACGCTAGCTCCGCAACCGCGACCTTGAACACGCCCTTCACTGGCATCAGGTCATGGAGGACGGTTTCCGCGATCGCGCATTCGAGACTGAACCCCATGTAGCACGTTCCGAAGCGCTTGGACTTCGTCCTGAACGGGTCATCGAAGCGCTTTGATGCGGTGTTTCCGTGAAATGGTTCGCCGGTCGTGTAGAACGAAATGCGAAACAGCCTTGCGACGTCCACATCGATCGTCGGCAAGGGCTGGTTTTTGAGCGATGGGGGCGGCCTCTTGAGGACACTCATCCCTGAACGAAGCCTTCTGCCGCGGCCAACACTTGGGCGTCCTGACCCGCATTCAGCGCTTCCAACGGCGTCTTCCCTCCCAGTGATTCTCTGCCTGTCAAGAAGAACTGCAATTTTGACGACCCCGGCAATGTCCCAAGGGCCTTGCTCACCTTCTCGATCTTCTTGACATCGTAGTGAGGGTCCACAAAAGAAGGCCGGGAAATACCGCTCACCGTCAACGTCCAGGAAGAACACGCGATGGGCTGCCTCGGCCTTGCTCAGGGCCTGCTTCGTGAACGCTCGCTCCTCAATGAACTGCGCGGAACCGATCAACGTGCCATCGTCCGCGAGCTTTCTCATATTGGCCCGCGCTTGAGCTCGCAACGCAGCCATGGATGTTGGCGACTTCGCACCAACCCGCGGCCTCGCTGCCCGCTTGGACGAGTCACCCGGCCTCGGCAAACGAGCCTCTGACGACAAGGCCAACATCCTTTCAGCAGCGCTAAGCTTCTGGCGTAGCCTCTCCATGAACTCCGAAAGGTCTTGGAGGGCGGGAGGTCTCTTAGGTGGCTTGCCTGGCTGCCCTGACTTCAGAAACGCGCCCGGATCGGCGATCACCTCATCCGCGAAAGCGGTGAGCACCTTCGCCGACTTCCAGACGGTCGTCAGCGGCGCGGAGGTGGGTGGCTTGCGCCTTACTCGGGCTGCGTTGGCAGCTGGGCGCATGGGTGTTCCTGGTGGAGAAAAGCATTGTAGACCGCACAGGAACCGAGTCAACCCAGTCAACCAAATCAACCTTTTCCAGCAATGGCCTACCGGCTCGCCTCCGCGCCATTCAAAATCATGCCGGCGCCGGCACGCACGTCACCTACCCAAGCGGCGAGCTGCAAGGGTGCTCGCAAGAGCTGCACCTACAGCGTCATCAAGGCAGTGAGCCGCCTTCGGTGAAGCGCGCAGTTGCCCGCTTCCCAAAAGAGGTTCAGCGCCCGCGCACGGACCGTACAGAACCGGTCAGACGGTACCGTCCTCGAAAGAAAGTCCTCGCGGTTCACACCGCGAGGACTAAATCCACCAAGAAGGGTGGAGGAGACAACCAATGCACCCGAACCGGGCGAATTCACCCAAGAACAAGGCTTGTCTGCATATAAGCAATCCTCGTGCCGCATATGACGCATGCCGACAAGGAAGCACTACATGCCGCCGATTGTTCGGCGCCTGGGCCCCGGTCGATGACGAGAGGCGAACACCCGTCAACGCCGGCCCGGCGCAATAGGACCGACTCCTGAAAGCGCAATGGACCAGGCAAGAACGCGCCGATCCAGCGGATCCATGCGCGTTTCAGAGCACGGGAAACGCCGACGCTCGAGGATCAATCGTCAGGCGTTCAGGTTCCGTTTCGCCTGCACGGTAGCCAACGCCGCAACACGACCGGCCGATACACTCGACGCATGGACAGTCTTTCGCCCTGAGCCGCTCGCCATCCTCCAATGCCCCATATGCGGGCACGGACCGGGAGGTCACGATGGCTGCCTGGCTGCGAATCCCGCGGACTACGGTCATTGACTGGCCGAGCTCACGACCCCAAGTCATGGGCGTGCTACCTTGACCCCATGATGCACGGATGAAGCGATGCAACTTGACATCTTCGAACACAGCCGCGAGGTGATGCTGAGGAACGACGCCGCGCATGCGCTCGAGCGGCGCGACGCGTCAGCCGCTCTGCAAGCTTGCGAACGCCTGGCCCAGGAACATCCGGCCGACGAGTCCTTGACAGCGCTGCGCGTTCTCTGCGGGTACATCGAGGCTGCCGAAGTCGGCCGACACGAGGCATTTCGCAATCACGCATCCTTGCGCGAGGCGCGACAGATGTTGCAGGAGACGATCCATGACGCTGCGCAGCGCACTTTCGGCGACCCGGCTGCCGCCGTCTGGCTCGCCGTGAGCTGGCAGGACATCGCACGCCGCGCCGGGTCGCTGGCCTTCGACGCCCGGGATCCGCAGGACCATGCGGCGCCGATGTGGCTGCACGCAGGCAACTGGGAGGCCGCCGCGCAGGCGGTCGCCACCATCGAATCGTGGCGACGGAAACCGGCGCCGCTCGCCTGGATGGCCGAGGCCCGTTTGCATCTGGTCGGCCTGCGGGCGACTTGGCCGCTGCTCGCGGAACTGGGGTGGCTGTCGCCAGCGCTGCTGGAAGACATCGCGCAACGCTCGCCCGACCCGCTCTTGCCGCAGTTGATACGCAGCTTCGAGGCGAAGTTCGACGCGACCTCCACGGGCGACGGCGAGATCAGCGACCTGAGCTGGTTTGCGGCCTGGGTGCTCATCGAGCGCCCCGGTCTTCGTGAGCAACTGGCGGTCGCGCAGGCCTCGCAGCACAGCGCGCCGGAGCAGGCGATGCGTCTCCTGGTGGAACTGCTCGGCCTGGAGCGGCAGGGTCGCCATGCTGACATCGTTGCCCGACGAAAGGTGCTGCGCGACCTTCAGCCCTCGCTGTACGCGGCGTACATGAAGAGTCGCTGACGACTGCGCCGGACGCCTGGACTCGGGGGAACTACCTGCGGCCGGCCCTGCTTTCTTCCGCGGCCGCCGCTGCTTGAGCGACACCCGCCGTCAGGGTCAGCCAGGTCTGGTAGTCGAACAGCAAGAGCTCCTTTCGGGATGTCGGCGCACGTGCGGTCGTGGCTTTGCGGCGGGCGGGCGCCGGCGCGGCCTTCGCTTTCCCGGAAAGGGGAAGTTCGAGATTCTTGTCACGATCTTTGGCCATGTCGAAAGGGTCGCAGTGACGCTGGCAGCGAATGGTAGCCATCGGCCCAGGGCCATGCCTCTGATGGGCCGTCAGGGCGAGTGGCCTACCTGCACGATCAAGACCAATGTCAGTGCGGCCAGCGCGAAGGTCATCAACACCGCAACGTTTTGCCTGAAGCGTCGTCGTACCGCCGATTCCTCGAGTCTGATCCTGCGCTCGAAGGCAGCGAGGGTTCCCGCATCGCTCGGCATCGCGGCGCCGTCCGAGGTTTCGGCGAACTCGCGACTGCTCTTGTCGGTAACGACATCGCTGCTACGCATGCCCGCAGTCTCCGTCATTCGCGCCTCGCCTGACGCAAGGAACCTCCTGCGTTCGTGAGATATGTGGCAGATACCCGGCCCACAGTTGCTTGCGCCGGCCCAATGCGAACCGAGCGATTCCGACTGTCCTCATCCGCCCTCCCCCCGGACTCCCACACGACGCCTTGGCGTCAGCCTCGGTTTTCCGCAGACGACTATGCGTCGACGCGTTCGACGAGTTGAAGTCTCGTGGCGACGCCACAGGTGTTGCGCGGCTGCGCCGCCCCGGGGCCTGCGGGTGGCGTCGTTGTATCCGATCGACGCGCGGTCACGGCGTGTGCTCAGCGAAGTGCGCGCCCTCGTATCTCCCATGGCCAGGCGATCCGCCGCGCCTATTGGCACGCAGGAGACACGTCATTCATTTGAATTACAATCGATGCGTCGCCCGCCTTC
The DNA here is from genome assembly GCF_056402355.1 of Variovorax sp. P4_B11. Lineage (NCBI taxonomy): Bacteria > Pseudomonadati > Pseudomonadota > Betaproteobacteria > Burkholderiales > Comamonadaceae > Variovorax > Variovorax sp. P4_B11. The sequence goes on from NZ_JBFUHO010000058.1 coordinate 14,060, forward strand.
ATGGAGAAACCTATGGCCACTGTCAACGCCTTGGTGCAAACGCGCATCGCCGCCAACGTCCGGGACCGCGCTGTCGAGGTTCTCGACGGTTTGGGCCTGACGGTCTCGGATGTTGTTCGCATCGTGCTGACACGCGTCGCGAATGAAGGTGCCCTCCCTGCGGGTTTGGTCGCCGACACGCAGGCACATGACGCCTGGTTTCGCGCCAAGGTGCAGCAAGCGCTGGATGACCCGCGTCCTGCCATCCCGCACGATGAGGTGGCAGAGCGCTTTGCCAAGCGTCGCGCGACGGCGCTGCGCAGGAGCGCCGAGGGCGGCGCGTGAGGATTGAATGGTCCCCTTTGGCGATCGAAGACCGGGACAGGATTTTCGACTACTACGACATTGATCAGGACAACCCCCGCGCCGCTGTGATGGTCGATGAACGGATCGCGCAGCAGATCGAAGTGTTGACCGATCACCCGGAGTTCGGGCGCCCCGGTCGCGTCAACGACACGAGAGAACTGGTCATCAGCAATACCCCGTACCTCGTCGCATATCGCATCCTCGGGGATGCGGTACGAATCCTTCGTGTGCTGCACGCGAGGCAGTTGTGGCCCGACGACATGCAGGACTGAAACCGACACCCAGTTCGAACGAGTTAAGCTGGGCCTAAGACATATCGCAAGTGAGTGGCCACACCATAAATCCGTCCATGCGATTGCCCCGCATTGCGCTCGAGCGACTTCACGCGTTGGACGCTACTGCGAGCCCAAGCAGTTGCTTGTCGGTGGGCTAAATCACGGCCAGGTGGGCATTTCGACGCAGCAGGTCCTCATGGAGCCCCTGGACCTATCGGGGCCGCCTGGACATGCCGATCATTGACGTCGGGGAGCTCAAGCCCCTGCCTGCCTGCCCCGACTGCGGTCAGTGCCTGGGCGCCGGCGCGCCTTCCGCCTTCACTGTATGCGACGGCGGGGCGGCTGACGACGGCCCGGTACGCTTGGTTCGCTCGCACTACCGGCAGCCGGGCCCGGTTTGCGTCTTCGGTCGCCGCCGCTTGCGCGCAACCCGCCGTTAGGTCGGCCACATCGACTTCGCCGATTCCAGCTCGAGCCCTTCCAACACGCCCTCGCTCAGGTGGTGGCATTCACCGCCAAGAGGTATCCGTCGACCCACAGCATCGGCGGCGGAGCAATTGATTCCGGTCGATGCCACGCTACGGAAGATTGAACACGCCCGGGGGCAGTGCTCCATCGAGACTGAAATCGAGCAGTTGCTCAGCGCTTGGCGCCTCGTACGGGGGACGTGTCGCCATCCATTTGAAGAAGGTGTACTTCGCAGACCGGGAGTCGGGTCCCATCTCCGCCCACGCTCGGGCGATCGCCGGCAGCATCTTCGGGACCTCTTCGGCTTCGAACTCTGCCCGAAGCGCGCTCTTCCTTCCGTCGTCCAAGGCGCGGTAGACGGCCTCGGCCTCCTTGGCAAGCGCGCGCACCCAGTCGGCGACCAGATCGTTCCTCGACTTCTTGATCGGTGGAGATGGCTTCTTTTCCTGAGGCAGGACCTCGTCGCCCTCCCCCTCTGGCGTGTCCGCAGGGCCCGTGTGGCCGAGCGCGGCGTGCGACGCGGCGTAGCCCTTCTTCAGCGCGTCGCGAAAGAATGCCGCCGGCGATTCGATCTTCGGCAGCGACGCGCTCCGCATGCGCTCCTCGACCAAGTCGGTCGTGCGACGCAGAAGGCCCTCGTCGTTCTGCATGTAGATTTGTCCGGCCTCCTGCTCTTTGAACCCGAATGCGCGGATGCGCGCCAGGAGATTGAGATCGAAGATGTTGCGCGGCTCGTTCACGCCGAGACTTCCCTGCGTCTTACGGCGGACCCGCAACTGCAGTTCTTCGACGCGCCGCCCGTGTCGATGCTCGATCAACTCGAGGCTGAACTCGTCCTGGATCTCTTCGACTTCCTTGAGCGCCGGGGTCAGGACGTCCCGCTTGAAGTACCGATACTCCATTTCGCGGTCGCCGCGGCCTGTCAACGCCGTAATCCACCATGCCACATCTTCTCGGTGTGACAGCCCTGCCGGTGATGTCAGATAGCGCAGGCCAATTTCTGCCAGCACGGCGCCGGCGAGCGATCTCACGTTCTCGTTGAGATCGACCATCATGCGCGTGTACTGTTTGGGATCGAGCACGAAGTCGCGAACGACGTCCGGGAAACTCCAGTGCAGCATCGTCGGCCGCGGGGCGCCCTGCTCCTTGATCTCGACCGTTCCGAGGATCTGTGAAGATGTCCAGTAATTCTGGCTGTGCTTGTCGGAGTTCCACTCGATCAGCGTCGTCTGCATCTCGCGGATGTAATCCTTGAAAAGCTCCAATCCGTTGCTGCCATAGTGGGCCGACGCAACGAGTTCACTCAAGGGCAGCGAAAAGGAACCTGTCTGGAGTGGCCGCCCCTTAGTCGCATCCCTGAGCCGCTGCAGGTGCTGCTGCTGGGCGTGATAGACCAGTGCCTGGTGGATCTTCCAGGTGACGAGCGTAATGCGGCCCTTCTTGGCACGCATCCCGACCATCTCGTTGGCCTTGCGAAACGGGCGTCGCTCTGCGGGAGACTTCTGCTTGGAAGGCGCCGGACTCGGGAGGACTTCCCACCCGTTCCTCGCAGCAGACGGGGCCGCGTCGGATTCTGCAACGGTGGGTGAATTTGGCATGCGAGGATTCTCGCGCAAACGTGCGGAGTAGACAACGGCGCTTCTCCACTTGCTTTCGGCTTTGTGATTTTTCCATTTTCACATTCGATGCCCTCGGCCTTGATTCTTTTTGAGGAAAACACTTGAGGCCATTGAAGACATTGGCGCTCCGAAAATTCGTTTGGTGCCAACAACTTAGAGGCGATTCGCGGAGATCGGACGGAGCATGACGTGAGGTCGCACGGAGAGTGACGTGAGGCGGGACGGAGGATCAGGCCGGCAAACGTGAGATCGAACGGAGGATGAGGTGAGGTTTCGCGGAGTTTTGCACCGCAATGGTGCAAAACATGGGTTGTTCGAGCGGGAAAAGGGGGGTCCATTGGCCCTCCGAAGCTTCGATACTCCGTCTAGCCTCACGTTGAAACAGACGCCATCCTCCGTTCAAGCTCACATTAGAAATTCGTGATTTAGAAGCTTTTTGCGGTTAGCGGCAAAAAGCTTAGACTCGGAGCATTCCACCGAATCACTGAATCACGAGGAGCCTGCATGGCAACTGTCGCACATCCCGAAGAGGCCGGCTACCTGGTCGCCACCCTCCCCCCTGCACTCGAGCGGATCAGCATGGCACAAATCTCCAGGCTGTCCAAGAAAGCAGGTGACATGATGGAAGTGTTGCGGGGCACGCTTCTCGCGCCCGGCAATGAAAAGACGGCGCCGCCTATCTCTTCGACGAGGCTGGCCGCATTGTGCGGGGTCGACAAAGCCCACTTGGCCTACAGAGTCACTCGTGGCGATCTCCCGGTCGGTCGCGTGACTGCGACTGGGGGCCTTCGGGAATTCAGCCTGACCGAGGCAAGGACCTGGGCGCGTGCGTACCGTGGCGATCGGATGAGGCCGCAAGGCCAGAAGGCAGTTACGCTCGCCAGCAGCAATTTCAAAGGTGGTTCCAACAAGACGACCACTGCCACGGTGCTCGCCCAGGGTCTCGCGCTTCGCGGCCACAAGGTCCTCGCCGTCGATTGCGATCCGCAGGGTTCGATGAGCACCCTGTTTGGCTTGCTTCCGGGCGCTGACATCGAATCGGACATGACGATTCTCGAGTTGATCAGCAATCGGGGGGAAGAGCCGGCCAGGAGGCAGCCTCAGTACGAGGATCTGCGCTACGCGGTGCGGGACACGTACTGGGACGGGCTGGATCTGATTGCTGCGGCCCCCCTGCTCTTTGACGCCGAATTTCTATTGCCGAGTCTGGTGAACAGCGACCGGTCGGCGCAGTTCTGGAACGTGTTGAACGAAGGGCTGGAGCCCCTGCGGGACCTGTACGACGTGATCGTGATCGACACGCCGCCAAGCTTGAGCTATGTCACTCTCAACGCCCTCTTCGCGGCCGACGGCCTGATCGTTCCGATTCCCCCGTCAGCACTGGACTATGCAAGCCTTTCGCAGTTTTGGGCGCTCTTTTCCGACCTGGGCTTGGACCTCGAGAAGCGAGCGACCACGCCGAAGCTCTTCGACTTCATTCACGTCTTGCTGACGCAAGTGGAGCCCGACAACGTCGATGCCGTCACGGCCGCGGTTCGACGCTGGGTGCAGTCGGTGTACGGTGAGTACCTCCTGCCAATCGAAATCCCCAAGACCTCGGCAACGAAGAGCAAGGCCGCAGACTTCGGGACTATTTATGACGTCGGACGCAACGAATTGAACGCACGGACCTACAAGCGGGCGCTCGATGCGTACGACAGGTTCGTCGAACTCATCGAGGCGTCCGTCGTCCAGACCTGGCGCAATCGAAGCGCTGATCTCAATGGAATCAAAACCACGGTCGCTGCAGGTGGCGACCAGGTAGCCACCCCGGCTGTGTGAAGGAGTGAGGAATGGCATCTTTCAATAAGCGAATCTTCGACACGACCCAGTTGATTGAGGAAAAGATGGCTGAGAGGGCGCTGCAGCCCGGCTCTGAAGAGACACCGGCGCCGGCGCCGGCTCGCACATCGCCGGGGCGGCTCATGCAGACGAGCACCCAAATCGTTGACCTTCAGGCGGAATTGGCGCAGCTGCGCGAGAAGTTGAACAAATGGGATGGCTCGATGCCGACGAGCTATCTGGAACCGAAGGAGATTTCCCGCTCCCGCTTGGCCAACCGGCACGCGAAGGCCTTCACAACGGCTGATTTCGAGCGGCTGAAGGCGAGCATTCAAGCCTCCGGCGGGAACGTTCAGCCAATCCTCGTTGCCGTCAAGGAGGGGGGAGGGTACGAGTTGGTGTTTGGTCACCGCCGTCATCAGGCCTGTCTCGAACTCGGGCTCAAGGTCCTCACATTGATCTGGGACAAACCGCTGGGTGCTGAGGCTCACTTTCTTGCCATGGAGCGCGAGAACCGCGAAAGGACGGATCTTTCTGCATTCGAAACCGGCATGATGTATTTGTCCGCCTTGGACGAGAAGGAGGGCTTCTACAGGTCCGAGCGGCAGCTATCGGAGGCTACCGGGGTGAGCCGCAGGTGGATCCAGAAGACGCTTCGGGTTGCACGGCTGCCGCCGGCGATCGTGGAGGCATTCGAGTCTCCGCTCGACATCAAGCCGGCTCACGCCGAGGCCGTTCAGGCCGCTCTCGACGAAAACCCCAAGGCTGTGCTCAAGCGAGCCGAGAAGCTGCGGCAGCGCGAGGCCAAGCTCAGGGTGAATGCCGTGGTTGCGGCGTTGCTCGGGACGGAGGCCGAAGCAAGCGGTCCTCGGAAGATGCATTCGACGACCGGGTCGTTTGGCACATGGCGCCGTGATTCGCAGGGCAGAGCGATCTTCACAGTCGATTCCGGACTGGTCGACGATGCGATGGCGGAGGCGATAACCGCCGCAATCGCCAAGGCGCTCGCGACGCAGTAGGGTGATCGAGCAAGGTAAGAAGGGTGGCATCGGCCACCTTTTTTTTTGCCGGCGGGTCTGCGGGCCAGGGTGGCGACCAGGTAGCCACCTTGGCTGGAACGGCCAGTGCCGGAGCATCCGGGGGAAGCGCAAGAGGAGGTGGCGACCAGGTAGCCACCACCCTGCCGGTTCAGACCGAGACCGAGGTCTGTCGCCCGCGCAGGGTTGGTTGCCGCGCAAATCTCGGGACTGGCATGGCTCGCAATCTCTACAACTCCCACGGCGGCGCAAAGCGATCGATGGAACGTGAAAAAAGAAATCGGCAATGCAAATAGGACTTGGTGAAGCGCGCGTTCAGCGTCACCGAAAATCTCCCCATCTCCAGCCAGGCACCACGTACTGTTGAAGAAAACTGTGGGTACAGGGGGAGGGTGGCGCCAAGGTTTCGGAAGCGCCCGCCGCGGTTGCGCACGCGATGCCCAACGAACAGGTTGCGGCTTCCATTGCGCCCAAGACAGGGCCTGGCTCCATGCCGTCCTTCATGACAGAGCAGTCCGAGTTCACCGGGAGGTGGTTCGCCTTCGCGAGCGCCTGAGCGGTTTCGACGGCGCGCAAGCGACGCGGCGACTCGAAGCTGATCAAGGCGACCAGTCGGGCCAGCCGGGATTTGTCGCACTTCAAGGCAGAAGACTTCGCCCGTTCGAAAAGAGTAGAGAGTGCGGGCGGCACTGTCCAGCCGATCAAGGTGCACCCGATCGAATGTGCAGCCGCAGGATTAGCAAAGTTCGAGGTGGTCTACGGCCACCTTCGGCATCAGGCGTTAGTGGAGCTGGGTCTTTCGGCGTTGGCGCTCTTGCCATCGGACATGAAGGGCGCTGAGCTGTTTGTCGACATGGAGCGCGAGAATCGGGAACGCGAGGACCTCTCGGAGTGGGAGCAGGGCGTCATGTACATACGTGCGCTGGAGCAGGACCTCTTTCCGTCCGCCAAGGGCAACTGGACGCCGCGATCGCTCGCGACATGGGCAACATCAGCAAGGCGTCCCGAGGGCGTACTGGCCACATCGCGCGAGCTCTTACGACGCGGGTGCCACCCCTTCGCCGGCGGAGGGCTTCCCAGATTCACCGCTCAGGGCGAGGTGCCGCGGCAAGCGCTAGGATCCACAAGGGAGTGGAAAGACGACGATGGCAAGCCCATCGCGTTCCTCTTCGTCGATTGGAAGGGGAGACGGACCTTCCTTCGACCAGCCCATGGCGAGGCTCTGCGCCGAAAGCTGGTCCACGATGATTGACACCTTCGTCGGCAGCAAGGTTTGAAGCACGCCCGCAGGGACCGATGAGTGCCCGAAAGAGAGATCTCAACCTTGATAGAAGTGAGCGCACACACTTGAACAAGGATGCAACATGGCAAGATGCCAGACTTCCACGGCCAGATCTGCAGATGGCGGTGAGAGTTGTTCACACCCGAGCGCCTGCGCCATGACGACGACGGGTCAGAGCCGACCCGAAAGCTGGGCCACAATGGCGACCCGAGTCCACTCCCGAGCTTGATAAACGCGCGCCGACTAAGTTTCCAAGGTCGTGGGTCAGCTCCCCGCGCGGGAGCGTGGTGCTTCCATGAGCCAGCAGTGCGAGGTCCGTTGGGGTTCACCTGCGCCTCATGCGCGAGCTGTTCCCGCCAAGTAACGAACCTCTGCCCAGACGCCCAACCGTGTTTTCACGATGCAACGGGACTAGGAAAAACTCCAACAAATTCAATGACTTGAAAAGAGATTCTCGAAGTTCCCTCTCTGCGGCATGCAAAAATGCAATTGATGATAATAATGTCTATCATCACGATGGTTCAGGTCCCGCTCGGGCGCCGCTTCCTTCGGGAGGGGAGGTCCGCGCGATTTCAGCTACCCGTCCGCTTTGCTGCATTCGCCCCAACGTCCAGCTTCTAATCGCTTGACCGTCTCCACCATGCCCACCATGCCCACCATTCCGACCCCGTCGCAACTGGAGCACCTCGACGATGAAGCGCTCGAGCGCCTGGCGGTGACTTGGCGCGCCCAGGCCCTTCGCGGCGACCGCGAGGCCAACGGGATCGCCCATGCCCTCGAAGTCGAGCGGCGCCGACGCCTGAAGGCCAGCCAGCTGGCGCAGCTGCCGCCGGAGCCGGTGGCGGCTCCGCGGCCCTGGTGGAAGTTCTGGCGATCCCCTGCCGACAAGGGCCGCGGCCCCACGTGGCCAACGTGAAGCAGACCAAGACACCGCCGCGCAAGCTGCACAGCGGGCACTTCGCCTTCATGAGGGCGCTGGCCCAAGGCCTCGATGAGCGCGCGAGTTGGGACCGGTACCTGCGGCTCGAAGGCGAGCACACGGATCTGCGGACGGTGCGAAAAACGATCGCCTGGATCCGCGACGAGTTCGCGGCGTCGGCCAAGCGTGAGAACAAGCCAGGCACCGCCCGGCTGATCCTGCTGGACCCGGATCGGATCACGTCGGCGCCAAAGCAACCCACGCTGGCCGAGTTCGCCCAAGCGCAGGGCATGGAGGATTTTTCGGAAGCCGAGCAGCTGGAAGCCTACGAAGAGGCCTATCCGCCCAGTGCGAGGGGAGGCAGGGGCGGGCAGGGCAGGGGACCGCAGGGCGCTTCGGCCCAGCCCACGCGCCGGGCCCGCGTCATCGAGCGGCAGCTCGAAGCGCTGCGTTGGTTGCAAGGCCTCGTGGCGCAAGATCCGCGACCGGGCGACCGCGTGGGGGCGTGGCTGAATCCTTCGCTGGCCAGCCGGCTCGAGCGCGCCGGCGTGCCGACGCTCCTTGCGCTGGTGGAACGCATCAATGGCATCGGCGCACGCTGGTGGGTACAGGTGCCGGGCGTGGGAGCGCTCAAGGGCTCGCGAATCCTCGAGTGGCTGCATGCGAACGAGACCGCGCTGGGGCTGCGGGTCGGGCGGCACGTGGACCAGCCGCGCGCGCAACTGACGCCGGCCACCTTGGCCGAGGTGGTGCCAGCGGCCACCGCCATCCGCCCGTTCGAGAAATTCCTGTTGCCGGCCGAACTGGACGGCCGTGCGGGGCGCTTTCGTGCGCCGATCGAGAAATGTCTCATCTTGGCCCGCAACGACCACGAGGCGATTGGCGCCTGGCTGGCTTCGAAGCGGCCGGGACGTATCAATGGCGAACTCTCGTCGACGCAGCGGGCGTATCGCAAGGAGGCGGAGCGACTGCTGCTGTGGGCGATCCTCGAACGGAAGAAGGCGTTGTCGTCGTTGGCGGTGGAGGATGCGCCGGACTACAGCAGCTTCCTGGCCAATCCCCCTGCGACCTGGTGCGGGCCACGCCATCACCAGCGCTGGTCGCCCCTGTGGCGGCCCCTCGAGGGGCCGCTGGCCCCGGTCGCGCTGCGGCATTCGCTGACCATCCTGAGGAGCCTGTTTGCCTTCCTCACGAGCCAGGGCTACGTGACGGGGAGTCCGTTTGCGGCCGTGGCCTTGCCGAGCCACCCGAGGCTGCCGCTGGGCTCGAGCCGGACCATGACCTTTGCCCAGTGGGATCACGTCGACGCGCTGTTGAGGAACCACGTCGACACGGAAGCCGGGCGGCGGCTTCGGCGTGGCATGCGCTGGCTCTACGCGACCGGGCTGCGACTGGCCGAGATCACCACCGTGAAATGCGAGGATCTGGAGCAGATCGAATACACCGATGGGACGGTTGCGGCCGACTGGATGTTGTCGGTCATCGGCAAGGGCGGGCGCCGCCGGCAGGTGCCGGTGCCGGGCGAACTGGTCGAGGAGCTTGGCGAAGAGCTGGCTCGATTCGGCTTCGAGCGGCAGGTGAGCGCGCCGGGCAATCGGGGCATCCATGTGATGGCGCGCTTCGGCACCGAACTCGAGCGGCCCGCATCCTGGTCGGCCTCGGGGCTTTACCAGGCCATCAGGGCGTTCCTGGCACAGGCCGCTGACAGCCTTGAGGGCGCCGACGCGCAGCAGCTGAAAAAGGCCAGCACGCACTGGCTGCGGCATTCGCATGGCTCGCATGCGTTGCAAGGCAGGGAAGGGCAGACGCCGGTGCCCATCCAGGTGGTGCAAAACAACCTGGGGCATGCAACGGTAGCGACGACGTCGATGTACCTCACTACCGAGCGCGATGAGAGGATCAAGGCGATGCGAGGGGTTGGGCGCTCGCGGACAGCGGACGATTCGCGTCCATGAAATTTGCGAAATCTTGCTTTCTCAGGGAGTAAGCGATCTTGAGCGATGGCCAGGGCTCTCGACAAACGCTCCTCCTGTCGCTGTCGCTGTCGCGAAGACTGCCCGGGTGCGGCAACCTGGGACTCTTTCAGTCGCCGGTTTGAGCGGCTTCCTTCACGACACGACGGAACCAGAGGTGCGCCGGGTCCCCGGTCAAATGACGCGGCCACTGCATAGTCCAGATCATCGTCGGAAACTCCACAGGCAGCGGCACGATGCGAAGGGGCAGAGTCAGCGCCAACTGGCGAGCCAAGCGAGTGTGCATCGTGGCCACGCGGTGCGTGCCGATGACCATCAGCGGCAATGTGTTGAAGTTGTTCGTCGTCACCTCGATGCGCCGTGAAAGCGCGCTGCTCTTCAGGAACCACTCTTCCAGGCTCGGGTGGCGGTTGTTGCCGAATCGGGTGGTCACGTGGCCGAGCGACATGTACTCGTCCTTGGTGATCGTTTCGCCCACCCGCGTGTTGCCGCTCCAGACGACGCAGCTGTAGGTTTCCTCGTAGAGGCTTTCGCTCGGATGTCCCTGCGCGAGGTACTGCGACGGCATGATCAGCAGGTCGATCTCGCCGCGCTCGACCGCCTCTGAAACGCCGTCGCCAGGCATCACGATCTCCAGAGTCACGCCCGGCGCCGCATGGAACATGTGGCGCGCGGCCTCGGCCAGCACCACGCTGATCGGATAGTCCGATGCCATCACGCGAAAATGCCGGGTCGACGTCGAGGCATCGAACACCGGCTGCACCGCAATAGTCGACTGGATGCGCAGCAGCACGTCGCGCACCGACACCGAGAGCTCCACGGCCAACGGCGTCATGACCATCTGGCGCCCGATCTGGGTCAGCAGCGGATCGCCGAAATAGTCGCGCAGCCGCGCCAGCACGCCACTGGTGGCCGGCTGGCTCAGGCTCAGGCGCCGGGCTGCGCGGGTGATGCTTCTTTCGGCCAGCAAGGCGTCGAGCGCGACCAGCAGGTTGAGATCGAGTTTGTTGAAGCGCATGGGCCGAAATGTATCGGATCGCCGGATACAAGAAATCCGAAAAATCGATTTTACGGATATGTCCAGCCTTCCTACGATCTCGGCTCGCATTAACAAAGAAGCCAAGAGACATGCCAGCCAACGACCTCCGGGCGCCTTTCGCGCTTGCGACCTTGTCCTTGCCGAACGGCCAGCCGTTCGCCGCCGTCGTGGTCGCCGGCCGGGCGGCCGCGGTGAGCGACGTCGCTCCGGCGCTGCGGAATGCTGGCAACGTGCTGGGCTTGCTTGCCGACTGGCCGGAGAGCTTCGAGGCGCTGCTGCGGGCCGTCTCGCAGACGGCGCAGACGCCGGACGGCGCCTGGCAGCCGATCGATCGCTTCCGCTTCCATCCGCCGGTCGACCTGCCGCGCCAGGTGATGTGCACCGGCGCGAACTATTTCAAGCACGTGGTCGACCTGATCGTCGACCAGGGGCCGGGCGCGAACCCGGGCACCGAGGGGCTCGATCCCGAGCAGCTGCGCGCGCATGCGCGCGAGCTCATGGAAGAGCGCGCCGCCCATGGCAGCCCGTACGTGTTCGGCAAGATGGTCTCGGCGGTCACCGGTCCGTTCGATCCGATCGTGATTCCGGCGTTCGCGCACAAGCCCGACTGGGAGCTGGAGCTCGGCGTCGTCATCGGCCGCGCGGCGCGCAACGTGAAGCGAGAACACGCGATGGACTACGTCGCTGGCTACACGGTGGTCAACGACGTCACGGCTCGCGACATGGTCTACGTCAAGGAGCCGAAGGCATTAGGCACCGACTGGATCTCGGCCAAGAGCGCGCCGAGCTTCCTGCCGATGGGGCCCTACCTGGTGCCAGCCGCGTTCGTGGCGGACCCGCAGGACCTGCGGATCCAGCTGCGCCTGAACGGCCAGCTGATGCAGGACGAAAGCACGTCCGACATGATCTTCGACATCGCGCGCCAGATCGAGCACATCTCCAGTCGCGTGCAACTGTGGCCGGGCGACCTGATCTGCACCGGCTCGCCGGCCGGCAACGGAACGCACTACGGCCGTTTCCTGCGTGCGGGCGACGTGGTCGAAGGCGCCATCACCGGCCTCGGAACGCAGCGCAACATCTGCCAGGATGAAGCGCGCGAGGCGGGCGAAGGGGAGGCGCGATGCTGATCCACAGCTGCACCGCCGCATGTCCACCGGGTTGCGCGCAGGCGCCGCTCAGACCGGTCGGTAGCGGCCGCCGGGCCTTCACCGTCGACCTGCACGCGCACGTGCTGACGCCGTCGGTCGAGACGCTGGTGGCCGATCGCCCGCAAAAGAAGGCCGAGCCCGCGCTGATGCTGCGCATGCAGGGCGAGGACTCGGTGCGCCACAACCTCGCGTGCATGCTGCCGCCGGCGATCCGCAAGATGACGATGCTGGCCGAGCGCCTGGCGGACATGGACGCGATGGGCGTCGACGTCCAGGTGCTGAGCCCGTCGCCGACGCAGTATTACTACTGGGCCGACCCGGACCTGGCCTCGGCCATCGTGCGGCAGCAGAACGAACACATCGCCGAGCAGTGCGCATTGCATCCGCAACGACTGGCCGGCCTGGGCACGGTGGCGCTGCAGCACCCCGGGCTTGCCGTCGGGCAGCTGACGCACCTGGTCGAGACGCTGGGCCTGCGCGGCATCGAGGTGTCGTCCTCGGTCAATGGCCGGGAGCTGGCCGATGCGAGCCTGGAGCCCGTATGGGCGTGCGCCGACGCACTGGGGGCGCTGGTCTTCATCCATCCGCTCGGCAGCTCGCTGGGCGAGCGCGTCAACCGGCACTATCTGGCCAACACCATCGGGCAGCCGCTGGAGACCACGGTGGCGCTGTCGGAGCTGATCTTCGGCGGCGTGCTCGACCGGCATCCGGGCCTGCGCATCGTTGCAGCGCACGGCGGTGGCTACCTGCCGGCCAACTTCGGGCGCAGCGAGCATGCCTACAAGGTGCGGCCCGAGGCGGCGCGCATGAAGCGCGCGCCGCGCGACTACCTGCGCCGCATCTGGTTCGACACGCTGGTCTACGAGCCCGAGATCCTGCGCCATCTGATCGAGGTGGTCGGCGCGTCGCAGCTGGTCGTCGGCACCGACTATCCGTTCGACATGGGCAGCTACGACCCGCACCGGCTGCTCGAGAGCGTGGCCGACTTGAGCGCCGCGGACCGCGCGCGCATCCTGGGCGGCAATGCCGCCGACCTGCTGGGACTCCAGCTTCCGATCACCGAAACCCATGACTGACAAGAACCCCCTCATCGGCTGGCAGGTCGACCGCGCTGCCATCCGGACCATCGGCCACGACCTGCAGCGGCCCGAATGCATCCTGGCCGAGCGCGACGGCACGCTGTGGGCGGCCGACGCGCGTGGCGGCGGGGTGGGCGTCGCGCCCGACGGCACGCAGCAACTGGTGACGCCGCGCATCGCGCAGGCGGCTGCGGCCGAATCGGTCTCGTTCGACGACCGCTATGTGCAGGCCCAGGGATCGCTGCCCAACGGCATGGCGTTCCTCGCCAACGGCGACTTCATCATCGCCAACTGGGGCACCGATGCGGTCGAGGTGATGACGCGCGACGGTCGCATGCGCACGCTCTACACCGAAATCGACGGCCGGCCGCTGGGCAAGGCCAACTTCGTCGCGCGCGACTCGAAGGGGCGCATCTGGCTCACGGTGACCACCCGCATGCGCCCGTGGACCGACTCGATCAACTCGGGCGTGCTCGACGGCTACATCGCGCTGATCGACGAGCGCGGGATCCGCATCGTGGCCGAGGGCTTCGGCGGCACCAACGAAGTCCGGCTCGATGCGGCGGAAGAGTGGCTCTACGTGGTCGAGAGCAATGCGCGCCGCATCTCGCGGCTGCGTGTGCAGCCCGATGGCTCGCTCGCGCAGCGCGAGGTCTACGGGCCCAGCAAGCTCGAAGGCTTCCCGGACGGCTTTGCTTTCGACGCGTTCGGCAACCTGTGGGTCACGCTGATCATGACTGACAAGCTGGTCGCGATCACGCCGGACGGCGAGCTGCTGACGCTGCTCGATGACTCGAATGCCGAGGCGACGGCCACGCTGAACCGCCACTACGAGGCGTGCACGCTGACGCCCGAGATCATGGCCGCCGCGCACGGCACCCTGGCGCCGTGGATGGCCAGCCTGACCTTCGGCGGACCGGACCTGCGCACGGTCTACCTGGGCAGCCTGCGCGGCGACCGGATCCCGTACTTCCGCTCGCCGGTGGCCGGCATGCCGCTGATCCATTGGTAGGCCGCGCATGCATTCCCTGTTCGACCTGAGCAGCCAGTCGGCGCTGGTCACCGGCGCCAGCCGCGGCATTGGCCTGGCCGTGGCGACGGCGCTCGGCGAAGCCGGCGCGAAGGTGATTCTGTCCAGCGACGAAGGCGCCGAATGCGAGGCGCAGGCGGCGGCGCTGCGGGCCCGCGGCATCGACGCCCAGGCCGTGGCCTGCGACGTCACGCAGCGCGGGCAGATCGATGCGCTGGTCGATGCCGCGCTGCGCCTGTGCGGCGCCATCGACATCCTGGTGTGCAACGCCGGCGTGGCGCCGCACATGGGGCCCATCGCCGGCGCGAGCGATGCCGACTACGAAATGACGATGACCGTCAACCTGCGCAGCGTGCTGTGGCTCACCAGCGCGGTGATCGCCCACATGGTGCCGCGCCGCAGCGGCAGCGTGGTGCTGATGTCGAGCATCGCGGGCGTGCGCGGCAACAAGGGGCTCGGGCTCTACGGCCTGTCGAAGGCCGCGCTGGCGCAACTGGCGCGCAACCTGGCGGTGGAGTGGGGGCCTTCGGGCATCCGCGTCAACGCGCTGTCTCCCGGCGTCACGCGCACCGCCTTCGCCAGGCCCTTGACCGATGACGCGGCGGTGATGCAACGCAGGCTGGCGCTCACGCCGCTGCGCCGCATCGCCGAGCCCGAGGAGATCGCCGGTGCGGCGCTGTTCCTGGTCTCGCGCGCCGGCGGCTTCGTGACCGGACACAACCTCATTGCGGATGGCGGCACCACCATCGGCGATGGCAACTGACACACAAGAATTTCCACAGGAGACTTCATGCCATACACGATTCGACGCGACGCCTTCCGTGCCCTGGCCGCACTGACATTGCTGCTCGCCGCTGCCGCCGCCTGGGCCCAGACGAAGATCACGGTCGGCTACGTCGCGATTCCCGACCTGATGCCGCTGTACGTGGCCAAGGAGCAGGGCTTCTTCGCCAAGCGAGGCCTCGACGTCACGTTGCAGACGATCCCGATCAACCCCAATATTCCACCGGCACTGCAGTCGGATTCGATCCAGATCGGCACCGTCACGCCCTCGGTGCTGATGCAGGCGGTCGACAGCGGTCTCGACCTGCGCGTGATCGCGGGCGGCAGCGTGCTGACGCGTGACGGCAAGGTGCCCGGGATCGTGGTGCGCAAGGGCGTCGAGATCAAGACGCCGCAGGACCTGGTCGGCAAGCGCGTCGGCGTGGCGGGATTCGGCGCCACGCTGCATGTGCTGATGCGCAAGTGGCTCGGCGACAAGGGCGTGGACTGGAAGAAGGTCAGCTTCGTCGAAGTCGCGCTGCCGCAGACCAACGACGTCATGCGCGGCGGCAACATCGATGCCGCCGTGCCCGCGGAGCCGTTCATGAGCCGCATGGTGCAGGCTGGCACCGGCACTGTGCTCGCCTACATCTCCGAGGACTTCCCGCCGGCCGGCGTGCTGCCGATCGTCTACAGCAGCACCAAAGACTGGGCCCAGAAGAATGCCGCGGCCGCGAAGGCCTTTCGCGAGGCGCTCGACGAAGGCATCGCCTTTCAACAGAAGGAACCCGAAACCTCGCGTGCCGTGATGGGCAAGTACCTGCGCATGCCGCCCGAAGTGCTAGCCACGCTGGCCGTCCCCAAGCTCGCGACTTCCGTCAGCGACGCCCAGCTCGGCTTCTGGGGCGACGCCATGAAGGCACAGGGCATGGTCAAGGCGGTGCCCGACGTGGCGGCGCTGATCGTCAAGTAACCCACCGAAAGCGCAGAACCCATGATCCAGCAACTCAAGAGCGGCCAGGCCGCGGCCGGCAAGGCCGACCGCAACACGCAGGTCCGGCAGACCGTCGAGGCAATCCTGAGCGACATCGAGACGCGCGGCGATGCCGCCGTGCGCGAGTACTCGCAGAAGTTCGACCGGTGGAGCCCGGCGTCGTTCCGGCTCGACCAGGCCCAGATCGACGCCTGCATCGCGGCCTTGTCGCCGCAGGCGCTGGCCGACATCAAGTTCGCTCAGGCGCAGATTCGCCGCTTCGCGCAGATCCAGAAGAGCTCGATGCACGACGTCGAGATCGAGACTCTGCCCGGCGTGGTGCTGGGCCATCGCAACATCCCGGTCAACTCGGTCGGCTGCTACATTCCGGGCGGCAAATATCCGCTGATCGCCTCCGCGCACATGAGCGTGCTCACCGCCAAGGTCGCCGGCGTCAAGCGCGTGGTGGCCTGCGCGCCGCCGTTCGACGGCAAGCCGAGCAACGAGATCGTTGCGGCCATGGCGCTGGCCGGCGCCGACGAGATCCATTGCGTCGGCGGCGTGCAGGCCGTGGCCGCGATGGCGATCGGCACCGACAGCTTCAAGCCGGTCGACATGATCGTCGGCCCGGGCAACGCCTACGTGGCCGAGGCCAAGCGCCAGTTGTTCGGCCGCGTCGGCATCGACCTGTTCGCTGGCCCGACCGAGACCCTGGTGATCTGCGACGACAGCGTGGACGCCGAACTGGTGGCGGTCGACCTGATGGGCCAGGCCGAGCACGGGCCGACCTCGCCGGCCTACTGCATCACCACCAGCAAGACCATCGCCGCCGAATTGCCGGCGGCGATCGAGAACGTGCTGGCCCGGCTCGACACCGCGGCGATCGCCCGCGTGGCCTGGCGCGACCATGGCGAGATCATCCTGTGCGACAGCGACGAGGAGGCGCTGGCCGAAGCCGACCGGCTGTGCTCGGAGCATGTTCAGGTGATGACCCGCGACCCCGACTGGTACCTGCAGCGCATGACCAACTACGGCGCGCTGTTCCTGGGCGCGCGCACCAACGTGTCCTATGGCGACAAGGTCATCGGCACCAACCACACGCTGCCGACGATGGGCGCGGGCCGATACACCGGTGGCCTATGGGTCGGCAAGTTCATCAAGACCCACACCTACCAGCGCGTGCTGACCGACGAGGCCTCGGTGCAGATCGGCGAGGTCTGCTCGCGCCTTTGCGCGCTCGAGCAGCTGTCTGGCCACAAGGAGCAGGCCGACATCCGCGTGCGGCGGTTCGGAGCGGCGGCCTGATGCCGGCCACCGGCTTGGGCGTCACGCTGCAGGGCCGCGTCGCGCTGGTCACCGGCGGGGCCGGCGGGCTCGGTGCCGCGATCTGCGAATCGCTGGCGGCCGCGGGTGCCAGCGTGGTGGTCGGCTACCTCCGTTCGGCAGGCGCCGCCGAGTCGCTGGCGGCGGCGCTGCCGACGGCCGAACAGGCTCGGCATTGCGCGCTGAAGGCGCCGGTCACCGACAGCGGCGCGCTGGCGCTGCTGGCCGCCGACATCGAGGCGCGCTACGGCCGCTGCGACATCGTCGTCAACTGCGCCGGCACCACGCGCTTCGTGCCGCACGGCGATCTGGAGCTGCTCGACGATGCGCTGATCGACCAGATCTTTGCGACCAACGTGCGCGGTCCCTTCGCCGTGGTGCGCGCGCTGCGCGGGTTGCTGGAGCGCAGCCACGATGCGCTGGTGGTAAATCTGTCGTCGATCGCCGCGGTCACCGCGATGGGCAGCAACGTCGCCTACTGTGCGTCGAAGGCGGCGCTCGACAACATAACGCGCTCGCTGGCCCGGGCCCTGGCGCCGCGCATCCGCGTGCTGTCGGTCTCGCCCGGCCTGGCCGACACCGACTTCGTGAAGTCGATGGATGCCGCATGGCGCGACGAGCAGGCGGCACGCACGCCGCTGCATCGGCTGGCCCACCCGCAGGAGGTCGGCCGGGCGGTCGTCGCCTGCGCCACGCACCTGGGCTTCACCACCGGCGCGGTGATCCCGGTCGACGGCGGCCGGCCGCTGGCCTGACCCTCCCCCACATTCAATATCAGGAGACCTCTTTCATGAAACTCGCCACCCTCAAGAACGGCACCCGCGACGGCCGCCTCGTCGTCGTCTCGCGCGACCTCCGGCAAGCCGTGGATGCATCCCCGGTCGCCGCCACCCTGCGTGCAGCGATCGAGGACTGGGCCGCCTGCGAACCGGGCCTGCGCCGGCTCTCAGACCGGCTGAACGAAGCCGTCGCGGACAACGCCTTCGCCTTCGATCCGGCGCAGGCCATGGCGCCGCTGCCGCGCAGCCACCAGTTCGTCGACGCGTCGGCCTTCCTCAACCACGGCGACATCATGGAAGAGGCGTTCAAGCTGACCGTCAAGAAGCAGCCGGGAATCCCGATCCTCGTGCCGCGCCAGGGCGACGACTTCCGAGGGCCGTGCGACGACTACGAGTTCCCGGCCGAGGCCGACCAGTGCGACTTCGAGGGCGAGTACGCGGTCATCACCGACGACGTGCCGATGGGCGTGACCGCGGCCGAGGCCGACGGCCACATCAAGCTGGTGACGATCCTCAACGACGTCAGCATGCGCGGCCATCTGTTTCGCGAATTGCAGATGGGCTTCGGCCTGGTGCAGGCCAAGCCGGCCACCGTGTTCGCGCCGGTGGCCGTCACGCCCGACGAGCTCGGCGACGCCTGGCGCGACGGCCGCGTGCACCTCGACCTGCGCGTTGCGCGCAACGGCGAGTGGTTCGGCCATCCGAACGGCCGCGAGATGGACTGGGGTTTCGGCGAGTTGATCGCCCACATGGCCTACAACCGCCGCCTGGGTGCGGGCTTCGTGCTCGGCTCGGGCACGGTGTCGAACAAGTCCTGCCGCGAGGTCGGCTCGGCCTGCCTGGCCGAGCGGCGCGCGGTCGAGACCATCGACCACGGCGAGGCGCGAACGCCTTTCCTGAAGTTCGGCGAATCGATGCGCTTCGAAACCCTCGACGCGCAGGGCCGATCGGTGTTCGGCGCCATCGACAACCGCTTCGTTGTGGCCGGGTCGGCGCGATGAAGGTGCTGGTCACTGGTGCCGCAGGCTTCGTCGGCGCCTTGCTCGCCGAGCGCCTGCTGGCCGATGCCGACGCGCTCGGCCGGCCGCTGGAGCAACTGCTGCTGGCAGACATCCGGTTCGCCGGCAATGCAGCCGACCCGCGGGTCCGGCACTTCGAAGGCAGCATCGCCGATGCCGGGTTCATCGACCGCCTGGCGGCGGAGAAGCCCGATCTGGTGTTTCATCTCGCCAGCATTCCGGGCGGTGCGGCCGAGCGGGACCAGGCGCTCGGCGCGGCGGTCAATCTGCATGCCGCCGTCGGCTTGCTCGAACGCCTGGCCAGCGCGGACGCGCCGCCGGTCGTCGTCTTCACGAGCACAGTCGCTGTGTACGGCGCACCGCTGCCCGCCTTGGTCGATGCGGCGACGCCGCTGCGGCCGGTGACCAGCTATGGCGCCCACAAGCTGATGACCGAGATCCTGCTCGCGGACATGTCGCGCCGTGGCGTGCTCGATGGCCGCTGCGTGCGCCTGCCCGGCATCGTGGCGCGGCCGCCCCAGGCCAATGGCCATGTGTCGGCCTTCATGAGCAACATCTTCCATGCCCTGCGCGCCGGCGAGCGCTTCGTCTGCCCGGTGTCGCCGCATGCGAGCTGCTGGTGGATGTCGGCCCAACGCTGCGTCGACAACCTTCTGCATGCGGCACGCATCCCCGCCGCCGCACTGCATGGCCGCGCGCGCGTCTGGGCCTTGCCGGTGCTGCGGCTGCGCATCGAAGAGGTCGTCGACAGGCTCGCCGCGCGCTATGGCGCGGATCGTCTGGAGCTGGTTGCGTACGCACCGATCGAGCAGGTCGAAGCCGTCTTCGCACGCCAGCCGCCGATCGATGCCAGCGAAGCCCTGGCCCTCGGATTCAGCGACGACGGCTCGGCCGACGCGTTGGTGCGGCGCGCGCTGAACGAGGCCGCCGCACTTGAAAACACCTGAGGAGATATCCGCCATGACCGATCCGAACCGCCGCAATATCCTGCGTGGCCTCGGCGCCTGGCCGGCTTGCGCGTTGTTGCCGATGGCCGCGCGCGCCGCCGCCTGGCCCGAGAAGCCGATCCGGATCGTGATCCCCTTCTCGGCGGGCGGCACCGCCGACACGGTGGCGCGGCTGCTGGGCAACGAACTCGGCAAGCGCCTCGGCCAGCCGGTGGTCGTCGACACCAAGGCCGGTGCCAACGGCATCATCGGTGCCGACGCGGTCGCCAAGTCGCCGGCCGACGGCTATACGCTGCTGCTGCACAGCTCGGCCTTCGCGATCAATGCCGGGCTCTACAAGAAGCTGCCCTTCGACTCGCTGCGCGACTTCGTGCCCGTGGCGCCGGTGGTGGCGCCGGGCGTGTTCGTGATCGTGGTGAATCCGTCGCTGCCGGTGCACAACGTGAAGGAACTCATCGACTACGCGCGCGCCCATCCGGAGACGGTGAGCTATGGCTCCGGTGGCATCGGCAACGGCTTGCACCTGGCCGGCGAGATGTTCGCGCAGATGGCCGGCGTGAAGCTGCTGCACGTGCCCTACAAGGGCGCGGCGCCGATCGTCAACGACCTGGTCGGCGGCCAGCTGCAGATGATGTTCAACAGCCCGCTGGCGGTGCAGTCCTTCGTCAAGGACGGCAAGCTGCACCAGATCGCGCAGACCGGCCTGAAACGCTCCCCCGCGCTGCCCGACCTGCCGACCGTCGCCGAGTCGGGCGTGCCCGGCTTCGAAGTCACGAGCTGGTTCGGCCTCTATGCGCCGGCCGGCACGCCGGCGGACCTCGTCAACCGGCTGAATGCCGAAACCGTGCGCGCGATGAATCAGCCCGAGGTGATCGATCGGCTGGCCGCGCTCGGAACCGGACCGCTGCCGGCGATGTCGCCGGCGCAGTTCGCCGCCTTCACGCGCGGCGAGATCGATCGCTATGCACGCGTGACCAAGGCCGCCGGACTCAGCCTGGAGGCCGGCTGACCTCGCACGCGCCCATCTGTAAAAGAAAAGGAGACATTCCATGCAACTCGATCGCCGTCAAACCATCGCCCTCGGCGCCGGCCTGCTGCTCGGCGGAACCGCGCGCCACGCCATGGCGCAGGACTATCCGAACAAGCCGATCCGCGTCATCGTTCCGTTTCCCGCCGGCACCGGTCTCGACGTGGATTCGCGCTTCTTCGCGGCGCGCATCGGCGCCGTGCTGGGGCATTCGGTTATCGTCGAGAACAGGCCCGGCGCGGCCGGCACGATCGGCACCGACTACGCCGCCAAGGCCGCGCCCGATGGCTACACGCTCTACATGGGGTCGACCAGTGCGCTGTCCTATATCCCGCAGCTCTACACCCATCTCAACTACAAGCTGTCCGACTTCACGGCCGTCAGCATGCTGGCGCTGTTGCAGGGCGCGATGATCGCCAACCCGAAGCTGCCGGTGAAGAACGCGGCCGAGTTGGTCGCGCTCAGCAAGCGCGAGCCGGGCACCATCCGCGCGGCCACGCAAGGCGTGGGCAGCTTCTCGCACATGGTCGGCGAATGGTTCGTCATGGCCACCGGCGCGTCGATCGACTTCATTCCGTACAACACGACGAGCCCGTTTTCGAGCGTGCTGGCGGGCGACACGCAAGTGATCTTCGATGCGCTTCCCGCGTCGATGAGCAATATCGCCGCGGGCCGGCTCAAGGTGCTGGCGCTCACCGGCAACGCGCGCCAGCCGCTGCTGCCCGAGGTGCCGACCTATCGCGAGCTCGGCATCGCCGAGTTCGAGCCGTTCACCTCCTTCGGGCTGATGGCGCCCGCGACCACGCCGACGGCCTGCATCGACAAGGTGGCGGACGCCTGCGCCCAGGTCGCCAGGATGCCCGATGCGATCGAGCGCTACAGGGGCTACGGCGGCGAGCCGGTGGGCAATACGCCGTCCGAGTTCAATGCCTTCATCAAGGCCGAGCAGGCGAAGTGGCAGCCGGTGGTCAAGCGCAGCGGCGTGGTGCTGGGCTGATCGATGCGGGCTGTCGATTCGCTTGCGCCGCGCGCCAGAAGTGCCACGATGCAAGGCGCACCCTTTCTCGACATCGATTCGGTCGCGATCCGCTACGGCGGCCGCGAGGTGCTGTCGCCGACCTCGTTCGAGGTGTCGCGCGGCGAGTTCGTCTGCATCGTGGGCCCGAGCGGCTGCGGCAAGACCACGCTGCTGCGTGCGGCCAGCGGGCTGGTGAACGCCAGCGGGGGCGAGGTGCGGCGCAACGGTGTTGCGATGACCGGGCCCTCGCGCGAGGTGGCCTTCGTGTTCCAGGACTACGGCCGCGCGCTGCTGCCCTGGCGCACGGTCGAAGGCAACGCGAGCCTGGCACTGGAGGCCGCCGGCGTGCCCGCGAGCCAGCGGCCCGCGCGCATCGCCGAGGTGCTGGCCAAGGTCGGCCTGGCCTGCCATGCACAGAAGTTCCCGGTGCAGCTCTCGGGCGGCATGCAGCAGCGCGCGCAGATCGCGCGCTGCCTGGCGCAGAAGCCCGAGCTGATGATGATGGACGAGCCTTTCGGCGCGCTCGATGCGCTGACCCGCCAGAGCCTGCAGGACGAGCTCGCGCGCCTGGTGCGCGACGACGGCTTGACGGTGCTGTTCGTGACCCACGACCTCGAGGAGGCGATCTACCTGGGCGACCGCGTGATCGCGCTGCAGGCCGACCCCGGCCCGGGGCGCCCGAGCCTGGCGCGCATGATCGAGGTGCCGATTCCGCGTCCGCGCGATCAGCTCACGACCAAGGAACACCCGGAGTTCCTGCGGCTGCGCCGCGAGCTGTTCGCCTTCATCGAGCACGGCCATGACTAAAGAACCTCCGCGCAGCAGCGCTGCGGTGTTCGCCTTCGGAGCGGCCGGGCGGCGAACCAGGTGGCTGCGCCCGCTGGTCTTTCCACTGGCCCTGCTGGCGCTCTTCGAGTGGTACGCGCGGCGCGCCGTCGCGCTCGGCAGCGATGCGCTCGCGCCGCCGAGCGCGGCACTCAAGGCCTTCGCAGGCGCGGCCGTCGACGGCTCGCTGTGGCACGCCACCGCCTTCACCCTGGGCACCGCTGCGCTCGGGCTGCTGGCCGGTGCGCTGGGGGGCATCGCGCTGGGGATCGCGCTCGGCCTGTCGCGCCGCGCGGCCGAGCTCGGCACGCTCTCGATCGAGGTGCTGCGGCCGGTGCCTTCGGTGGCGCTGATTCCGCTGGCGATGCTGATGTTCGGCTTCGGCGTGCGCATGGAGCTCGCCATCGTGGCCTTCGCGACCTTCTGGCCGATGCTGATCCTGGTCCAGGCGGCGGTGCGGCAGGTCGAGCCGCGGCTGCTCGAGGTCAGCCGCGTGCTGGGCCTGTCGGTGCGCGAGCGGGCCTGGAAGATCGTACTGCCGGCGATCGTGCCGCGCCTGTTCGTCGCGCTGCGCCTGGGCGTGGCGGTGGCGCTGGTGGTGGCCGTCACGGTCGAGATCGCGGCCAACCCCAACGGCATGGGCTACGCGATGATGATCGCGCAGCAGAGCCTCGACCCGGCGCTGATGCTGGCCTGGCTCGGCTGGATCGGCGTCGTGGGCTATGCCATCAATGCGGCGATGCAGGGCCTGCAGCGGCGGGTGGCGCGGCGCATGGGGGCCGTGCAATGAGCGCCCGTCGCACAGGGCTCACGGGGCGCACGGCCACCTGGTTCGGCTCGGCCGGCGTGCTCGCCGCGCTGGTCGCGTTGTGGTGGGCCGCAAGCAACGCGGGCTGGGTCAGCCGGGTCTTCCTGCCGACCCCGCAAGCCACGCTGGCCAGCCTCGCCGAAGGCCTGAACCTCGGCGGTGCGGCCGGCGAGGGCCGCGGCGAGCTGCTGGCCTTCACGCTGGCGACGGTGCGCCGCATGCTCGAAGGTTGGCTGCTGGCGTCGCTGTTCGGCGTGCTGTTGGGCGCGGCCATCGGCGTCTTCGCGGCGGTGCGCGCCTGGGTCCAGCCGACGCTGGAATTCATCCGCCCGCTGCCGGCTTCGGCCCTGCTGCCGCTGGCCATCTCGGTCTTCGGCCTGAACCCGAACATGGTGCTGTTCGTGGTGGCCTTCGGCGCCATGTGGCCGGTGCTGCTGGCCACCGTGCACGGCTTCGCCGCCGTCGAGCCGCGCCTGGCCGAAGTGGCGCGCTGCCTGCAGCTGCCGCGCGCGGCCTTCGTGTGGAAGATCGGCCTGCCCAACGCCATGCCCGACATCCTCGCGGGCATGCGGCTGTCGATGACGATCTCGCTGATCGTCGCGGTGGTCGGCGAGATGATCGCCTCGCAAAGCGGCCTGGGCCAGGCCATCTTGCTGGCCGCGCGCGCCTTCCGCGCCAGCGAGCTGTTCGCCGGCATCGCGCTGCTGGGCCTGATCGGCTTCGCCAGCAACGGGTTGCTGTCACTCGCGGAGAAAAGACTGCTGCGCTGGCAGCAATCCTGAAGAAGAAGAGGAGATGCCCGATGCCCCGTGAATTCATCGATCTGTCGATCTATCTCGAGAACGACGTGCTGTCCGATCCGCCGCCTCTGGCGCCGCGCATCGATTACCAGAAGCATGCCGACACCATGCACGAATTCAACGCGATGCTGCCCGGCACCACGCCCGAGGACTTCCCCGACGGCGAAGCCGCCGCCGCCGAGTGGGTGCGCCTGACCACCCACAGCGGCACCCATCTCGATGCGCCATGGCACTTCCATTCGACGATGGACGCGAAAGAGGAGGGGGGCAGCAAACCCTCGATGACGATCGACCAGGTTCCGCTCAAGTGGTGTTTCCAGCCCGGCGTGAAACTCGATTTCCGCCACTTTCCCGACGGCTATGTCGCCACCGCGAAAGACGTGGAGGTCGAGCTTGCCCGGATCGGGCACACGCTCAAGCCGCTCGAGATCGTGGTGGTCAACACGCGCGCGGGGGCGCGCTACGGCCACGGCGACTACGTCAACAGCGGATGCGGCATGGGCTACGAGGCCACGATGTATTTGCTCGAACGGGGCGTGCGGCTGACCGGCACCGATGCCTGGAGCTGGGACGCCCCCTTCTCGTACACGGCGAAGAAGTTTGCCGAGACCGGTGATCGCAACCTGCTATGGGAAGGCCACAAGGCCGGCCGCGACATCGGCTACTGCCACCTGGAGAAGCTGCACAACCTCGAGTCGGTGCCTGGCGACGGCTTCATCATCAGCTGCTTCCCGCACAAGATCCGCGGCGCATCCGCCGGATGGACCCGGGCGGTGGCGATTCTTGGTGAAGAATGAACTGAGTCGCGAATGACCGAAGTTGATTTGTTTCACCAGTTCGATGGAACTCCTCTCCACGATTTTTGCCCATCGCACGTGGGGTCACTCACGCCGCCAGCTTCGCTGACGGCCTTCACTGTCCAACCCTGCTCGCGAATGCGAATTGCCAGCAGGGCTCGACCTTTGGGCGTCAATCTCGCACCTTATGGCTGTTCATCCGTTCCCCTTGCTTGAGTGGCCGTGTCTTGGTAACGATAGCTTCCCAAATCTTGAACGGATGAACAAACCACACTGAAACATCACAGCTAGTCGAACTGCAGCTTCGCCTGGGTCGCGATCTTGCGATAGACGAGCAAATCCTCGCTGATGGCGCTTCCCAGCCGGCTCGCGGGCCCGCCCTCCGCCTGCAGCCCAAGCTCGGCGAAGCGCTTTTGCACGGCGGGATCCGCCGCCGCCATGGCGGCGGCTTTCTGCAGCTTTTCCAGTACAGGTTGAGGCGTAGTCGCCGGTGCGAGCACGCCGATCCACGAATACATCGCAGAGAACTCCTTCAAGCCCGCTTCCGGCGCGGTCGGCGTGTCAGGGAAGCGAGGATCGCGCTTGCTGCCGGTCACCGCCAGCAGCTTGACCCGGCCGGCGTCCACCAGCGGCTTCGCCGACGCGTCGAATGCCAAGTCGAGCTGCCCGCCAGCGACGTCAGCCAGCGCCGCGCTCGTCGACTTGTAAGGAATGTGAACCAGGGAAGTTCCCGTGAGCGACTTGAAATATTCGCCGGCGAAATGCGCGCCACTTCCTACGCCGGCGCTGCCGTAACTCAGTTTGCCGGGGTTCTTTTTCGCGTAGGCAATGAACTCTTGCAGCGTGTTGGCGGGGATGTCCTTGCGCGTGACGATCTGCAGGCCGAAGGTGGCGCTCATGCTCACGGGAGCAAGCGCCTTCAGCGGGTCGAACGGTACCTTGGGATCGACGACGGGGAGAATGCTATAGCTGGAATTGGTGAACAGCAGCGTGTTGCCGTCGGCGGACGCCTTGACGACCGCGTCGACACCGATTCTGCCGCCGGCACCCGGACGATTTTCGATGATGATGGTCTGCCCAAGCTGGCGCCCCATGCTTTCGGCGATCACGCGCGCGGCTTGGTCGGTCACGCCGCCGGCCGGGAAGGGCACCACCATTTTGATGATGTTCGGCTGCGCATGCGCGAAGCCTGCCGCGGCGGCGAGGGCCGCAGCAAAGACCACGACGCGCCGAGTGCGGGAATGAACTTGCATGATGCTTGTCTCCTTTTGTGTTCGTCTTCAGCTGACCGCGGGTGCCAGCCCGTCCCAGCACAGGTATTTGATTTCGAGAAACTCCTCGATGCCGTACTGCGACCCTTCGCGCCCCAAGCCGCTCTGCTTCACGCCTCCGAAGGGGGCAACCTCGTTCGAGATCAGCCCGCAATTGATGCCAACCATGCCCGATTCGATGGCGGCCGCGGCCCGCCAGATGCGGGCCGCATCGCGGCTGTACAGATAGGCGGCCAGGCCGAACTCGGTGGCGTTCGCCATCGCGAAGGCTTCCTCGTCCCTTTCGAAACGAAACAGCGGTGCAACCGGGCCGAAAGTCTCCTCGCGCGCCACGGCCATTGCGGGCGTGGCGTCGAGAAGGAGCGTCGGCTCGAAGAACCGTCCACCCAGCGCATGCCGCTTGCCGCCTTGCGAGATTCTCGCCCCCTGCGCCAGGGCATCGGCGATGTGCTCCTCCACCTTGGCGACAGCGCCATCGTCGATCAAGGGGCCCAGCTCCACGTTCTGCTCCAGGCCATTGCCGACTCGCAGCTTGCGCATGCGTTCAGCGACCTTGGCAGCAAAGACGTCGTAGACGCCCGCTTGCACCAGCACGCGGTTGGCGCTGATGCAGGCCTGCCCGGTGTTGCGGAACTTCGCGGCCACCAGGCCGTCGGCCGCGGCATCCAGGTCTGCGTCGTCGAAGACGATGAAAGGCGCGTTGCCACCGAGCTCCATCGAGCATTTCTTGATGGTCGTGGCTGCCTGGGCGAGCAGCACGCGGCCGACTTCAGTGGAGCCGGTGAAGGTGATCTTGCGCACCAGTGGGTGCGAGGTAAGCTGCCCGCCGATGGCCCGCGTGTCGTTTCCAGTGACCACGTTGAAAACACCGGCAGGGACACCCGCGCGGTTTGCGAGCTCGGCCAGAGCCAACGCGGTCAAGGGCGTCTGGCTCGCCGGCTTCACCACCATGCTGCAGCCCGCGGCCAGCGCCGGCCCGGCCTTGCGGGTGATCATGGCCGCGGGAAAGTTCCAGGGCGTGATCGCCGCGCAGACGCCAATCGGCTCCTTCAAGACCACGATGCGGGCCGTCTCGCGCGGTGCGGCAATCACGTCCCCGCGCACGCGCTTTGCCTCTTCCGAAAACCACTGCAGAAAGGAGGCGGCGTAGTCGACCTCGACCTTCGCTTCGGCGAGTGGCTTGCCCTCTTCCAATGTGATCAGGGTCGCCAGGTCGTTCCTGTGTTGCACCATCAACTCGTACCAGCGGCGCAGCACTTCCGAGCGCGCCTTCGCGGTGGTATGGCGCCAGGCTAGGAAGGCCTGGTGCGCGATCTCGATGGCGCGCGCGGTCTCTTCCTCACGGAATCGTGGCAGTTCGGCCAGTAGTTGATCGTTTGCCGGGTTGCGCAGGCCGTAGGTGCCGTGCGGAGTCGCCTCCACCCAATCGCCGCCAACGAACGCGGCCTTGCGGAACAGCCCGGGATCCTTCAACAGTTCCTGCACGTTTCGGTCCCTCAACATGGATTGCGGCCGATCATGAAGGCGCTGTCCGGATCAGAAGTCACCGGCAGGTCGGAAGCCGCCAGCCCCTGGCGCAACGACTTCATGAGCCGGTCCGGGACACGCATCGCCGGGGCGCGCAGCGGCCCGCCGTTGAAGCCGGCCAGCCAGTCCTGGTACTTCCACATCGTGCGGTTCAACACACCGGTGCCGCCCGCATAGCTCTGTGCCGCAGCGCCATTGGCGTTGCGCGCCGGGTTCACTTTCCAGTAAAGCTCCATCGCGGATTCCCATTCGCCCTTGCGCGCGAGTTCGAAAGCGCGGGGATAGTAGGTGCTCATCCACTGGGTGTTGCTGGTGCCGGAGAACTGCAGCTTCATCACGCTCATAAGCGGGATCGCATCGCCCTCGATAGGGCAGCTGATCACCACCTCGTCGCGAAAGTGGTGGTACATCTCGCACAGGCCTGCGGGCAGGGGAAATCCCTGCTCCGACTTGATGGCGGCGATGTTTGGACAGTCCTTGAGGATGCGGCGTACCAGCTCCACGGACATGCCTGCTGGATGCACCCGCTCGAAGCCCCAGAGCGGGATCGGGAACAGCATGACCGCCAGGTTCGTGGCATCGCAGAACTGCTTCGTGTAGTCGTAGATCTCCTGTTCGGTGTTCGGCCAGAACTGCGGCGGATAGGACAGCAGCGCGATGTCCGCGCCGGCCTTCTCTGCGAGCTTCACCGCTTCGATGTTCTCCGCCAGCGTGCCGAAGGCCGCATGGAAAAACAGGCCTAGCTTGCTGCCGGCCGTGTCGCGCGCCCACGCGGTGAACTGCGCATTCTCTTCGGGCGTGATCGCCACTTCCGAGCACAGCAGCGTGAAGCTGTAGCCGAACTCCCGAGCCAGGGCGATGTCATGCCGGATGCCCTTTTCGTTGAGCTTCGTCAGATCGGCGGAGTAGCTCGGGATCGTCACGGCGGAACAGCCGACGAGATGTTCACGGGCCCAGGCGCGGGCGTCCTTGCGTTGATAGGAAGGCATGGAGGATTTCCTCTGATTGATTTACTTGAAGACCGGGAGGATGGAGTGGGGCATGACGGAACCAAGTCCCCTGGCGCGCGCGCGCGCCAGCAGCATTTCCGCAGTGATGAGGTCCTGCAGCGCGGAGCCGACCGACTTGTAGAGGACGATCGCAGTCGGATCACGGCGCACGCTGCCGGAGACCAGCGCGGGGAGGGCCACGAGCTTGTCCGAGAACACCACGCCGGCATGGGCCGCCGCTAGCATGTCGCCGGTGTCGTGCACCACTTCTTCCGGCATGTCGGCCACAATCAGCGTGGCGCGGCGGATGACTTCCGCATCCACTTCCCGTTGCTCGGGCAAGGTGGATCCAATGGACACCACCGTCATTCCCGGCTCCAGCCATGCACCGAGGAGCACGGGGCTTTCGTCCCGACTGCGTGCCGCGCAAAGCACTACGTCCGCGTCTCGAAGGGCCTCCTGCGCCGAATCGGATGGGGTGATCGCCAGGCCCTGCTCGGCGCGGAATGTTGCAGCGAATTTCTCGCGGCTCGCGGGCGTCGGACTGAACACCCGGGCCGCAGCGATGGTGCGCACAGAAGCGAGCGCCTCGAGCAGTCCTCGCGCTTCGAAGCCAGAGCCGAGAACGGCCACCCGTAGAGGCTTGTGCGGCGCCGATGCATCTACTGCAACGACCGCCGTGGCGGCGGTGCGGATGCCAGTGATGCGATTACCGTCGATCAGCGCGCTCAGCGCCATCGTCTCCTGGTCGAATAGCGAGATCAGGTAGCTGGCGCGCTTGCCCTTCATCGAGGCCGAAATGAGCTTGCAGCCGAGATGCAGGCCGCTGGGCGAAACTGCCGTCATGCAGCGCAGCCACAGGCCGTCGCCGCGTGCCATGGATCTGGATGGCACCATCGCTGGGTCGATGGGGTGCGCATAGGCCTTGCGCAACGAGTCGATCGCGGCTTTCCAATCGGCTAGGACGGCTACGTCGGCATCGGTGAGGAATAGGGTGGGCGGCACCTGGATGGCCGCGTGGTCGTTGTTGCCCAAAAGAGTCGCTCCTTGTTGTGCGACTGCATCGTAGGGAACGCCAGCCGGCGAGGCCACCGCCGCCGGCGGAAGCAGCTTTGCTCTTCCTGCAAACCTGATGCCCGGCCTATGCGCTCTTGAATGCTCCGGCGGCAAGCGTCTGGATCAGGCTCCCGACGGAGCGGGTGGCCAGCGTATACGGACGGTGCGTCGTCGTGGCGAGGACGACGATTCGCGTCAGGGCGGGACGCACGATCCGCACGATGGCGAGCCGCCGCATATCGTGCGGCGCGAGCGAGCCCGCCGTGATCGCAAAGCCGCCGCCGCAGGCAACAATTTCGTGCTGCAGCCGGATGGAGTCCGCCTCCAGGGCAGGTACCAGGGAAAGCTGCCGTTCATGCGCCAGCAGCGCCAGCCGCGCGCGCAAGGGATGCGGCTCGCTGGGCAGCACCAGCGGAAGTGCCGCGACATCCTCGAAGGGAATGGTTTCGCGCTTCGCGATCGGGTGCGACTTGGGCACGACGAGGTAGAGTTGTATTCGCTCGAGGACCACCTCATTCGGCCTGGCGGCTTCTTCGCGCAAAAGGATCGCTATGTCGAGGCGTCCCTGCACGAGCCAGTCCTCCAGTTGCACGCTGGATCCCTCAGTCAGGTGCAGCCGCACCTGCGGCCACTGCTTGCGCACCTCCGAGAAAAGGTGCCCGGCCAACACCGGGACCGTTGAAGGCAGCATCCCAAAGCGCACGTCTCCAATCGGGATGCCCTTGCGCGTGCGCATCTCGTCGGCCAGTTGTTCCGCCTCGCGACTCAGCGCGACGATACGCGGGTAGACCTCTTGGCCGAAATCCGTCAGCACCACACCGCGCCCTGTACGCCGGAACAGGCGCGTGCCGAATTCCTTCTCGAGTTGCGCGATGCTGCGGCTGACCACGGACAAGGGAAGGTCGAGCGCGAGGGCGGCGGCCGAGATGCTGCCCGCGTCCGCGGTCTTTACAAATAGCTGCCACTTGGGATCGAGGATGGAATGCACGGCTGCATTGTGACCGTTTGCTCCGCGCGAGCTCGGCGGGTTGTCCTTGGTGACATCCAGCAAGGGGCCGATCAAGAACATTGAGCGACTCAAGGCGCATCTCATGAAGCACACCATCAGCTCTTACTACGCCGCCGCCCCGACCAACGCCAATCCCGACGCGGATCACTTTCTGAACCTCAGAAAGCGTTGACCACTTTTACCAGCGCGCCTTCCCCCGCGCTGCCTTCGATCCAGCTCTTGGTGAACGCGTCCCAACACTAGCTAGTGTCCTGTCCCGTTAATTCGACCGCACAGGCGGGTGAGCTTTTCGAGAATTGAATCGGCTGTCGCCGTCCAGGTGAAGGGCTTGCAGGTCTCGTTGTATTGGCTGACGAACGTGTTGATCTTGTTCGTCAGTTCCTTGACGCTTCTGAACGAGCCACGGCGGATGGCCTTGTCGGTGATGATCGCGAAGAATCGCTCGACCTGATTGAGCCAGCTTGAGTAGGTCGGCACGAAGTGCATGTGCC
>NZ_JBFUHO010000059.1:0-45502 GCF_056402355.1 Variovorax sp. P4_B11
AGTACGAGTTCCCGGGCGACGACACCCCGATCATCCATGGCTCGGCCAAGCTCGCTCTCGAAGGCGACAAGGGCCCGCTGGGCGAACAAGCCATCATGAAGCTGGCCGATGCGCTGGACACCTACATCCCGACGCCCGAGCGCGCCGTGGACGGCACCTTCCTGATGCCTGTGGAAGACGTGTTCTCGATCTCGGGCCGCGGCACGGTGGTGACGGGCGCGGTCGAGCGCGGCGTGATCAAGGTCGGCGAGGAAATCGAGATCGTGGGCATTCGCCCGACGGTCAAGACCACCTGCACCGGCGTTGAAATGTTCCGCAAGCTGCTGGACCAGGGYCARGCGGGCGACAACGTCGGYGTGCTGCTGCGCGGCACGAAGCGCGAAGAAGTCGAGCGTGGCCAAGTCCTGTGCAAGCCGGGCTCGATCAAGCCGCACACGCACTTCACCGCCGAGGTGTACGTTCTGTCGAAGGACGARGGCGGCCGTCACACGCCGTTCTTCAACAACTACCGTCCGCAGTTCTACTTCCGCACGACCGACGTCACGGGCGCGATCGAGCTGCCGAAGGACAAGGAAATGGTCATGCCGGGCGACAACGTGTCGATCACGGTGAAGCTGATCAACCCGATCGCGATGGAAGAAGGCCTGCGCTTCGCCATCCGTGAAGGCGGCCGCACCGTGGGTTCGGGCGTCGTGGCCAAGATCCTGGACGTCTGATAACGCATTCCACAGGGGTATAGCTCAATTGGCAGAGCGTCGGTCTCCAAAACCGAAGGTTGTAGGTTCGATTCCTACTGCCCCTGCCACTTAGGTGGCTTCGCCAAAGCGGCCCGTCGCAACGGGAAGGCAGAAAAAGCCCGTCACAGCCTGACGGGCTTCGGCGTCTCAGAAGACGCATTGAATTTGAAGGCCGAAAGGCCGCAGGAACAAAGCCCAAGATGGCCACTTCTCAAGTCGAAACCGTAAGCACCAACGCGGACAAAGCCAAGTTGGCGATGGCCGTCGTGCTGGCGGTGGGCGCCATCGTGGCGTTCTACCTGCTCGCGCGCCAGGGTGCCGTGGTGCAGTGGGTCGCCTTGCTGGTGGGCCTGGCTGCTGCCGTGGGTGCCTTCGGGAGCTCGGAGAGCGGCCGCCAGCTGTGGGCCTTCGGCCGCGATTCGTGGCGCGAGGTCAAGAAGGTCGTCTGGCCGACCCGCAAGGAAGCGATCCAGATGACGGCTTACGTGTTCGCCTTCGTGGCGATCATGTCCATCTTCCTTTGGCTCACCGACAAGACGCTCGAATGGGTGTTTTTCGACCTCATTCTGGGCTGGAGAAAATAATGACTGACCAAGCCGTCGAAGCAGAAACCACGCCGGAAACTCACCCGGAAATCCATCCGTTGCTGGCGCCTGCCGCCAACCCGGATCTGCGCTGGTACGTGGTGCATGCCTATTCCGGCATGGAGAAGGCGGTCGAGCGCAACATCCTCGAGCGCATCAACCGCGCCGGCATGCAGAGCAAGTTCGGCCGCATCCTGGTCCCGACCGAAGAAGTGGTCGAGATCAAGAATGGCCAGAAGCGCACCACCGAGCGCCGATTCTTCCCGGGCTACGTGCTGGTCGAGATGATCATGGACGACGAGAGCTGGCACCTGGTGAAGCACACCAACAAGGTGACCGGATTCGTCGGCGGCGCCAAGAACCGCCCGGCCCCGATTTCCCAGAAGGAAGTCGAGGACATCGTGGGCCAGATGCAGCAAGGCACCGAGAAGCCCCGCCACAAGGTGGAGTTCATCGTCGGCGAGTTCGTCCGCGTCAAGGAAGGCCCGTTCACCGACTTCAACGGCACGGTCGAGGAAGTCAACTACGAGAAGAGCAAGGTGCGCGTGTCGGTCATGATCTTCGGCCGCGCGACGCCTGTCGAACTCGAATTCAGCCAGGTTGAAAAAACCTGAGACCTTGCGGGACAGACCACGCAAAGCGTGCTTTGAGCCTGAGACATTGCGGGACAGACCACGCGAAGCGTGCTCTGAGCCTGAGACATTGCGGGACAGACCACGCGAAGCGTGCTCTGTCCTCAACTGATTAAGTTGTCTGCGCTTTCCGACTCGGCGCAGACAGAAGAGAAGAGTCGCTTAACCCCGGGGAGCTGCGGCTGACAAAGCCAAGGCGTCATCACCCGCAAGGAGCAAAGCATGGCGAAAAAAATCGTCGGCTTCATCAAGCTGCAAGTACCAGCTGGTAAGGCCAACCCGTCACCGCCCATCGGTCCCGCACTGGGCCAGCGCGGTTTGAACATCATGGAATTCTGCAAGGCGTTCAACGCGCAGACCCAAGGCGTCGAGCCGGGCCTGCCGCTGCCGGTGGTCATCACCGCGTTCGCCGACAAGAGCTTCACCTTCATCATCAAGACGCCGCCGGCGATCACCTTGATCAAGAAGGCCATCAAGCTCGAGAAGGGTTCGGCACGTCCGCACACGGACAAGGTCGGCAAGATCACCCGCGCACAGCTCGAGGAAATCGCCAAGGCCAAGATGAAGGACCTGACGGCAGCCGACCTGGACGCAGCAGTTCGCACCATCGCCGGCTCTGCCCGCTCGATGGGCGTGAATGTGGAGGGCGTGTAAATGGCCAAGATCACCAAGAAGCAAAAAGCCCTCGCAGGCAAGGTCGACAGCAACAAGCTGTACCCGCTGGCCGATGCGATCGGTCTCGTGAAGGAAGCCGCCACCGCCAAGTTCGATGAATCCATCGACGTCGCGGTGCAGCTCGGCATCGACGCGAAGAAGTCGGACCAGGTCGTGCGTGGCGCCGTCGTGCTGCCCAACGGCACCGGCAAGACCAAGCGCGTGGCCGTGTTCGCCCAGGGCGCCAAGGCGGAAGAAGCCAAGGCCGCCGGCGCCGACATCGTCGGCATGGACGACCTGGCAGCGATGGTGAAGGCTGGCGACATGCCCTTCGACGTCGTGATCGCCGCACCGGACGCCATGCGCGTGGTCGGTACGCTGGGCCAGATCCTCGGCCCGCGCGGCCTGATGCCGAACCCGAAGGTCGGCACCGTGACGCCCGACGTCGCGACCGCCGTCAAGAACGCCAAGGCTGGCCAGGTCCAGTTCCGCGTCGACAAGGCCGGCATCATTCACGGCACGATCGGCCGTCGTTCGTTCGACAACGACAAGCTGCAGGGCAACCTGGCAGCGCTGATCGACGCCCTGGTCAAGGCCAAGCCGGCGACCAGCAAGGGCGTGTACCTGCGCAAGGTCGCTGTGTCGTCGACGATGGGTCTGGGTGTCCGCGTGGACACGCAAACCATCGCCGCGAGCTGAGAGCGTTGATGAGATTTGCCTCGCCCGTCAAACGGTGAGGCGGATGTGGTGGGTCGTGGCAGCTTCGGTTGCCGCGAGCCATCCAAGACCGCTGGTGTGCAGGTTGCCTGCACTTAATCGCCCGACCTTCGTCGGGCAGCCAGCGCAGATGGCGACCCCACTGCAAGGAATTTGAATTTTTGTTCCGAAACAGTTGGTCGCTGCATGAAGCGCGATCCGAAGCTTCCGCCGAGGATCGCATTGAAAAGGAGTAGACCTTGAGTCTGAATCGCAGTGAGAAAGAAGCGGTCATCAGTGATGTGACCAGCCTCGCCGCAAAAGCTCAAACGCTCGTGATGGCGGAATACCGTGGCATCACGGTGGCCGATATGACCAAACTGCGCAACGAAGCGCGCAGCAAGGGTGTGACTCTCAGCGTGTTCAAGAACACGCTGGCACGCCGTGCTGTCGCTGGTAGCGCGTTTGAGATCGTCGGCGACCAGATGACCGGCCCGCTGATCTATGGCTTCTCCGAAGACGCTGTGGCTGCCGCGAAGGTGGTGGCCGATTTCGCGAAGACCAACGACAAGTTGGTGATTCGCGGCGGCGCATTCGGTGGCAAGGCCCTGGACGTCGACGGCGTGAAGCAACTGGCCAACATCCCTTCCAAGGAAGTGCTGCTGGCGCAATTGCTGGGCTTGATGCAATCCCCGATCTCGCGCACGGCCCGTGTTCTGGCCGCGCTCGCCGAGAAGCGTGGTGCTGGCGAAGCACCGGCGGAAGCTCCGGCAGCCGCAGAAGCGCAGGCCGCCTGAGCCTTGCGTTTGAAACATTCAACCCAATTGTTAGGAAACAAAAATGGCATTCGATAAAGACGCATTTCTGACCGCGCTCGACAGCATGACGGTCCTGGAACTCAACGACCTGGTCAAGGCCATCGAAGAGAAGTTCGGCGTGAGCGCCGCAGCGATGTCGGCTCCCGCAGCCGGCGGCGGCGCCGTGGCTGCCGTGGCTGAAGAGCAAACCGAATTCAACGTCATGCTGATGGAAGCTGGCGCGAACAAGGTGTCGGCGATCAAGGCCGTGCGCGAAATCACCGGCCTGGGCCTCAAGGAAGCCAAGGACCTGGTGGAAGCCGCTCCCAAGGCCGTCAAGGAAGGCCTGTCGAAGGCTGACGCCGAAGCCGCCAAGAAGAAGCTGGAAGAAGCTGGCGCCAAGGTGGAACTGAAGTAATTCGGTTCTCCTGAAGGGCTGGAGGCGCCGAAAGGCCCTCCAGCCTTTGCCGCTTTCAGAGCGCACCCGAAAGTCGGCTTGATGCCGGCTTCCCGGAGACCTTCCAGGTCGACGGAAAGCCAAATCAAGATGTTTTTCGAGTGTCTTCTGACCCCGACTGCAGAAGACCCCCTTGGTTCGGGCGATGTGCAACGCATCGCCGTCCGCCAGGGCTGGTAGTGGCCAGCCGCCAAGGAGAGTGGTGCTCGCGCACCTCACCACGTCGCTGAAGATCTCAAGCTCCGGAGCTCTCATGGCCCAAACGTCCACGTACAGTTACACCGAACGCAAGCGCATCCGAAAGAATTTCGGCAATCGCGACAGCGTCGTCGAAATTCCCTACCTGCTGCAGATGCAGAAAGACGCGTACACCGCGTTCCTGCAAGCCGGCATCCCGCCCCAGAAACGGACCGTGGAAGGCCTGCAGGCTGCGTTCGATGCGGCGTTCCCGATCGTCTCGCACAACGGTTTCGTCGAGATGAAATTTCTCGAGTACAACCTCGCGAAACCCGCCTTCGACGTCCGCGAATGCCAGACCCGCGGCCTCACTTTCGCCTCGGCCGTGCGTGCCAAGGTCCAGCTGATCATCTATGACCGCGAGTCGTCGACCTCGCAGTCGAAGGTGGTCAAGGAAGTCAAGGAGCAAGAGGTCTACATGGGCGAAGTGCCGCTCATGACCGACAAGGGCTCGTTCATCATCAACGGCACCGAGCGCGTCATCGTGTCGCAGCTGCACCGTTCGCCGGGTGTGTTCTTCGAGCACGACAAGGGCAAGACCCACAGCTCGGGCAAGCTCTTGTTCTCGGCCCGCGTGATTCCCTACCGCGGTTCATGGCTCGACTTCGAGTTCGACCCGAAGGACATGCTGTACTTCCGCGTCGACCGCCGCCGCAAGATGCCGGTCACGATCCTGCTGAAGGCCATCGGCCTGAACCCGGAATCGATCCTGGCGAACTTCTTCGTCAACGACAACTTCCGCCTGATGGACAGCGGCGCGCAAATGGAGTTCGTCTCCGAGCGCCTGCGCGGCGAAGTCGCCCGCTTCGACATCACCGACAAGGCCGGCAAGGTCGTGGTCGCCAAGGACAAGCGCGTCACCGCGCGCCACACGCGCGAACTCGAGCAGTCGGAAACGACGCACATCAGCGTGCCGGAAGACTTCCTGGTCGGCCGTGTCGTGGCCCGCAACATCGTCGATCCCGACACCGGCGAGATCCTGGCCAAGGCCAACGACGAGCTGACCGAAGCGCTGCTGAAGAAGCTGCGCACGGCCGGCGTGCAGGACGTGCAGGCGATCTACACCAACGAACTCGACCAGGGCGCGTACATCTCGCAGACCCTGCGCATCGACGAGACGGTCGACGAATTCGCGGCCCGCGTGGCCATCTACCGCATGATGCGCCCCGGCGAGCCGCCGACGGAAGACGCGGTGCAGGCCCTGTTCCAGCGCCTGTTCTACAACCCGGACACCTACGACCTGTCGCGCGTCGGCCGCATGAAGTTCAACGCCAAGGTCGGCCGCGACGAATCGACCGGCCCGATGGTGCTGACCAACGAGGACATCCTGGCCGTGGTCAAGATCCTGGTCGATCTGCGCAATGGCCGCGGCGAAGTCGACGACATCGACCACCTCGGCAACCGCCGCGTGCGTTGCGTCGGCGAACTGGCCGAGAACCAGTACCGCACCGGCCTGGCGCGCATCGAGAAGGCCGTGAAGGAACGTCTGGGTCAAGCGGAACAAGAGCCGCTGATGCCGCACGACCTGATCAACAGCAAGCCGATCTCGGCCGCGCTGAAGGAATTCTTCGGCGCCTCGCAGCTGTCGCAGTTCATGGACCAGACCAACCCGCTGTCCGAGATCACGCACAAGCGTCGCGTCTCGGCCCTGGGCCCGGGCGGTCTGACCCGCGAACGCGCCGGCTTCGAAGTGCGCGACGTGCACGTCACCCACTACGGCCGCGTGTGCCCGATCGAAACGCCCGAAGGCCCGAACATCGGCCTGATCAACTCGCTGGCGCTGTACGCCCGCCTCAACGAATACGGCTTCATCGAGACGCCGTACCGCCGCGTGGTCGACAGCAAGGTCACGATGGACATCGACTACCTGTCGGCCATCGAGGAAGGCAAGTACGTCATCGCCCAGGCCAATGCGGCCCTGGACAAGGACGGCCGCCTGACCGGCGACCTGGTGTCGGCGCGCGAAACCGGCGAATCGATCCTGGTGAGCGCCGAGCGCGTCCAGTACATGGACGTGTCGCCGGCGCAGATCGTGTCGGTGGCCGCTTCGCTCGTGCCCTTCCTGGAGCACGACGATGCGAACCGCGCATTGATGGGCGCCAACATGCAGCGTCAGGCGGTGCCTGTGCTGCGCCCCGAAAAGCCCTTCGTCGGCACCGGCATCGAGCGCGTCTCGGCGGTCGACTCGGGCACCGTGGTCACGGCCACCCGCGGCGGCATCGTCGACTATGTCGATGCGACCCGCATCGTGGTGCGCGTCAACGACGCCGAAGCCACCGCCGGTGAAGTCGGCGTCGACATCTACAACCTGATCAAGTACCAGCGTTCGAACCAGAACACGAACATCCATCAGCGTCCGATCGTGAAACGCGGCGACCAGATCGCCAAGGGCGACGTCGTGGCCGACGGTGCCTCGACCGACCTGGGCGAGCTCGCGCTCGGCCAGAACATGCTGATCGCGTTCATGCCCTGGAACGGCTACAACTTCGAAGACTCGATCCTGATCAGCGAACGCGTGGTCGCCGAAGACCGCTACACCTCGATCCACATCGAGGAACTGGTGGTGATGGCCCGCGACACCAAGCTCGGTGCCGAGGAAATCACGCGCGACATCCCGAACCTGGCCGAGCAGCAGCTCAACCGCCTGGACGAATCCGGGATCATCTACGTCGGCGCCGAAGTGCAGCCGGGCGACACGCTGGTGGGCAAGGTCACGCCGAAGGGCGAGACCACGCTGACGCCTGAAGAGAAGCTGCTGCGCGCGATCTTCGGCGAGAAGGCCTCCGACGTGAAGGACACCTCGCTGCGCGTCGACCAGGGCTCGCAAGGCACCGTGATCGACGTCCAGGTGTTCACCCGCGAAGGCATCACGCGCGACAAGCGCGCCCAGCAGATCATCGACGACGAGCTGAAGCGCTTCCGCCTCGACCTGAACGACCAGCTGCGCATCGTCGAGGCCGACGCCTTCGACCGGATCGAGAAGCTGCTGACCGGCCGTGTCGCCAATGGCGGCCCGAACAAGCTGGCCAAGGGCACCAAGCTCGACCGCGCGTACCTGACGTCGATCGAGAAGTTCCACTGGTTCGACATCCGCCCGGCGGAAGACGAAGTGGCGACGCAGCTCGAGTCGATCAAGAACTCGCTCGAGCAGACGCGCCACAGCTTCGACCTCGCGTTCGAAGAAAAGCGCAAGAAGCTCACGCAGGGCGACGAGCTGCCCGCGGGCGTGCTCAAGATGGTCAAGGTCTACCTGGCCGTCAAGCGCCGCCTGCAACCCGGCGACAAGATGGCCGGCCGCCACGGCAACAAGGGTGTGGTGTCGAAGATCGTTCCGGTCGAAGACATGCCGCACATGGCCGACGGCACGCCGTGCGACATCTGCCTGAATCCGCTGGGCGTGCCCTCGCGGATGAACGTCGGGCAGGTGCTCGAAGTGCACCTGGGCTGGGCCGGCAAGGGCATCGGCCAGCGCATCGGCGATCTGCTGCAGCAAGAGGCCAAGGTGGCCGAAGTGCGCAAGTTCATGGACGAGCTGTACAACGGCTCGGGCCGCAAGGAAGACCTCAGCAAGCTGAGCGACTCCGACGTGCTCGAGATGGCGGCCAACCTGTCGAGCGGCGTGACCTTCGCGACCCCGGTGTTCGACGGCGCCTCGGAAGAAGAAATCCGCGGCATGCTGAAGCTCGCCTACCCGGACGAGATCGCCAAGCTCAAGGGCCTGACCGATACCCGCACCCAGGCCTACCTGTACGACGGCCGCACCGGCGACCAGTTCGAGCGTCCGGTCACTGTCGGCTACATGCACTTCTTGAAGCTGCACCACCTGGTGGACGACAAGATGCACGCCCGCTCCACTGGCCCGTACTCGCTCGTCACGCAGCAACCGCTGGGCGGCAAGGCCCAGTTCGGTGGCCAGCGCTTCGGTGAAATGGAAGTGTGGGCGCTCGAAGCCTACGGCGCCGCCTACGTGCTGCAGGAAATGCTCACGGTGAAGTCCGACGACGTGGTGGGCCGTACCAAGGTCTACGAGAGCATCGTCAAGGGCGAACACTCGATCGAAGCCGGCATGCCGGAATCGTTCAATGTGCTGGTCAAGGAAATTCGTTCCCTTGGCCTGGACATTGAATTGGAACGCTCATAAGCCAACAAGGAAAGAGTCACATGAAGTCATTACTCGACCTGTTCAAGCAATTCACGCCGGACGAGCATTTCGATGCCATCCGCATCGGCATGGCCTCGCCCGAGAAGATCCGTTCGTGGTCTTTCGGCGAAGTGAAGAAGCCCGAGACGATCAACTACCGCACCTTCAAGCCCGAGCGCGACGGTCTCTTCTGCGCCAAGATCTTCGGCCCGATCAAGGACTACGAGTGCCTGTGCGGCAAGTACAAGCGCCTGAAGCACCGCGGCGTGATCTGCGAGAAGTGCGGCGTCGAAGTCACGCAGACCAAGGTGCGTCGCGAGCGCATGGGTCACATCGACCTGGCCGCGCCCTGCGCCCACATCTGGTTCCTGAAGTCGCTGCCGTCGCGCCTGGGCCTGGTGCTCGACATGACGTTGCGCGACATCGAGCGCGTGCTGTACTTCGAAGCCTACGTGATCACCGACCCCGGCATGACCCCGCTGAAGAAGTTCGGCATCATGTCCGAGGACGACTATGACGCGAAGCGCAAGGAATACGGTGACGAGTTCGTCGCCAAGATGGGCGCCGAAGGCATCAAGGACCTGCTCGAAGGCATCGAGATCGACAGCGAGATCGAGAAGCTGCGCGGCGACCTGACCGGCTCCGAAGTCAAGGTCAAGAAGAACTCCAAGCGCCTCAAGGTGCTCGAGGCCTTCCGCAAGTCGGGCATCAAGCCCAACTGGATGGTGCTCGAAGTGCTGCCCGTGCTGCCGCCGGACCTGCGTCCGCTGGTGCCGCTGGACGGCGGCCGCTTCGCGACCTCCGACCTGAACGACCTGTACCGCCGCGTCATCAACCGCAACTCGCGTCTGCGCCGCCTGCTGGAGCTGAAGGCGCCGGAAATCATCGCGCGCAACGAGAAGCGGATGCTGCAAGAGGCGGTCGACTCGCTGCTGGACAACGGCCGTCGCGGCAAGGCCATGACGGGCGCCAACAAGCGCGCGCTGAAGTCGCTGGCCGACATGATCAAGGGCAAGAGCGGCCGCTTCCGCCAGAATCTGCTGGGCAAGCGCGTCGACTACTCGGGCCGTTCGGTCATCGTGGTGGGCCCGACGCTCAAGCTGCACCAGTGCGGCCTGCCGAAGCTGATGGCGCTCGAGCTGTTCAAGCCCTTCATCTTCTCGCGCCTCGAAGCCATGGGCATCGCGACCACCATCAAGGCGGCCAAGAAGGAAGTGGAATCCGGCACGCCGGTGGTCTGGGACATCCTGGAAGAGGTCATCAAAGAGCACCCGGTGATGCTGAACCGTGCGCCTACGCTGCACCGTCTGGGCATCCAGGCCTTCGAGCCGATCCTGATCGAAGGCAAGGCGATCCAGCTGCACCCGCTGGTTTGCGCGGCCTTCAACGCCGACTTCGACGGCGACCAGATGGCCGTCCACGTGCCGCTGTCGGTGGAAGCGCAGATGGAAGCCCGCACCTTGATGCTGGCCTCCAACAACGTGCTGTTCCCGGCCTCGGGCGAACCGTCGATCGTTCCTTCGCAGGACGTGGTGCTGGGTCTGTACTACACGACCCGCGACCGCATCAACGCCAAGGGCGAAGGCCTGGTCTTCTCCGACATCGGCGAAGTCCAGCGCGCGCTCGACGCCAACGTGGTCGAGCTCACCGCCAAGGTCGCGGTCCGCATCACCGAGTACACCAAGGACAAGGAAACGGGCGTGTTCGTGCCCGCCACCTCGCTGGTGGACACGACCGTGGGCCGTGCGCTGCTGTCCGAGATCCTGCCCAAGGGCCTGCCGTTCTCGAACATCAACAAGGCGCTGAAGAAGAAGGAGATCTCCAAGCTCATCAACGTCTCGTTCCGCAAGTGCGGCCTGAAAGAGACCGTCGTGTTCGCCGACAAGCTGTTGCAGAACGGCTTCCGCCTGGCGACCAAGGCCGGTATCTCGATCGCGATCGACGACATGCTGGTGCCGGCTGAAAAGCACGGCATCATCGACCGCTCCGCCAAGGAAGTGAAGGAGATCGAGCAGCAGTACGTCTCGGGTCTGGTGACCTCCGGCGAGCGCTACAACAAGGTGGTCGACATCTGGGGCAAGGCCGGCGACGAAGTGTCGAAGGTCATGATGGCCAAGCTGTCGAAGCAGACCGTCACCGACCGCCACGGCAAGGAAGTCGAGCAGGAGTCGTTCAACTCGATCTACATGATGGCCGACTCGGGCGCTCGCGGTTCCGCCGCGCAGATCCGCCAGGTCGCCGGCATGCGGGGCCTGATGGCCAAGCCCGACGGCTCGATCATCGAGACGCCCATCACGGCGAACTTCCGCGAAGGCCTGAACGTGCTGGAGTACTTCATCTCCACCCACGGTGCCCGTAAGGGTCTGGCCGACACGGCGCTGAAGACCGCGAACTCGGGTTACCTGACGCGCCGCCTGGTCGACGTGACGCAGGACCTGGTCGTGATCGAGCAGGATTGCGGCACCCACGACGGCGCCGTGATGCGCGCGATCGTCGAAGGCGGCGAAACGATCGAATCGCTGCGCGACCGCATCCTGGGCCGCAGCGCGGCCGAGGACGTGCTGCATCCGGAAACGCGTGCGGTGCTGGCCAACGCCGGCGACATGCTCGACGAAGACCTGATCGAAGCGCTCGAAGCCGAAGGCGTCGACGAGGTCAAGGTGCGCACCGCGCTGACCTGCGCGACCCGCTTCGGCATCTGCGCCAAGTGCTACGGCCGCGACCTCGGCCGCGGCGGCCTGGTCAACAACGGCGAAGCGGTCGGCGTGATCGCCGCCCAGTCGATCGGCGAACCCGGCACCCAGCTGACGATGCGGACCTTCCACATCGGTGGCGCGGCCTCGCGTGCGGCGGTCGCCTCGAGCGTCGAAGCCAAGTCGAACGGTTCGATCGGCTTCAACGCCACGATGCGCTACGTGACCAACAGCAAGAGCGAGCTGGTCGTGATTTCGCGTTCGGGCGAGATCGTCATCCATGACGAGCACGGCCGCGAGCGCGAGCGCCACAAGGTGCCGTACGGTGCGATCCTGGCGGTGAAGGCCGACCAGACCATCAAGGCCGGCCACGTGCTGGCCAACTGGGACCCGCTGACCCGCCCGATCATCACGGAATTCGCCGGCAAGACGAAGTTCGAGAACGTCGAGGAAGGCCTCACGGTCGCCAAGCAGGTGGACGAAGTCACCGGCCTGTCGACCCTGGTCGTGATCGATCCGAAGCGCCGCGGCGCTGCCAAGGTCGTGCGTCCGCAAGTGAAGCTGATCGACGCCTCGGGCGCCGAGGTGAAGATCCCCGGCACCGACCACTCGGTGACGATCGGCTTCCCGATCGGTGCGCTGGTGCAGGTGCGCGACGGCCAGGACGTGGGCCCCGGCGAAGTGCTGGCGCGGATTCCGGTCGAAGGCCAGAAGACCCGCGACATCACCGGCGGTCTGCCGCGCGTGGCCGAGCTGTTCGAGGCCCGTTCGCCGAAGGACAAGGGCATGCTGGCCGAGATGACCGGTACCGTGTCGTTCGGCAAGGAGACCAAGGGCAAGATCCGCCTGCAGATCACCGACCCCGAAGGCACGGTCTGGGAAGACCTGGTGCCGAAGGAAAAGAACATTTTGGTGCACGAAGGCCAGGTGGTGAACAAGGGCGAAAGCGTGGTCGACGGCCCGGCGGACCCGCAGGACATCCTGCGCCTGCTGGGTTCGGAAGAGCTCGCGCGCTACATCGTGGACGAAGTTCAGGACGTGTACCGCTTGCAAGGCGTGAAGATCAACGACAAGCACATCGAGGTGATCGTTCGCCAGATGCTGCGCCGGGTCGTGGTCGAGAACGTCGGCGACACCAACTACATTGCCGGCGAACAGGTCGAGCGCAGCGAGATGCTCAACACCAACGACGCCCTGCGCGCCGCTGGCAAGATCCCCGCGACGTTCACCAACCTGCTGCTGGGTATCACGAAGGCATCGCTCTCGACCGACAGCTTCATCAGTGCCGCATCGTTCCAGGAAACGACGCGCGTGCTGACCGAAGCCGCGATCATGGGCAAGCGCGACGAGCTGCGCGGCCTGAAGGAAAACGTCATCGTCGGCCGCCTGATCCCCGCGGGCACCGGCATGGCGTACCACCAGGCACGCAAGGTCAAGGACGCGATGGACGAGGCCGAGCGGCGCGCGATCGCCGAGTCGGAAGCGGCCGAACTGGCCGGTGC
The DNA here is from genome assembly GCF_056402355.1 of Variovorax sp. P4_B11. Classification (NCBI taxonomy): domain Bacteria; kingdom Pseudomonadati; phylum Pseudomonadota; class Betaproteobacteria; order Burkholderiales; family Comamonadaceae; genus Variovorax; species Variovorax sp. P4_B11. The sequence continues at coordinate 13,131 of NZ_JBFUHO010000059.1, forward strand.
CGGCAGCGCCACCGACGAAGCCACGACCACGGTCGATGCCAGCGAAGGTGCGGCCAGCGAATAACTGGTTAGCATCTCCGGCCATGACCGGAACACGAAGCCCCCTTTCCGCCCGCGGATCGGGGGCTTTTTCTTTTTCATCGGTGCCCGCGCCATGAACGGCATGCCGGACTCCCTGCCGTTCTGGATCGGCGGCGCGCTGGCGCTGTTCTGGTTCGTCGGCGCCTACAACCGGCTGGTGCGGCTGCGTTCGGCCGCCCTGCAGGCCTATGCGACGCTCGACGCCGCGCTGGTGCGCCAGCTCGAGTTCGTGCTGGCGCGGACGGCCGAGTCCGACGCGGCCGCAACGGCGTCCGCCGAGCCGCCCCCCGGCGTTTCGCTGCAGGCCGCGGCCGGCCAGCTGGCGACGCTGCTGGCCGCGACCCGGCTGCGGCCGCTCGACCCGGCCGGCATCGCCGCCCTGGGCACCGCCCTGCACGTGCTGCTGGCGGCCTGGCTGCACCTGCATCCGGAAGCCGTCGTCAGCTTCGAGGCCGACGGCACCTTGTCGCGGCCGGCGCCCCTCCACGGCACCGACGAGCCCGCGCCGGACAGCGTGCCGCTGGCCTGGCCCGAGCCCTCGGCGGCGGCGGAAATCGCCCGCAGCCAGTTCAACCAGGCGGTGCTGCAGTACAACGCGGCGATCGGCCAGTTTCCCGCGCTGCTGGTGGCGTGGATCATGCAGCTGCGTCCGGCGGCCCTGTTGCGCTGACTCGCTCGCGGCAATCGCCGCCCCTCTCATTTCCCGCGCCTTTACCATCGACCCAAGTTGCCAGATCTTTCAGACACCCCTTCCGTTTCGCCGAACGCTTCGCCGCCCCTGTGGCGCCAGTTGCAGTGCACCGCCGCGGCGCTCGCCTCGATCCGCAGCGGGCAGTCGGGCTCGGCCGCCTTCGAGGCCGTCGAGCCGGCGCTCCGGCCCGGCGTGCAGGCGCTCGGCTTCCAGGTGCTGCGCTGGCTCGGCCGCGCCGAGGCGCTGCGCCGCCAGCTGGCCAAGAGGACCCCGCCACCGGCCGCCGACGCCTTGCTCTGCACGGCGCTGGCGCTGGCCTGGGACGCCGAGCGCTCGCCCTACGAGCCTTTCACGCTGGTCGACCAGGCGGTCGAGGCCGCCAAGCGCAATCCGGGCACCCGGGCCCAGGCCAGCTTCATCAATGCCTGCCTGCGGCGTTTCCTGCGCGAGCGCGACGAACTGGTGGAGATCACCGAGCGCGAGCCGGTCGCCCAGTGGAACCATCCGCGCTGGTGGATCGAGCGGCTCAAGCGCCAGCATCCACGCGAATGGCAGCGCGTGCTGGCAGCCGACAACACCCAGGCGCCGATGACCCTGCGCGTCAACCTGCGCAAGACCAGCGTCGCCGCGTTCCGCCAGGGCCTGGCCGCTGCGGACCTGCCGGCGGTTCCGGTCGGCCCCAGCGGCTTGCAGCTGGCGCGAGCCCGGCCGGTGTCCCAGATCCCCGGATTCTCGGCGGGCGAATGCTCGGTGCAGGATGCGGCCGCGCAAATCGCCGCCCCCTTGCTGCTGTCCGGCCTCGGCCGGCGGGGCGGCGCGCCGCTGCGGGTGCTGGACGCCTGCGCGGCGCCGGGCGGCAAGACGGCGCATCTGCTCGAGGCGGCCGGCAGCGCGGCGATCGAAGTCACCGCGCTGGAGGTCGATGCGGCCCGCAGCCGGCGCATCGAGGAGACCCTGTCCAGGCTCGGCCTGGACGCCAGGGTCGTCGTCGCCGACGCCTCGCGGCCCTCCGCCTGGTGGGACGGCCAACCCTTCGACGCCATCCTGCTCGACGCCCCATGCACCGCTTCGGGCATCGTTCGCCGCCATCCGGATGTGCGCTGGCTGCGGCGCGAAAGCGACATCGAGCAACTGGCGGTGCAGCAGGCCATGCTGTTGGCGGGCCTGTGGCCGCTGGTCCGGCCGGGCGGCCGGCTGCTCTATTGCACCTGTTCGGTGTTTTTCGAGGAGGGTGCGCACCAGATCGAGGCGTTCCTTGGACACAACACCGATGCCCGTTTGCTGCCCTCGCCGGGCCATTTGCTACCCCAAAGCGGGGTGAATGCGCGCGGCGTCCCGGACAATGCCTTGGGTGATCACGACGGTTTCTTCTACGCGCTGCTCGAGAAGCTGCCACGCTGAAAGGCGCTGGCCGGCTCGGCTGGCCGCGTTCCTGATGCTGGTCTGGGTGCTATCGGCCTGGTTGCCCGGCTCCGCCTGGGCGGATTCGCGCGGTCCCTCGATCTCCCATCTGCGGCTCGAGCAGGCGGACGACGGCGTCTACCTCACGGCCCAGGTCCAGTTCGAGCTGCCGCCGGTGGTCGAGGAGGTGCTTGAAAAGGGCATCGCGATCTATTTCGTGGCCGAGGCCGAGCTGTACCGGGAACGTTGGTACTGGACCGATCTCAAAGTGGCTCAGGCGGCGCGCTACATGCGGCTGGCCTACCAGCCCCTGACCCGCCGATGGCGTCTCAACGTATCCCCCGTGCCCATCACCAACTCCGGCTTCGGCGTCTCGCTGAACCAGAACTTCGACACCCTCGCCGATGCCCTCGAGGCCATCAGCCGGGTCGGCCGGCTGCGGCTGGGCGACCTGACCGAGATCGGTGACGACGCCACCCAACCCGTGAGCTTCCGCTTCCGGCTCGACACCTCGCAGCTGCCCCGGCCCTTCCAGATCGGTGCGGTCGGCCAGACCGACTGGAACATCTCGGTCGAAAAGAGCGTCCGGCTTCCGCTGGAGAAATCGAAGTGAGCACAAACCCGCGGGCGACCCCTCGGGCGTCGCCGGCGGCGCGGCGCTCGCGCGCCATCCGCTGGGCGATCGGGGTGGTGGCCGCGCTGGTCACGGCCATCGGCCTGGTGCTGATGTTCCTGCTGGCACAAGCCACCAACAACCGCGCCCTGTACGAGCGCAACTACACCCGCCTGTTCGGCATCAACGTGGTGGTCGCGACCGTGCTGGTGATCGTCATCGGCTGGGTCGCGTTCCGGCTGCTGCGGCGACTGCGGCAGGGCAAGTTCGGCAGCCGGCTGCTGATCAACCTGGCGATGATCTTCGCGCTGGTCGGCGTGGTGCCGGGCTTGCTGGTGTACGTGGTCTCCTACCAGTTCGTCGCCCGTTCGATCGAGAGCTGGTTCGACGTCAAGGTCGAAGGCGCCCTCGACGCCGGTTTGAACCTCGGCCGCGCCACGCTGGATTCGTTGGCCGACGAGCTCGCGAGCAAGGCGCGCACCGCCAGTGCGCAGCTGGCCAACGTGCCGGACACGCGCGCCGGGCTGGTGCTCGAGCGCATCCGGGACCAGCTGGGCGCCACCGACGTCATCCTCTGGACCGGCAGCGGCCAGCTGGTGGCCAGCGCGGGCGCGTCGCGCTTCCAGCTCAGCCCCGAGCGGCCGACCCCGCAGCAATTGCGGCAGGTGCGGGCCGACCGCGCGGTCGCTCACATCGAAGGCCTCGACGAGACCCCGGCGCCGGGCGCGCCGGCGCCGGTCGCCAGCGTCAGGGCGCTGGCGCTGGTGCAGAGCCAGAGCTTCGAGTTCAACACCGAGCCGCGCTTCCTGCAGATCACCCAGCCGCTGCCGCCGGCCGTGGTGAGCAACGCGCTGGCGGTGCAGGAGGCCAATCGCGAATACCAGGAGCGGGCGTTGGCGCGCGAGGGCCTGCGCCGCATGTACATCGGCACGCTGACGCTGACCCTGTTCCTGGCGGTGTTCGGCGCCGTGCTGCTGGCCGTGCTGTTCGGCACCCAGCTGGCCCGGCCGCTGCTGGTGCTGGCCGACGGCGTGCGGCAGGTGGCCGGCGGCGACCTGCGGCCCACTGCGGTGCTGCAGGGCCGCGACGAGCTCGGCGGCCTGACGCGATCCTTCGCCATGATGACGCAGCAGCTCGCCGATGCGCGCAGCGCGGTCGAGAAGACCATGGGCGAGCTCGACGCCGCCCGCTCGAACCTGCAGACCATCCTGGACAACCTCACCTCCGGCGTGATCGTGCTCGACGCCCAGGGCTTCATCCGTTCGACCAACCCCGGCGCGACGCGGGTGTTGAGGGCGCCGCTGGCGGCCTTCGAAGGCCAGCAGCTGTCCGACGTGCCGGGCCTGACGGAATTCGCGCAGAACGTCCAGCAGCAATTCGACGATTTCGAGGTCGAACGGCTCCAGCACGGCCTCGATCACTGGCAGCACGCCTTCGAGCTGCACGCGGGCGGCGACGTCATGGACCAGGACACCATCAACATCGTGGCGCGCGGCGCCGAACTGCCGGGCGCCGAACGGCTGCTGGTGTTCGACGACATCTCCGAGATCGTCTCGGCCCAGCGCGCGCAGGCCTGGGGCGAGGTGGCGCGCCGGCTGGCCCACGAGATCAAGAATCCGCTGACGCCGATCCAGCTCTCGGCCGAGCGGCTCGAGATGAAGCTCTCGGGCAAGGTCGCCCAGCCTGAGCAGGCGATCCTGACCAAGTCGGTCAAGACCATCGTCGACCAGGTCGACGCGATGAAGCGGCTGGTGAACGAATTCCGGGACTACGCGCGATTGCCCGCGGCCGATCTCCGGTCGGTCGACCTGAACGGTCTGATCCTGGACGTGCTGCATCTCTATCCGGCCGAGAACGCGCGGGTGGCTTTGCGGCCCGAACTCGACGCGCGCTGCCCGCCGATCCGGGCCGACGAGCAGCAGATCCGCCAGGTCATTCACAACCTGTTGCAAAACGCCCAGGATGCGGCGGAGGCGAATGCCGGGCGGACCGGGCAGCCGGCCGAGGTCGTGATCCGCACCCGCCTCGGCGATTCGGGCCAGCGGGTGCGCCTCACGGTGCAGGACAGCGGCCCCGGCTTTGCCGAGCACATCCTCAAACGGGCCTTCGAGCCCTACGTCACGACCAAGGCCAAAGGCACCGGGCTGGGCCTGGCGGTGGTCAAGAAGATCGCCGACGAGCACGGGGCCCGGGTCGAACTTTCGAACCGCCTGGTCGATGGGGCTGTGGCTGGGGCGCAAGTCTCGCTATCATTCGCGCTTGCAGCGCAGCCGCAGGTAGCGGCCGCTTACACCGAAGATTCGAAGTCATCCATCATCTGAGCGCTTGCCGCGCGCGGCCGTGGACCCGGCAAACGGACCGATCACTCTAACTACAACGCGCACACTCAAGCACACATGGCAAACATCCTCGTGGTCGACGACGAGCTGGGCATCCGGGACCTGCTCTTCGAAATTCTCAATGACGAAGGCCACAACGTGGAACTCGCCGAGAACGCGGCCGAGGCGCGCGCCGCGCGACAGCGGGCCCGCCCCGACCTGGTCCTGCTCGACATCTGGATGCCCGACACCGACGGCGTGACGCTGCTCAAGGAGTGGTCGGCGGCCGGCCTGCTGAGCATGCCGGTGGTCATGATGAGCGGCCACGCGACGATCGATACCGCGGTCGACGCCACGCGCATCGGTGCCTTCGCCTTCCTCGAGAAGCCGATCACGTTGCAGAAGCTGCTGAAGGCGGTCGAGCAGGGGCTGGCGCGCGAAAGCGCGCGCCGTGCCGCTGCCAGCGTGGTGCCGCAGGCGAGCAGCTTCGCCGCGGTCGTGACCACGGTCGGCGACAGCGCGCTGGTGCCGGCCGCGCCGGCGCTGCCGGCGGCCGACCTGGGCCCCCAGTCGACGCAGAGCTTCGATCTCGACCGCCCGCTGCGCGATGCGCGCGATGGCTTCGAGAAGGCGTACTTCGAATTCCACCTGGCGATGGAGAACGGCTCGATGACGCGCGTGGCCGAGAAGACCGGCCTCGAACGCACGCACCTGTATCGAAAACTGAAGCAACTTGGCGTCGATCTTTCGAGAGGGCGCCGAAGCGCTGTATAATCGCGGGCTGCACACCAAGGCCCGGTAGCTCAGTTGGTAGAGCAGCGGATTGAAAATCCGCGTGTCGGTGGTTCGATTCCGCCCCAGGCCACCAGATATTCAAGCGCCCCAGCGCCCGATTCGGGTCCTGGGGCGTTCCTACATCTGGCGACGGCTTCTACGGAATGCCCAAAGGCGCTCCTGGGGAGCGATCATCCGGCACCGCCTTCCAAGGCGTCACGCACCGACTGGATCGCGGCGTCGGCGGACTCGAGACGGTGCTTCAACTCCTTGTTGACCAGCCGAAAAAGGGCGCTGAACTGGCTGCGCGTGGCATGGATCTTCACGCTGTCACTCAAGCGGTCCGGATCGAGCAACTGTTCGATGCAGGCGTACGCGAGCTGCGCGTCGAGCAACTGGTCCAGTTCGCCTTGCGCCTCGAAGGCGAGCGACGCTGCGCTGCGCGGGCGCGGAGCGATCGCCTCGGCGGCTACTGGATCGCGAATGGTGCGAGACGAGGAACGGTTGGGGGATGGCGCGAATGCGGGAGCGGAATCAGCCATGAGCGGCCTCCAAGTGATTGCGGTTTACTGAAACCGATGCCCCCGAGTCCAAGCGGGGGCGGCGGCTCGGCGGGTTGGACTACCGGGCAACCACTTGCGTGAAACCGGCCAAGCTTGCGCTTGCCCATCGAGCCGCCAAAAACTGGAGGCATGAACGACAAAGCCGCAGACCTTGCGGGTGACTGCGGCTTTCGTCGCAGTGATTGCATCGGGAGTCCAAGCCCGATCACGCCTCTTTTTGACGTGACAGGCGCAGTATAGGACGTGGATTGAGGAGGCAGCAATGCAGCCGGGCGCCACGCGACCCGAGTCCCGTCGTCTTCGCCCAATGAACCGAGGAGGCACGAAGTGAACTACGACACCGAACAACCCGAAGGCGGCGTGCCCATCAAGATGTGGACGCGCGGCGTACCGGTCGAAGACGCGGCCAGGCGCCAGCTGACCAACGCTGCGCGCCTGCCCATCGTCTTCAGGCACATCGCGGCCATGCCCGATGTGCACTTCGGTATTGGCGCCACCGTGGGCTCGGTGATCCCGACCCTCCGCGCCATCATCCCGGCGGCGGTGGGCGTGGACATCGGCTGCGGCATGATCGCCTGCAAGACCACGCTGGTGGCTGAAGACCTGCCGGACAACCTGGCCCCGCTGCGCTCGGCCATCGAGCGCGCCGTGCCGCACGGCCGCTCGCCGGGCGCGCGCGATCCCGGCGCGTGGCAGAAGGCGCCGGGATCGGTCAACACCGCATGGGCGCAGCTCGAACCCGAGTTCACCGCGCTGTGCCGCGACTACCCGAAGCTGGCGAAGACCAACCACATCCAGCACCTGGGCACGCTGGGCACGGGCAACCACTTCATCGAGGTCTGCCTGGACGAAGCGGGGTTCGTGTGGTTCATGCTGCACTCGGGCTCGCGCGGCGTGGGTAACTTCATCGGCACGATGTTCATCGAGCTGGCCAAGCAGGACGCGATGCGCCACCAGGTGAATCTGCCCGACCGCGACCTGGCCTACTTCGAGGAAGGCAGCCGCTACTTCGGCGACTACGTTCGCGCGGTCGGCTGGGCGCAGAAGTTCGCGGCGATCAACCGCGAGCTGATGATGAAGCGCGTGATCGAGGCCGCGAAGACGGTGATCCGAAAGAGCTTCCAGAGCCACATCGAGGCGGTGAACTGCCACCACAACTACGTGCAGAAGGAACGCCACTTCGGCGAGGACGTCTACGTCACCCGCAAGGGCGCGGTCAGCGCAAAGGCCGGGCAACTGGGCATCATTCCCGGCAGCATGGGCGCGCGCAGCTACATCGTGCGCGGCAAGGGCAACGCGGACAGCTTCGACAGCTGCTCGCACGGCGCCGGCCGCGTGATGAGCCGCAGCGAGGCCAAGCGCCGCTTCACGCTGGCGGATCACCGCGCGGCGACCGAAGGCGTCGAATGCCGCAAGGACAAGGACGTGATCGACGAAACGCCGGCCGCGTACAAGAACATCGATGCAGTGATGGAGGCACAGAAGGACTTGGTTGAAGTCGTCCACACCTTGAAGCAGGTGGTGTGCGTGAAGGGCTGAGCGCGAAGCCGCCGGGACACCGAACCCGCCCGCTCTATCGCACCTTGACGACGACCTTGCCTTTTGCGCGGCCTGCTTCGACGTAGGCCATGGCCTCGTTGGTTGACTCGAACGGGAAGACCCGGTCCATCACGGGGCGGATGACGCCAGCATCCAAGAGGCGGGTGATCTCGCGCAGTTGGCTCCCGTTCGCCTTCATGAAGAGGAACGCAAAGTTGACCCCGCGGCGCTTTGCCTTTCGTCGGATTCCCGAGCTCAGCAGCCGCATGACCAGTTTCACGAACCCGGGTGCCCCGCTTTCCTTGCCGAATTCGGGATCAGGCGGTCCGGAGATGGAGATGAGCTTCCCGCCGCCCTTGAGCACGCGGAGGGATTTTTCGAGTGTCTTGCCGTCCTGGCTGTTCAGGACCACGTCATAGTCGCGCAGGACATCCTCGAAGTCCTGCGTCTTGTAGTCGATGACGATGTCTGCGCCCAGACTCTTCACGAGCGCGACATTGGTCGTGCTCGTCGTCGTGGCAACGGTTGCGCCCAGATGCTTGGCCAGCTGGATGGCAAAAGTGCCTACGCCGCCGGAGCCAGCCTGAATGAAGACCTTCTGCCCCTTCTTCAGGTCGGCCTTCGCTATCAGTGCCTGCCAAGCCGTCAAAGCCACCAGAGGAATGGAGGCGGCTTCTTCCATCGTGAGACCCTTGGGCTTGAGCGCCAGAGAAGCTTCCTTGACGGGAACGAATTCAGCGAAGGTACCGATCCGAAAATCATCCGGCCGCGCATAGACCTCATCGCCCAGCTTGAACTGCCGCACGCGGGGTCCGACCTTGACCACGACGCCTGCCACGTCGTGGCCCAGGATGAGGGGCAGGCGATAGGGCAGGATGAGCTTGAACTCCCCGTCCCTGATCTTGGCGTCCAGCAGGTTCACGCCAGCGGCGTGGACCTGGACCAAGACCTCGTCATCGCGCAATTCCGGAGTCGGCATATCTGCCGACCGCAGCGCACCTTTCTTGCCGTATCGATCGAGAACAAATGCTTTCATGGTTCTTCCTTGTTCCTGCCTATGCGCCGAGCCGCAGGTCTTTTCGAACCCCTGCATCGAGCACGCTGGCAGGCGCAAACCTGCGCAGCAGGCGCATGCGGCTGGCGAGGCCGGGGGCGTAGTGGATCTTCGGATGAACCGCCTTGGCCGCCTTCAACACGATTTCGGCCACGACGTCAGGCCCATCAGCACCCACCAGCACTTCCTTGACCCGCTTCTCCACGCCCGCGCGGACTTCGCGATACACCTCAAGGGAAGCATCGGGTTTCAACAAGTTCGCGTCGAACGGCGTATTGATGTAGGCGGGCTCGACCACCGAGACGCGGATGCCCATCGTGCGCAGTTCATGGTCGAGCGATTCCGAATAGCCCGCGACCGCATGCTTGGTGGCGGAATACAGCGCCATGTAGGGCATTGGCAGGAAACCCAGCACGGAGCCGATGTTGATGATGCGCCCACCCCTTTGGCGGCGCATATGCGGCACGACGGCCCGGGTCATCCGGACCATCCCGAAGAAGTTCGTATCGAAGATCGACTGGGCCTGCTCGATCGAGCTCTCTTCCGCTCCGGCTGGAGCGACCCCGAAGCCGGCGTTGTTGACGAGAAGGTCGATGTGGCCTTCCAGTTGCATGACCTGCCGGACCGCAGCTTCGACCGACTCGTCCCTGGTCACATCAAGGGGCAACATCTCGAACGATCGTTGGCCTGCCTGGCCTCCGCGTCTGCTGGTGCCATATACCTTGTAGCCGGCCTTCGCAAACCGCTGCGCGGTCGCTTCGCCGATGCCCGAGGAGGCCCCCGTCACAAGGGCAACCTTGTGGTTCAAGTTCATGACGTTTCTCCATCGGCGTGAGGGATTCGGGACGCGTCGGCATGCGGGGTGCGCTGCCAAACAGAAGGACAAAGGCGCGTTTGAAGGGCGTCATGTCCATTTGGAATGATGATCATCATATTTCTAGGCGAGCGAACAGGCAGCGTGTCTCAGTGGATTCAGGCGGGGGCCAGGTGCTTCAGTGCGGCCTCGCACAGGCTGTCCGAGAGCGCGGGCTCGTCGACTGCACGGGCCAACAGCAATGTGCCCACCATGGTGGCGACGGTCACGAGTGCGCGTTCGTGGGCACCGGGCTGCCCCCAGTCAGGCGACTGACGGGCGACAAGATCAATCATTTCCTTGACATGCCGGGTGGTCGCTCGGCGGACTTCGGGTGCCTGGCGAGGCGTCTCCGAGCCCAGCGCGGCCAGGGGGCATCCCCTCTCCGCATGCTCCAGGTGCTCCCTCGAGAGATAGGCGCGAAGCATGGATGCCAAAGCCTGCTCGGCCGGCACGCTGGCAACAACGTTCGCCGCGACGGCGGCTGACTCGGCGCACGCCCGATTCGCTGCTTCTGCCAACATGGCCTCGCGCGACGTGAAATGGGCGTAGAAGGCGCCATGGGTCAGGCCAGCCTCCTTCATGATGTCGGCGACTCCGGTACCGTCGTAGCCGCTACGACGGATCGCCCGCGCAGCGACGGACACGATGCGCTCGTGCGAGGCTTCCTTGGCCGCTGCTCTGACGTTGTGCTTCGTGTTTCGCATGATGTGCATCATACATGTTTTCGGCGAAACACGTACGGTGCCTATAGTCCCCCGTCTTCTCGCAGCCGTGCTGTCGGGCACTGAGGCGCGATCCTGCTTTGCCCGATGAGCCGCGATCAGGAAGCGCCGAAGTCGGACCTGGTTGCTCGGGCGCTGGCACTCCGTGGCGAACGGCACTGGCTTCAGCATCAGCGAGGCCGAGGACGCCTCCGCGATGGCGCGGTGGACTCTCGAATCCCGGCCGATGGCGGCTCGGCGCCCCGCGCGAGCCCGGCTGCCTCTCGGCTCAGCCTTGACGGCTACCGCTACCGCCGGGTTCGCGATGAACTCACCGGCCTCCGGCCTCGATCCCCAATTCGGAACAGATCCGCGCCACCAGGTCCTTCAGCCCCGCGACCTCGGCCTCCAGCCGCGCCACGTTGGCCTTCAGCGCCGCGACTTCGCCCAGCGACACGTCTGCGCCCGCCGCCGGCCCTGCAGAGGCACCACCGCCCGCATCCTCGGCCGGCGCTCCACTCAGCAAATGCGCCCAGCGGCTTTCACGCGCACCCGGCAGCCGCGCCAGCTTCACGACCAGCGCACCCGCCGGCCGTTGCGCCATCTCGTCGAGAAACCCCTCCACCGCCGAGATGTCGGCGAAGTTGTGCATCCGGTCGCAGGCGATGCGCAGTTCGCCCGCGGTCTGCGGGCCGCGCAGCATCAGCACGGTCAGCAGGATGATCGACTGCGAGGGGATGCGCAGCACGCCGTCGATGTTGTGGGCGTAGCGGAAGCTCCGCCCGCCGCTGGTCTCCGACACCAGGCTGTAGCCCTTGAGGCTGTCAAGCGCCGCCTGCGCCTCGGCATCCGTCACCTCCAGGATCGGGTTGCGGCTGGTCTTCTGGTTGCAGCCGGCGACCAGCGCATTGAGTGTCAGCGGATAGCTGTCGGGCACGGTGCGCTGCTTCTCGGCAAGCACGCCCAGCACACGGGTTTCGAGCAGCGACAGGGTCGGCAATGTGGGCGTCATGGCGGCATTGTCGTCGCGGCCGCGCCCGCCCCCGATCAGAAGTCGACCAGCGCCAACCCCACGTTGAACACGGTGCGCTTGCGGTTGTAGTCGACCAGCGTGTCGCCATAGCCATAGAAGAGCTGGGCCTGGAAGCGCAGGTTGCTCTTGACCGGGTCGCCGATCGCCTTGAGCCACTCGAGCCGGACCGCGCCCTTGCCGCCGCGAACCAGGACGCCGACCTGGTTCAGACGGTCGACCTGCCAGGCGGCCCGCACTTCGGCGTGGCCCAGGTACTTGGTGATGTCGGGGTTGTCGTCGTCCGCGGAGTTCTCGGAGATTCGGCTCCAGACCCGGCCGGTGACGACGAACTTGTCGCCGAGCTCGGCGCCGCCCATCAGGTAGACCCGGTTCCAGCTGCGCGAATACGGCAGGTCCTGGCCGTTCGACTGGTGCACCAGGCCCAGGCCGGTGTAGCGCATGCGCCAGCCGCCGCCGAGCTTGAAATCGGTCGGGTAGCTGTAGATCAGCTCGGGTTCGTGGTCGGTGGTGCGGAAGGGGCGCGAGAGATCTTCGTTGAACACCTGCCAGGTCGAGGCCTGCGAGTAGGCGAACCAGAGGCCGTCCTTCTTGCTCGGGTCGTCCCCGGTGAGCAGGCCCTGCGCGAGCTTGGTGCGCACCGACAGGCCGATGCGCATGTCCTGGGACTGGTAGGGCCGGTCGACGCCGGTGTGGTTGGGCGCCGGCGACGTCGGGGTTTCGGGGTCCCTGGCCGCCACGCCGACACCGACGCTGAGCGGCCGGTAGCCGCGGAAGCCGAGCGTGCCGCAGTTGCTGCCGGCCTCGAGTTCCCAGAAGCGCGACAGCGGCGAGTACTGGCGGTCGCGGCAGCCGTCCTCGGTGGTGAGGGTGATCACGCGCGTGGCCGGCACGGTGTCGTCCACGGGCGGCTGCGTCTCGGCCAGCACCGGCGGCGCCGGCGGCACCGCCGCGGCCGGCAGGGTCTGCTGCTGGGCCCAGCGATCGAAGCAGGCCAGCCGCGCCTCCTTGTTGTCGCCGCCCGCGAGGCGCTGGCACTGCTGCCAGGTCAGTTGAGATTCGGCCAGGGGGCTGGGCGGCTTGTCCACCGCCTGGGCTTGCACCGCGGTGGCGCCGATTCCGGCGAAGAGAGCGGTGAAAAACAGAATGCGTTGATTCATCGATCGGTTGCCGAATTGCCAGTCTTGTTCAGTACGAAGGGATGGGTGCTGTCGCTCGCGGCATCGCGCCAGATGCCCTTGAACTCCCGGCCGCACGACGCCGGCTGCAGCGCGCCCAGCCAGACGCCGCTGATGGCGCGGCCGTCCAGCGATTCGTCGAGGCTCAGCATGCCGTCGTCGTCGATGTCACCCGCCAGCTGGGAGACGGTGGCGGGAGCGCCGTCGCCGTCCCGGCTGATCGTGCCGCGCACGCCGGCGTAGTCGGGATGTGGGTCGAGCTTGACTTTGGCGACGCTCTTTTGGCCGTCGATGCGCGCTTCCCAGGTGCCGAACAGCGCCGCGAGCGGCAGCTCCGAAGCGCTGGCGGGGCAGGCCGCGGCGCTGGGCGCCGGCGCGCCCTTGGGGGCGTCCTGGGCGGCGGCGGCCGCTGCGATGCAGCCGGCGGCCAGCCAGGCCGTCCGCAGCCACTTCATGGCGCCGAGGCGGCCGCAGCGGCGGCGGCCGCGTTGTCCTGCACCTTGCGCGCGAACTCGGCGCGCAGCGCCTTGAGTTTCTCGCGCGGGTCTTCCTTGGCGGTCTTCTTGTCGAGCGCCATCTCGGCGATGAATCGGCTCGGCTGCGCGGCGACCATCTCGCGGCCCTTCTTGCGCCGCTTGGTCCAGCTCACGGCCAGGCTGCGCTGGGCCCGCGTGATGCCCACGTACATCAGCCGGCGCTCTTCCTGCAGCCGCGTCAGCGTGTCGTCGCTGATCTTCTCCTGCCGGCCGCCGTCGTCGTCGAGCTTGAAGGGCAGCAGCCCCTCGGTCACGCCGACCAGCATCACGTGCGGCCACTCGAGGCCCTTGGAGGCATGCAGCGTCGACAGCGTGACCACGTTCTGGTCCTGCTCGCGCTCGCTGATGGTCGACAGCAGCGAGATCGTCTGCGCGACTTCGAGCAGGCTCTTGCGCTCGCTCTCGACCGTGGCGCCCGAGGCGTCGTCGATCTGGCCGCCGCAGCGCTGCGACATCCAGTCGCAGAACTCCATCACGTTGGTCCAGCGGCTGGCCGCGGCCTGCTCGCTGTCCTCGCCGTCGTAGAGGTGCTTCTCGTAGTCGATCTCCTTGAGCCACTCGGCCAGGAAGGCGCGCGCGTCCTCGGCGCCCAGGGTGCGGCGGGCCCGGTATTCGAGGTCGTTGATGTAGCGGCCGAACTCGTGCAGGCCCTCTTGCGCGCGCTTGGGCATCACGCTCGGCAGAGACGGGCTGAACAGCGCCTCGAACAGGCTCAGCTTGTACTGGCTCGCGAAGGTGCCGAGACTGGCCAGCGTGGTGTGGCCGACGCCGCGCTTGGGCGTGGTCACGGCGCGCAGGAAGGCCGGGTCGTCGTCGTTGTTGACCCACAGCCGGAACCAGCCGCACAGGTCCTTGATTTCCGCCCGGTCGAAGAAGCTCTGGCCGCCCGAGACCTTGTACGGAATCTGCGCCTTGCGCAGCGCCTGTTCGAACACCCGGGCCTGGTGGTTGGCGCGGTAGAGGATCGCGAAGTCGCGGAACTCCTTGTGCTGCGGGCCCTGCGCGGTGGCGTCGCCGGCGCGCAGGCTCTGGATGCGCGCCACCGTGCGCTCGGCCTCGTGGGCCTCGCTGTCGGCGTCGACGATGCGCACCGGCTCGCCCTCGCCGAGTTCGCTGAACAGCGTCTTCGGGAACAGCTTGGGGTTCGGCCCGATCACGTTGTTGGCGGCGCGCAGGATCGCGCTGGTGCTGCGGTAGTTCTGCTCCAGCTTGATGACCTTGAGGGTCGGGTAGTCGACCGGCAGCTTCTTGAGGTTGTCGAGCGTCGCGCCGCGCCAGCCGTAGATCGACTGGTCGTCGTCGCCCACCGCCGTGAAGCGGCCGCGCTCGCCGACCAGCGCCTTGAGCACCTCGTACTGGGTGGCGTTGGTGTCCTGGTACTCGTCGACCAGCACGTGGCCGAGCGCCGCCTGCCACTTGGCGCGCACCGCGTCGTGCTGCTGCAGCAGCTTGAGCGGCATGCCGATCAGGTCGTCGAAGTCGACGCTCTGGTAGGCGGCCAGCCGTTCTTCATAGCGCGCCATGATGCGCGCCGTGATCCGTTCGTTGTCGTCGGCCGCCAGCGCCTCGGCCTGGGCCGCGTTCAGGCCCATGTTCTTCCACTTGCTGATGGTCCACTGCCAGATCCGCGCGGTGGCGGCATCGGTGGTGCCGCCGGCATCCTTGAGGATCTTCGTCACGTCGTCGCTGTCGAGGATGCTGAAGGCCGGCTTCAGCCCCAGCACCGCGCCGTCCTCGCGCATCATGCGCACGCCTAAAGCGTGGAAGGTGCAGACCACCACGTGCCTGGCGTCGCGCCCGATCAGGCCCTTGGCGCGCTCGCGCATCTCGGAGGCCGCCTTGTTGGTGAAGGTGATGGCCGCGATCCGCTTGGGTTCGAGGCCGGCCTGGATCAGGCGCGCGATCTTGTGCGTGATCACGCGCGTCTTGCCCGAGCCGGCGCCGGCGAGGACCAGACAGGGGCCGTGCATGTAGTTGACGGCTTCTTGTTGCGCGAGATTGAGACCGGAAGACATGGAGGTGCGGGAACGGAAGGCGCAAACGGGCAATGATACGGGGGGCACCGCGCGCGCCGGGTCGCCGGAGTGTGCTAGGGCGCCCGCGGGCCGGGATGGCCGGCGGCGCCAAGCACAATCGCTGCGTGCTGCAGATCTTCGTCGTTGCCGTTGCCTTCTTCGCCCTGATAGCCGGAGGCTATGCGGCTGGGCGCATCGCCCGCCTCATCCTGCGGACCACAGCCCTGGCCTTCTTCCGCTTCCCCTTGGCCGCGGCCTGGGTCAGGGCGTGAGGACGCCCAGCTTGTACGGATCGGCGTCGGACAGCAACTCGCAACGTGACAGGTCGCGTCCCTGGGTGCCGTCGCAATAGAAGGTGTTGTAGACCTTCCCGAACAGGGTCGGCGACGAGGTGAACAGCACCCCCTGGTTCGGCTGCCACCGGTCCTTGGCGGCCGGCTCGGCCGCTGCCGCGGCCGCCGGTTCGCCGGCCGGGGCGATGAACTCCGCCAGCATCCGCTGGGCGTCCTCGCCGCTCCAGCGGCTGGCGAGTTCGCCGGGGCGGGGCCGGCTGGCCACCGGGATCAGCAGCGCGTTGACCTGGAAGCCGCGGCCGAAGCGATGTTCCTTGCCCGCCAGGAAGGCAAAGGCGCAGGCAGCCTGGCACTGGCCCTTGGCCTCGGTGTTGACGCCGGCGGCCCGGATCGCATGCGCGTAGTCGCCGGCAATCTCGGCCGAGCCGCCCAACGCGTTCTCGAAGACCACGGTGCGAACCCGGCCGCTGGCCAGCTGCGATTCGAACTCCTTGAACGCACTGCCGTCGAGCATGCCGCTGACCAGCAGGCGGTTGCCCTCGAGCTCCAGGGTGGCTGCCGGCACGCTGGCGACCATGCCGCTGAGGGCAACGGAGCACAAGATCCTCAAGAGCGTCTTCACCGGATGAGCCTTTCGCAGGAGCCCGGAGTGAGCCCTGCCGCGTCCATAGCTTGTCCAGCTCGCCGGCGCAGAGTCAACCGTTGTTGCAGAGTATTTCCTGCCGCCGGTCGTTTCAGATCCGGATTTCGTGCAATATTGCTTTCGACTAATTCTTCGGTATTCAGAAGCGCTGCTACAGTGGCTTCCTGGACCGGGAGAGTGGCATGACGACTTTGACACGCGGGGTGCTTTGGATGGCATGGCTGGCCGGCATCGGCTGGCTGTGGTTCGCCGGTTTGCTCGGGACCGGCGCCGCCTTGGCGGCGATCTTGCCGAGTCCGCTGATCTTTCTGCTTCCCGTGACCGTGCGACGTCGCCGGTCCGGCCTTCAATACGTGGAGATGGGCAAGGAGCCGGTCGGCCTGCTCTGACGCCGCTGCGGGGCTCAGATGCTCTGCGGATCCACATCGACCAGCCAGCGGATCACGCCCTTGCCCTCGGGCTGGCGGCGCAGCTCGTGCAGCAGCGGCTGCCATTGCGCCAGCAGCCGCTGCAAGGCCGCGCGAGAACCGCTCTCGATCAGCATCTGCGCCCGCTCCACGTTCGCCACCCGCTGGATCGTCAGCGGCACCGCCGGATAGCGCGTGACCCGGTCGGCGCCCGGCAGCGCGTCGGCCGCGGCACTGGCGGCGTTGAGAAAGGCCTGCGCGGCTTCCTGGGTGCGCGCATCGGCCCGCAGCAGCGCCTGGAAGGCGAAGGGCGGCATGCCGGCGGGCGCGCGCTCCTTCAGTTCTCCCTCGGCGAAGGCCGCGTAGTCGTGTCGCCGCAGCGCCGCGAACAGCGGGTGCTGCGGATGGTGGGTCTGGATCCACATCTCGGCGGTGGCTTCCTGCGCCGTCAGGTAGGCGGCATCGCGGCCGGCGCGGCCCGCCGACTGCATCAGCAGGCCGAACAGCCGCTCGGGCGCGCGGAAGTCGCTCGAGAACAGCGCGCCGTCCGGGTTGACGGCCGCGACCAGCGTGATGCGGCGGAAATCGTGGCCCTTGGCGATCATCTGCGTGCCCACCAGCACGTCGACCTCGCCAGCGTGCACGGCGGCGAGCTGCGATTCGAGCGCCCCCTGCTTGCGGGTGCTGTCGGCGTCGATGCGGGCGATGCGCACCGCGCTGCCGTCGGGCCTCCGGACCGCGGCGAACAGTTCGCCCAGGTGCTCCTCCAGGCGCTCGGTGCCGCGGCCGACCGGCGCGATGTCGGGGTTGCCGCAGGCCGGGCAGGCGCGCGGCACGCGCTCGGTGAAGCCGCAGTGGTGGCAGCGCAGGGTGCGGTCGATCTTGTGGAACACGCGGTAGGCGCTGCAATGCGGGCATTCGCTCTTCCAGCCGCAGTCGCCGCAGGCGAGCACCGGCGCGTAGCCGCGCCGGTTCAGGAACACCATGCTCTGCTCGCCGCGCGCGATGCGCTGGCCGATGGCCTCGAGCAGCGCGCCGGACAGCACGGTCTTCGGCGGCTGCAGGTTCATGTCGACCAGCCGCACCGCGGGCAGCGCGCCGGCGCCCACGCGCGAGGGCATCGCCAGCCGCAGGTAGCTGCCGCCGGCATCCGTGCCCTCCGCCGGCCGGCTGCGGTGCCAACTCTCGAGCGAGGGCGTGGCCGAGCCGAGGATCACCTTGGCGCCCTCGCGCCGGCCGCGCCACACCGCCAGGTCGCGGGCCGAGTAGCGCGCGCCCTCCTGTTGCTTGTAGCTGGGGTCGTGCTCCTCGTCGACCACGATCAGCCGCAGTGCCGGCATCGAGGCGAATACCGCCATCCGGGTGCCGAGCACGATGCGCGCCGCGCCGCCGTGCGCCGCCAGCCAGCTCGCGAGCCGCTGCGGGTTGGTCATGCCGCTGTGCAGCGAGACCACCGCATCGGCGCCGAAGCGCGCCTTGAAGCGGGCTTCGAGCTGCGGCGTCAGGTTGATCTCGGGCACCATCACCAGCGCCTGCGCATCGGGCTCGCGCTCGAGCAATGCCGCCACGCTGCGCAAATAGACCTCGGTCTTGCCGCTGCCGGTGCTGCCGAACAGCAGGAAGGGGCCGGGCTCGGCCTCGAAGCGGGCCAGCGCGGCGGTCTGCTCGGCGGTGAGCGCCACCGCGGGCGCCACGGTGTCCGCGCCGCCGGTGCGCGCCGCAGGGCCGCCCTGGCGCTTGAGCCGTCGCGCCAGCTGGACCGCGCTCAGGTCCCGCAGCTGCGGCGGCAGGGCGGCCAGCGCGATCTCGCCGAGCGAGCGCTGGTAGTAGCGGGCCGCGAAGGCGACCAGGTCGCGCCAGGCCTCGCCCAGCGGCGGCAAGGCGTCCAGCACACCGGCCAAGGACTTGAGTTCCATGGCCGACGGCGCGACGTCGTCCGGGCCGCGGGCCGCCCAGGCGACTCCCAGCACCTCGCGGCGGCCCAAAGGCACCCGTACCAGTGCGCCCGGCGCCACAGTGGCGGGGCTTTTGTAGCTAAGTACATCCCCTAGTGCACTGTGCGCCGGAGTCTGTACGGCGACGTCGATGCACCAAGTCAAGGCAGCTTCCCACTAGGCAGGTTTGTTAAAGAGAAGTGGAGCAAAACGGCTTAAGTCGTTGATTTTTCAGCGCTTTGCGGGACATCCAGAGTTTCTGTGGATAACTTTGTTGATATCAGGGCTCGACACGTCGCCAGCCCTTGAAAATCAAGGCTCCCGCTGGAATGCCCGCAAAAAAAGCAAAGTTCAAATCCTATATGAATCAACAACTTAGCTTCGCTATCGCTTTAGGAGCAAGCGTTGACAAAGGTCAGAAGGTTTTGCGCACCGCAGCAGTCGTTTTGTGCATAAGTCAGTCCCTCCTTACGCTTTTGGCGCTTGACAAACGCCTGCGAGGCGTTCTGGGGCACTTACAACTCATAACAGAACGCTCAATCACGCAGCATGCGTGACCGCGAATGCACCGCATTCACGAGCGCAGCGACATGCGCCGGCGGCGTGAACTGGCTGATGCCGTGACCGAGGTTGAAGATGTGCGTCGGTCCGGTGCTGGCGGGGTCGGTGTGCGGCCGGCCGAAGCTTTGCAGCACCTTGGCGACTTCGTCCTCGATCTGCCGCGGCTGCGCGAACAGCACGTTGGGGTCGATGTTGCCCTGCAGTGCCTTGCCGCGCGGTCCTTCGCCGACGAGCGCGCGCGCGCGGCCGAGGTTGACGGTCCAGTCCAGCCCGAGCACCTCGCAGTCCAGCGGCTGCATCTCCTCGAGCCAGAGTCCGCCGCCCTTGGTGAAGACGATGCGGGGCACCGGCCTGCCATCGGCGCCGTCGCGCTTCAGCTGCGACAGCACGCGCTGGGTGTAGGCCAGGCTGAAGGCCTGGAAGGCGCCATCGGCCAGGACACCGCCCCAGCTGTCGAACACCATCACGGCCTGGGCGCCGGCGTCGATCTGCGCGTTGAGGTAGGCGGCCACGGCATCGGCATTGACCGCCAGCAGCCGGTGCATCAGGTCGGGACGGCTGTAGAGCAGCGTCTTCACCTGCCGGTAGTCGCTCGATCCTGCGCCCTCGACCATGTAGCAGGCCAGCGTCCACGGGCTGCCCGAGAAGCCGATCAGCGGCACCCGGCCGTCGAGCGCGCGGCGAATCGACGCCACGGCGTCGAACACGTAGCGCAGCTTGTCCATGTCGGGCACGGCCAGGGCCGCGATGCCGGCTTCGTCGCGCACCGGCCGGGCGAAGCGCGGGCCTTCGCCGGCCTCGAACGAGAGGCCCAGCCCCATCGCGTCGGGCACCGTCAGGATGTCGGAGAAGAGGATCGCGGCATCGAGCGGGAAGCGCTCCAGCGGCTGCAGCGTGACCTCGGTCGCGAAGTCGACGTTGGTGGCCAGGCCCATGAAGCTGCCGGCCTTGGCGCGGGTCGCCAGGTACTCGGGCAGATAGCGCCCGGCCTGGCGCATCAGCCAGACGGGCGTGTGGTCGGTGGCCTGGCGCCAGCAGGCGCGCAGGAAGGTGTCGTTCTTCAGGGGGGCGAATGGCATCCTGCGATTGTCGCAGGGGCCACCCCGCCCCGGCCGGCCTCAAGTCTTGTACTTGATCGAGCAGCCGTACGGGCGGGTGGCCGCGGCGCTGATCGCCTTGCCGCCAAAGGCTTCGCCGAGCGCCTGGTTGACGTAGTTGGTGGCGGTCTTGATGTCCTCGGCGCGGGCCGAGGGGATGCTGTCGATGCCGCCGGCGTAGACCAGCGTGCCCTTGGGGTCGACGATGAAGATGTGGGGCGTGGTGCGGGCCCCGTAGGCGCGGCCGATGACGCCGTCCTCGTCCATCAGCACCGCGGTGGGCGCGCCGGATTGCGCCTTCATCCAGGCTGCCAGCGCCGCCGGCTTCAGGTAGTCGCCGTGGCCGCGCTCGGTCGAGTTGATGGCCAGCCAGACCACGCCCTTGGCGGTGGCGGCCTTCTGGGTTGCGGGCATGTTGCCGCTGCCGTAGTGCTTGCCGACGAAGGGGCAGCCCGGGTTGGTCCATTCGAGCACCACGAACTTGCCGGCGAAATCCGACAGGCGGTGCTGCGCGCCGGCGGTGTCGACGGCGACGAAATCCGGCGCCGGCTGGCCGACTGCGGGCGCGGCGGCGGCCTGCGCGTTCATCAGGAAGGTGGCGCCCAGCGCCACCGCTGCGGTCATGATGGCGCGCCGGGAGGCGCGGCTGAGGGCGGCGCGGGCATCGCGCGCCGCACGGTAGGAACGTGAGCCTGAAGAGGACGATGTGGACATGGTCGGCTTGGACTCCTTTGGATAAATACTCAACAACCGCGACAGCTTAGAACGGATTCTTCATGTCCGTGTGACAAGCCGTTAGGGGCGGGGTCAAAGCCGTGCCAGTGCCTCCCGCAGCTCATTCTTGCCGAGGATTTCGGTCAGCACCACGGGTGGCTTGCCAGGCGCCTGCAGCAGGTAGACCGGCACGCCGCTGCGCCCCAGCGCGGTCAGCGCTTCGGTGATGGCCGGGTCGCGCCGGGTCCAGTCGGCGCGCAGCAGCGCCACCTTGCGGGCATCGAATTCGGCCATCACCTCGGCGTCGGCCAGCGTGCTGCGCTTGTTGTACTGGCAGGTCACGCACCAGGCGGCCGTGAAGTCGACGAACACCGGCTGGCCGGCCGCCAGCAGTGCGTTCGCGCGCTCGGCCGACCACCGCTGCCAGTGCGGCCCCACCGCCGCCGTGGCGACGGGCTCCGCCGGTCGCAGCACATGGCCGCCGATGGCGCCCGCCAGCACCGCGGTAAGGGCGACCGTCAGGCTGGCGAGCACCAGCCGGGTACGGCCGCGCAGCGTCAGGCTCCAGGCGATCGCCGCCAGGCAGACCAGCAGCCCCAGCAGGGCGCCGGCGCCGTCGATCCCGCTCTGCTGGCCCAGCACCCAGACCAACCAGGCCACGGTGGCGAACATCGGGAACGCGAGCAGGCGCCGCAGGGTGTTCATCCAGGCGCCGGGCCTGGGCAGCAGGCGCGCCACGGCCGGCACGAAGCCGGCCGCCAGGTAGGGCAGGGCGAGGCCGAAGCCGAGCACCGCGAACATCAGCAGCGCCTGGCTGGCGGGCAGGCCAATCGCCAGGCCCAGCGAGGCCCCCATGAACGGTGCGGTGCAGGGCGACGCGACCACCACCGCAAGAACACCCGACAGGAAGTCGTTGGCCAGCGGATGGCGCGCCTGCACGGCGCCGAGCGAGGCCGGTGCCATGCGGCCGAACTCGAACACGCCGCCCAGGTTGAGGCCGATCAGCGTGAACAGGGCCGCCAGGGCTGCCACCACCACGGGCGATTGCAGCTGAAAGCCCCAGCCGAGCTGGGCGCCGGCCGACCGCAGCGCCAGCATCGCGCCGCCCAGGGCCAGGAAGGACAGGATGACGCCGCCGGTGTAGGCCAGGGCGGCCAGCCGGTGGGCGCGGCGGTCGTCGGCGTGGCGCGTGAAACCCAGCACCTTGATCGCCAGCACCGGGAACACGCAGGGCATCAGGTTCAGCAGCAGGCCGCCGATCAGAGCGCCCAGCAAGGCGGCGAAGAAGCCGACCGATGGCTGCGGCGGGGGGGCGGTGCCGGCGTTGGCTGCCAGCGCGGCCTTGAGC
Source organism: Variovorax sp. P4_B11 (assembly GCF_056402355.1). Classification (NCBI taxonomy): domain Bacteria; kingdom Pseudomonadati; phylum Pseudomonadota; class Betaproteobacteria; order Burkholderiales; family Comamonadaceae; genus Variovorax; species Variovorax sp. P4_B11. The sequence goes on from NZ_JBFUHO010000059.1 coordinate 35,478, forward strand.
GCCGGCGACACCTGGGCCGGGGCTGCGATGGTCGGCCAGGCGCCGGCCACCGGCGGCTCGGCACGCCAGGCGACCGGTTGGCCAGGCTGCCGGTCGGCCTCGGCGAGCGCCACCACTACCGGCATCACGGAGGGGCTGGCGCTGCGCTGTTCGGCCAGCGGCACGCTGGCGGTCCAGGCATCGCCCTGCCAGGCCTGGGTCCAGTCGCTGCCCTGCACGGCGGCGGTACGGATCACTTCGGCGGTTTCGGGGAAGAACTCCAAGGTCTTGCCCTGCGCCGCGGCGGGCAGGCCTTCGAGGCGCACCTGCAGCCTGTCGCCCTCGACGGTGATCCGCCCGGGCTGCGCCAGCGCCGCCGGCTGGGCCGCGAAGGCGGCGTCGAAATCCTCCTTGTGGAGCGCCGTCGAGCCCTGCAGCGGCAGCTTGAGCTGGAACTCGCCGTCCTCGGGAATGCACTCCTTGCTGCACACCAGCCACGAGGCCTTGAGCCTGACTTCGAGCGCCGGGCTGCCCGTGGACGCGGCCTGCGGCTTGAAATCGGGCGCCACGGTGAGCGGCACCGGCAGCAGCACCGTGTGCTCGTAGCCGTAGTTGGCGAGGTTGCCGACCGGGATCTTGCGCGGCATCGGCCAGGCGATGTCGCCGCTGGAAACGCCCGCCGGCAGCGACCAGGCCAGCTCGGTCGGCAGGCCGGAGTCGCCGGCGTTCTTCCAGTAGGTGTGCCAGCCCGGCTGGTGCGCGATCTGCAGGCCGACCCAGACTTGCGCCCCGGGCGAAACGCCGTCGGGCGCATGGGCGACGAGTTCGGCCCGCACGTGCGGGGTCGTGACCACGGGGCCGACGCGGGACGCCAATTGCGCCGCGGCCGGCAGGCAGGCCGCGAGGCCGGCGCAAAGAATGGCCGCGAAACGGAAACGGGAAAGCAAGGACATGCCTTCAGTCCGAGCGGCGCCCCGGGGCGAAGTTCCGGCCCGGCTCAAAAGGTGAGCTCCGTGCTTCGTACTGCGGTGCGAGCGCCTTCGGGCGGCCGGGCGACGCTCATTCGGCCCATCCCAGCACCACGCGCCGGCTGTTGGCGCTCTTCTTCTCGATCTTGGTGACCACCACGGCGCCGATCTCGCGCGTGTTGGCCACGTGGGTGCCGCCGCAGGGTTGGAAATCGATGGTTCCGGCGCCGTCGCCGATGCGGATGGTGCGGACCGTGCCGGTGCCGCGCGGCGGCTGCACGCTCATGCTCTTGACCAGGGCCGGGTTGGCGTCGAGCTCGACATCGCTGATGGCGCCGACCGCCAGCGGGTGGGCCTCGGCCACCAGGCGCGCCAGGCCGGCCGTCAGGGCCTCCTTGTCGAGCGGCTCGGTCATGTGGAAGTCGAGCCGGGCGTAGTCGGGCGTGATCGAGCAGCCGTTGACCGGCTGCGGCACCAGGTGGCACAGCAGGTGGGTGGCGGTATGGAAGCGCATCAGCTTGTGGCGCCGCTCCCAGTCGATCGATGCGGTCACGCGGTCGCCGGCTTGCAGCGCGGCCAGCAGGGATTCCTGGCCCGGCGCCGGGACGTGGAGGATCAGGTCGGTCGGCTTGGCCTCGGCATCCTTCGCCTTGCGGGTGTCGGCGATCGCGATCTCGCGGCCGTCGGCCAGCCGCAGGCGGCCGCTGTCGCCGGCCTGTCCGCCGCCCATCGGATAGAAGACGGTGCGGTCGAGCCGGATGCCGCCCTCGTCGACGCCCACCACGAGGGCCTCGCAGTCGCGCAGGTAGGCATCGGAACGGAACAGGTCGTCGGTCATGGCTCGATGGTAGCGGCGCGCCGGGCGGGGTGGGCTCACACCCGAAAGCGCCCCCAGCCGACAACGGGCGGCGGCGCGCCCTGGGCATGATCGGTCCCGGGGCCATCGATTCGGCGCCCGCCTGAAGGACTTCCACCATGACGCGACCGATTTCCCTGCGGCTGTCGCTGCGCGCGCCGGTCGCGGCCGTGCTGCTGCTGGCCGCCTGCGGCGACACGGCGCGGCTGCCGCTCGAGGCCGAGACCGGCCCGGCGCCGAGGCTGCCGGCGCCCAGCAAGAGCCTGCTGCCCACCGTCAACATCGCGCCCGCCGTGGGCTGGACCGACACCGCGGGCCCGACGCCGCCCGAAGGCTTCGCCGTGACGGCGCTGGCCCGCGGGCTGGACCACCCGCGCATGGTCTACACGCTGCCCAACGGCGACGTGCTGGTGGTCGAGAGCGACGCGCCGCCCAAGCCCGAGGGGGGCGACGGCGGCAGCGGCCTGGGCGCCCGGATCCGGGCCAAGGCTGCCGAATGGATCCAGAAGCGGGCCGGCGCCGGCGTGGCGAGCGCCAACCGGATCACGCTGCTGCGCGACGCCGACAACGACGGCGTTGCCGAGCTCCGGCAGGTCTTCATGCAGAACCTCAGGTCGCCGTTCGGCGTCGTGCTGGTGGGAAACGAGCTCTTCGTCGCCAATGCCGATGCGCTGGTCAAGGTCCCCTATGCCGAGGGCCAGACCACGATCACGGCGACGCCGGTCGAGGTGACCGACCTGCCGGCGGGTATCAACCACCACTGGACCAAGCATGTGGTCGCCAACCGCGAGGGAACCAAGCTCTACGTCAGCGTCGGTTCCAACAGCAACGTGGCCGAGAACGGCATGGACGCCGAGGAGGGGCGGGCCGCCATCTGGGAGGTCGACGTGAAGCGTGGCGAGAAGCGGCTGTTCGCGAGCGGGCTGCGCAATCCCACGGCGATGGCCTGGGAGCCCGACACCCAGGTGCTGTGGGCGGTGGTCAACGAGCGCGACGAACTCGGCAGCGACCTGGTGCCCGACTACCTGACCTCGGTCAAGGACGGCGCCTTCTACGGCTGGCCCTGGAGCTACTTCGGCGGCTACGTCGACCCGCGAGTGAATCCGCAGCGCCCCGACAGGGTGGCCAAGGCGGTGGTGCCCGACTACGCACTGGGCTCGCACCGGGCGCCGCTGGGCATCGCCTTCTCGAGCCCGCGCGGCATGCCGCCCGAGTTCGCCAGCGGCGCTTTCATCGGCGAGCACGGCTCCTGGAACCGCAATCCGCTGGCTGGCTACAAGGTGGTGTTCGTGCCCTTCATCGGCGGCCGGCCCAGCGGGTTGCCGGTGGATTTCCTGACCGGCTTCCTGAGCGCCGACGACAAGGCGCAGGGCCGTCCGGTGGGCGTCGCCCTCGACCGGAGCGGCGCCCTGCTGGTTGCCGACGACGTCGGCAACGCGGTTTGGAAGGTCCGCAAGAAGCCGCAGTAGTGCCCGCGGCGGCCGGCCGCCTTCAGAACCCTTCCAGCACCACCTTGCCCTGCGCCTTGCCGCTCTCGATCAGCGCGTGGGCGCGGCGCAGGTTGGCGGCATTGAGGGTGCCGAAGCTGGCATTGGCGGTGGTGCGGATGCGGCCGGCGTCGACCAGCCCGGCGACCTCGGCGAGCAATTCGCCCTGGCGGGCCATGTCGGGTGTCTCGAACTTCGAGCGCGTGAACATCATCTCCCAGTGCAGCGAGATGCACTTGGCCTTCAGCGCCATGGCGTCGAGCACCGGCAGGTCGTCGATCACCGCCATCTGGCCCTGGGGCTTGAGGCTCTCGATGATCTGGGCGTAGTGCTTGTCGGTCTGGGTCAGGCCAGCGACGAAGTCGACCTCGCCGATGCCCGCGGCCTTCAGTTCGCCGGCCAGCGGCTTGGCGTGGTCGATCACCGCGTGGGCGCCCAGCGCGAGACACCAGGCCCGCGTTTCGGCGCGCGAGGCGGTGGCGATCACGCGAAGCTGCGTCAATTGGCGCGCCAGCTGGATCAGGATCGAGCCCACGCCGCCCGCGCCGCCGACCACCAGCAGGGTCTGGCCGGCGCCGCCGCCCTGCGGCACGCGCAGGCGGTCGAACAGCAGTTCGTAAGCCGTGATCGTGGTCAGCGGCAGCGCTGCGGCCTCGGCATCGCCGAGGCTTCGGGGCGCCAGCGCGGCGATGCGCTCGTCCACCGCATGCAGTTCGCTGTTGGCGCCGGGCCGGACGATCGAGCCGGCGTAGTAGATCCGGTCGCCGGGCTTGAACTTCGTCACCGCCGGGCCGATCGCTTCGACCGTGCCGACCGCGTCCCAGCCCAGCACCTTGGCCTGGCCGGCTTCGGGGGGCGCATTGCGGCGCATCTTGGTGTCGACCGGGTTGACCGAGATCGCCTTCACGCGCACCAGCAGGTCGCGGGCGCCGGGCGTCGGGGCCGGCAGTTCGAGATCCTCGAGCGCGGCGGGGTTGTCGATGGGCAGGGACTGGCGGTAGCCGACGGCTTTCATGGGATCTCCTTGATCGTTGCAGTGGGAGCAATGTAGAGTCCCAACCAGGGATTGATAAGACTGCAAATAGAAGCTTCACTTTCAAATGAAGATTGAAAATATCGCCGACCTGCAGGTGCTGGTGCACACCGCCCGGGGCGGCACGCTCACCGCGGCCGCTTCGGCGCTCGGCATCACGCCGGCGGCGGCCAGCGCGACCCTCAAGCGGCTGGAGGCGCAACTGGGCGCGCGCCTGTTCGAGCGCTCGACGCGCGCCATGCGCCTGACGCCGCAGGGCCAGACCCTGCTCGACTACGCGGTGCGCGCCTTCGAGCTGCTGGCCGAAGGCGAATCGCTGGTGCTGGCCGATCGCGGCGCGCTGGTCGGCACCGTGCGGGTCGCAGCGCCGTCGGATCTCACGCGGGTGACGCTGCTGCCCTGGTTCGACGAGTTCCTCGACCTGCACCCGGGCCTGCAGTTGGCGCTCTCGGTCGGCGACCGCCCGCTCGACGTCACGCGCGACGAGGTCGACCTTGCGCTGCGCTATGGGCCGCTGGCCGACTCGCGGCTGGTGGCGCGGCGGCTCGCCGATTCGCGTCCCGCGCTGTGCGCATCACCCGCCTATCTGCGGCGCCATCCGGCGCCGCAGACGCCGCAGGACCTGCTGCAGCACAACTGCCTGACCTTCCACCGCGGTGGCCGTCGCCAGCGGCTCTGGCGCTTCTGTCGCAACGGCCGCTGGACCGAGGTCCGCATCGACGGCGACCGGGTGGTCGACGACGCCTCGCTGGCCCGCGAATGGGCACTGGCCGGACGCGGCATCACCCTGAAGTCCGAGCTCGACCTGCAGCGCGACGTGGCCAACGGTGCCCTGGTGCACCTGCTGCCCGACTGGGACACCGAGCCCTATCCGCTGCACGCGCTGCTGCCCAGCGGCCGCTTCGTGCCGGCGCGGGTGCGGGCGCTGGTCGACTTCCTGGGGCGCAAGTTCGAGGCTGCCGCCGGGCGCCCGGCAGGCTCTAAGATCACTGCATGACCGCCCCTGCCAGCCGCTTCTGGTCCCAGCTCACGACCCGCGACTTCGCCGCCCTCGACCCCGCCGCCACGGTGGCGGTGCTGCCGCTCGGGGCCACCGAGCAGCACGGCCCGCACCTGCCGCTGGGGGTCGACTCGACCCTGGCCGACGGCATCGTCGCCGCCACGCTGCCGCTGCTGCCGGCCGAGCTGCCGGTGCTGTTCCTGCCGACCCAGCAGATCGGCCTGAGCCCCGAGCACGCCCGCTTTCCCGGCACGCTGACGCTGTCCTCCGGCACGCTGATCCGGCTCTGGAGCGAGATCGGCGCCGGTGTCGCGCGCGCCGGGTTGCGCAAGCTGGTGCTCTTCAATGCCCATGGCGGGCATTCGGGTGCCATGGACATCGTGGCGCGCGAACTGCGCGCGGCGCACGGCCTGATCGTCTACAGCGCCAGCTGGTTCAACCTGCCGCTCGGCGCGGCCGGGGCGCAGTTCAGCGCCGACGAGCACCGCTTCGGCGTCCATGCCGGCGAGATGGAAACCTCGATGATGCTGGCGCTCGCCCCCGGGCAGGTCACGATGGCCGCGGCCCGCGACTTCGGCTCGACCTCACGCCAGCGTGCCGCCGACTACGCGATTCTCGGCAATGGCCGCAGCGCCAAGCTCGGCTGGGCCATGGAGGACTACAACCCCGAGGGCGCGGCCGGCAATGCCGCCGCCGCGACCGCGGAAAAAGGCCGGGCGCTGGTCGATGCCAGCGCCACGCAGCTGGCCGCGCTGCTGGCCGAGGTGTCGCGTCTGCCGCTGGACACCGCCTATAGGCAGCCGCTGCCCTGAACCGGCTCCCGCGTGCCTGGCCTCAGCCGGCAACCAGCGGGCCGGTCGGCGCTCTTTCCGTCAGCTTGATCGAGCCGTCGTGCCGCTCGCAGGTGCCGATCAGCAGGCCGCTGGACTGCAGGCGCTGTCGATCGCGGCCCGCTATCATCAAAACAGCCGCACGCTTCGTCTTTGCGGCTCCCCCCATCTCACCAAGGATCCGCATGAGCATCGTCTGGACCATTCTGATCGGCTTCGTCGCGGGCCTGGTGGCACGCGCGATCAAACCCGGCGACGACTCGGCCGGTTTCATCGTCACCACCCTGATCGGCATCGCCGGCTCGCTGATCGCGACCTACGTCGGCCAGGCCATGGGCTGGTACACGGCGGGCCAGGGCGCCGGCTTCATCGCCTCGGTGGTCGGCGCCATCGTGCTGCTGTTCCTCTACGGCCTGATCAAGCGCAAGGGCTGACCCTGCGCAGGGCGCGCGCATGCCGGTCCGCAAGGCGCGCAGCCGCCACCACCACCACGTCTACGTGGTCGAACTCGATGACCGGGTCTGGAACGTGGCGCGCTTCCGGCGCGCCAACCCCGACTACCGCCTCGGCATGCCCTTCGTCTATGTCGGCATGACCGGGCTCGATCCCGATGTGCGCTTCGACAAGCACAAGGCCGGCATCCAGGCCAACGGCTTCGTGCGCGACCACGGCCTGCGACTGCTGCCGGCGCTGTACGCGATGTACAACCCGATGCCCTACGAGGCCGCGCGCGAGATGGAGGTCGAGCTCGGCATCGCGTTGCGCGAGGCCGGCTACGGAGTCTGGCAAGCCTGAGCGCGTTCAGGGCCAAGGCGGGCGCAGGCGCACGCGGCAAGACTCGCGACGGCGCCGACCTGCGCGTGGCACCGCCCCGCGGCGGGTGGTCGCGCCTGGTCAACGGCCGCAGCGCGGACGGCCGCCACATTCACGTGGAACTGCAGCGCGGCGACACCGTGCTCGAGGTCGACGGGCCGGTCGAAGCCTCGGCCGACTGCGCCGCCTGGCTGCGCGAGCTGGCGAAATAGCCGCCGGCACCCCGCCCGCGCAGGGGGTCAGGAATAGGTGATCCAGCCTTCGTACGCCGGGCCGTCGAGGTGCGGCAGCGTGTTGTAGGTCAGCAGCATGTGGCGCTTCGGCGTGAAGGCGAACTCGGTCACCGCGGTGTTGCGGATCCGCAGGTTCAGCTCGACCGTGGTCTCGGGGCTGGTGCCCAGCACATGGCCCACGGCCGTGCTGATCGGCCCACCGCTCGACACCACCAGCACCTTCGCGCCGTGGTGCTTGTCGCGCACGTGGTCGAGCGCGGTCGTCACGCCCGCCAGGAAATCGACATAGCTCGGCATGCCGGCCGGTTCGGTGCGGCCCTGCATCCAGGCGCGAAGCCCCTCGCGCAGCAGGCGGAAATGGTGACGGTACATCTCCGGCGAGTCGGGCTTCTCGAGCTTGCCGGGATGGATCGTGGAAATGATCGCCTCGCTGTCGTACTCGTTGAGGCCGGGCCAGGGCAGCACCTCCTCGCCCTCGAGCCCCAAGCCCTCGGCGATGCCCTCCCAGGTCTGGCGATGGCGCTTCAGCGTCCCGGTGATCACGGCGTCGAATCGCATGCCGCGCTCGCGCCAGTACTCGCCCAGCCGCACCGACTGGCGGCGGCCCAGATCGCTGAGCTGGTCGTAGTCGGCGGCGCCGAAGCTCGCCTGTCCGTGGCGCACGAGATAGAGGGTCCCCATGGCGCTGGATTCTGCCAAGGAGGTGCGCGGGCCGCGGTCGCGGCGGCGACCTCCGGGGACTGGCGCCGCTGGAACGATGTCACGGCTGCCGACAGAAGTGTAAAAAATTGAGTTCAAAAGTACTCAATATGTAAGAATGAACACTTTTATGGCAGTGTAGTGCCAGCGCCGGAACTCCCCCTGCGCGGCCAAGAAGAGGATTTGCAGGAGCATGAACAAGTCATATCGCAGTGTGTGGAACCACGCACTTGGCGCCTGGGTGGCCGTTTCCGAGATCACTTCGGCACGCGGCAAGCGTTCCAGCGGGCTGGCGACCACATTGGCGTTTGTCGGCCTCGGCGCCCTGGCGTCCTCCAGCGCGGCGCAGGACCACAGTTACGCCAATGGCGATACCTATGCGACGCCCTTGGTGGCTTCGCCGCCCGCGATCATGCTGGATGTCGCGACGGGCAGCGCCACCCAGTCGGGCGGCATCAGCGGCATCGGCGGCATCACCAAGACCGGCACCGGCGCCCTGGCGCTGACGGGCGTGAACACCTATGAGGGCGTGACGACCCTCAGCGGCGGCGCCCTGCAGGTCAGCAACGATGCACAACTGGGCAGCAGCGCCACCAACGCGGCGATCGCGTTCGAGAACAACGCCACGCTGCGCCTCGGCAGCGACGGCTTCACGAGCACGCGCGCCATGCAATTGGGCGCCGGCGGCGGGACGATCGACGTCAACAACACCAAGTCCAACGTACTGAACGGCCCCATCTCGGGGACTGGCCGGCTTTCGCTCGTCAACACCGGTACCACCTCGCCGTCGGAGGACATCCGCATTTCGATCAACGACGCCCTGAGCACGTACAGCGGCGGCACCACGATCAGGGGCACTTATGTCGCCGGAGCGCCCCCCGCGGCCGGGCGGCTCAACGTCACGACCGGCACCCCCGGTTCGTTCGGCAGCGGACCCATCGACATTTACGAGAACGCCGAGCTCCAGTTCACCTCGGCCAACATCGGGTCTTCCGTGATCACGGTGCACCAGAGCACCAATGTGCTCGGCAGCAACAGCGGCATCGGCTTCGTTGGAACTGGTGCCAGCGCGGGCAGCTCGACACTGACGATCAACGGCGCCGGCTCCTATCTCGACTTTGCCCAGGGCACAACGATGGACAGCGCCACGATCACCAGCAATGGCGGACGGATCTTCATTCGGCGCGACGCGGCCGGAGGCAGCGCGGTGGTTCGCAACAACGGGGGCCCGGTCTACCTGATGGACGCGCCCGACCTGAGCGGCGTCACGCTGGAAAACAACGCCGGCGGCCGCGTGTTCGCCGACGGCGTGGCCAGCAGCGTGTCGGTCGGTTCCCTGTCGGGCGCGGGCAACGTGACCCTGGGCAGCAGGAACCTGACGGTCGGTGCATTGAACCGGAACGATGCGATCAGCGGCGTCATCTCCGACGAGGGGCCGGCGGTCGTGGACGCTGCCGGCACTGTCAGCTCGCTGCCGGTCACCGCCACCGGCGGCTCGCTGACCAAGATCGGCACCGGCACCCTGACCCTCAGCGGTGCCAATACCTACACGGGGGCCACCAGCGTCAACGCCGGTACCCTGCGTGCGGGCGCCGCCAACACGCTCAGCGCCGCCTCGGCCCATGCCGTGGCCGCAGGCGCCACACTCGACTTGGCGGGCTTCAGCCAGAGCGTGGCCTCGCTGGCCAACAACGGCACCGTGTCGCTGGTCGGCACCGTGCCGGGGACCGATCTGCGGGTCACGGGCGCCTACGTCGGCAACAACGGCGTGTTGAAGCTGGGCACGACGCTCAATGCCAGCGGCCCGTCCGACCGGCTGGTGCTCGACGGCCCCGCCGCCACGGCCAGCGGCCATACCACGGTGCAGATCGCCAACCTGGGCGGCCTCGGGGGGCAGACGAGCGGCAGCGGCATCCAGGTGATCGCGGCCCTCAACGGCGCCACCACGACGGCGCAGACCACGCGCGACGCCTTCGCGCTCAGCGGCGGCCATGTGGACGCGGGCGCCTTCGAGTACCGCCTCTACGCCGCCGATGCCAGCGGCGCGGGCGAGAGCTGGTACCTGCGCTCGGACGTGATCCCGACGCCGCCGGCACCGCCCGCACCGCCCGCGCCCCCGGCCCCGCC
>NZ_JBFUHO010000060.1:0-43545 GCF_056402355.1 Variovorax sp. P4_B11
CGCCGCGGCCGCGCCGCTCGCCCCGGCCGCGCCGCTCGCCCCGGCCGCGCCGACCGACCTGGTGATGAACGAACTCCACTCGATGCGCGGCATGCTCGAGGAGCAGCTCGCGAGCGTGGTCTGGAACGACCGCCAGCGCCAGGACCCGGTGCGTAGCCGGCTGCTGCGCACGCTTCTTGGCGCGGGCTTCAGCGCCAAGCTGTCGAAGGCCATGCTCGAGAAGCTGCCCACCGGGCAGAGCTACGCCGAGGGCATGGCCTTCGCCCGCGCCGAGTTGATCCGCGCCGTGCCGGTGCACGAGGACGAGGATGCGTTGCTCGCGCAGGGGGGGGTCTATGCGCTGATGGGCCCGACCGGTGTCGGCAAGACCACCACCACCGCCAAGCTGGCGGCGCGCTGCGTGATGCGCTTCGGCGCCGACAAGCTGGCGCTGGTGACCACCGACAGCTACCGGATCGGCGCCTACGAGCAGCTGCGCATCTACGGCCAGATCCTTGACGTGCCGGTGTTCGCGGTGAAGGACGCGGCCGACCTGCACCTGGTGTTGCAGGACCTGCGCGACAAGCACATGGTGCTGATCGACACGGTCGGCATGAGCCAGCGCGACCGCTCGGTGTCGGACCAGATCGCGATGCTGTGCAACAGCCACCGGCCGGTCAAGCGGCTGCTGCTGCTCAACGCGACCAGCCATGGCGACACGCTCAACGAGGTGGTGCACGCCTATCGCCACGGCGGCGGCGGCAACGACCTGGCGGGCTGCATCTTCACCAAGGTCGACGAGGCCACGCATCCGGGCGCGCTGATCGACACCGTGATCCGCCACCGGCTGCCGGTGCACTACATCTCGAGCGGCCAGAAGGTGCCCGAGAACCTGATGCTGGCCGATCGTTCGCAACTGGTCGACAGCGTGTTCCAGCCGCGCCGCCACAACCCGCTGTTCGTGCCGGCCGAGGCCGACATGCCCGACGAGCCCGCGGGCGCCGCGCCCTCCGCCCAGGTCGTTCAGGCGCAGGCCGAGACCGACCGGCTGCGCTTGCAATACCAGAACCTGATCCGCGCCATGGCGCATGACGCCCAGGAGCTTGCGACCGCGGCCGGCGCACTGGCCGGGGCGCAGATCGGATTCGAGGGCGCGCGCCGCCTCTGGCGCAACGCGGGCGACGAGGCCATCGGCCAGAAGTCGGTGCTGGAGGACCTGATGGCGCAGGCGCGCAGCGAGATTGCCGCCGGCTGCGATGCCCATGTGCTGGCCCTTTCGGGACAGCTCGGCCTGCGCTCGAACGAAGGCGGCGATGCCTACGAATGCCAGGGCAGCCTGCTGTTGTCCGACCGCAGCGGCCTGCCGCTCGCCGCACCCAACCAGTGGCTGTCGACGGCGGCCGTTGGGGGCGGCATGGAGGCCCGGCGCAGGCCGGGTCTGCGCCAGGTCCAGTGGCTGCGGCAGCAGTCGCTCGGCCGCACGCTGGTGCACGTGCTGCCTCGGCTGCCGAGCCTGGAGTCGATGGTGGAATGGCAGGCCCAGAGCCAGCGCTGGCTGGCGCGGGCACCCGGCTCGACCGCGGTGATCGACCCTGTGACCGAGGCCTCGGGCAAGCTGGCCCGGCTCGGGCTGGCGTTCGGCGAGGCGCGTGCCGTGGTGTTCCGCGGCAAGCCCGCGCTGCAGTGCGAGGCGCAGGCCGAGGTGCTGCTGAGGATCAGCCCCTCGGCCGCCATCGACCCGCGTGCGCTGCCCCGGCTGCGCTGCGTGGTCACGCGTGTGCTCGATGCGCGCGGCCAGAAGATCCTGGCCCAGAGCTACCTGCTGTCGAACCTCGGCCACGCGGTGAGCGCGCAGCAACTCGCGCAATGGCAGGGCTGGGCGGCCGAGGCCGACCCCTGTTTCCGACTGCTGCGCCAGGGCGTGCAACTGATCGGCGGCATCGGCGAGCTGGGCGACCCCGACATGATGAAGCGGCTGCTCGTCGCCGGCCAGGTGAGCACCACCGTGTGGCGGCTGCTGCAGGCGAAGGGCGAGTGGGCCGATCGAACGCGAATGCTGCTGAACCAGCTCACCGGGCGGCCGGTGCGTTCCAGCAGGCCGCTGACCGGCAACGCGCTGTTCGTGGGTGTCGGCAAGCTCTTCGTGCTGCTCGAAGCGCTCGGCACCGAGTCCACCGCGCCGACCCGGCAGCCCAGGGTGCTGGCGCAACAGGGTTGAGGAGCGACGCATGAGCAAGCTGGTTGCAGATCAGGCGGACGGATTGCGGCGCCTGCTGGCGCATACGCCCACGCGCGTCATCGCCGTCGCGGGCATGGGGCCCGGCGGTGGCGCCTCGGACGCCACCATGAACCTGGGCGCGGCCCTGGTCCATCAGGGCAAGGACGTGCTGGTCCTCGATGAGCACGGCGGCACGGCGGCGGCGATCTGCGCCGCCTGGGCCATCGACCCGCTCGGCGACCTGGCCGATGTCGCCGATCGGCGCTTGACCCGCGACGGCGCGATCGCCCGCGCCGACTGCGGCGTCGGCGTGCTGCCGGCACCGCTCGGCGATCGGCATGCCGAGATCGATCCGAGGGTGCTGTGTCCCGGCGGCGTGGTGCTGATCGACGCCCAGACCGACAGCGAGGGCCGGCTGTCGCCGCTGGCCCGGCTGGCGGACGAGTTGCTGCTGGTGCTGCAGCCGAACGCGGCGTCGATCACCGCGGCCTATGCGGGCATCAAGAGACTGCACTACGCGCACGGGCTGAAGCAGCTGCGCTTCCTGGTCGACGGCGTGGCCGGCGCCGAGGAGGCGCAACGGATCACCCACAACCTCGCCAGCACCGGCAGCCGCTACCTCGCGGTGTCGCTCGAGGCGGCCGGCTGGGTGCGTTCCGATCCACATCTGGCGGACGCGCGGCGTCTGCGGCAGACCGTGGTGGAGGCCTTCCCGGCCAGCCCGGCGGCGGTGGATTTCCGCCGCATCGCGGTCGACATGGCCGGCTGGCCCTGGCGCACGGCCGTTGCGCGCGGGCGCGGCCCGCGATCCGTCGCGGCGCCGCCGGGCGGTCCGCGCATCGACCTGCCGTCCCTTCGGGCGACGCCGGTGCCGAGCACGGCCGTCGCCTGAGCGAAACGAACCGATCAACCGTCAAGCAACAAAGGACCGCACGTGTACACCGCACAGGGCACCATTGAGAAGTCTCACCTGCTGGCGCAACACCAGCCGCTGGTGCGACGCATCGCGCTGCAGATGATCGCCAAGCTGCCGGCGAGCGTCGAGCTCGACGACCTGATCCAGGCCGGCATGCTGGGCCTGCTCGATGCGTCGAGCCGCTACCAGGACAACAAGGGCGCGCAGTTCGAGACCTTCGTCAGCCAGCGCATCCGCGGCGCCATGCTCGACGAGCTGCGTGCCAGCGACTGGGGCTCGCGCGGACTGCGCCAGTCGGCGCGCGCGGTCGAGAAGGCGATCCACGCGCTCGAGCACCGGCTCGGCCGATCTCCGACCGAAGGGGAGATCGCGAAGGAACTGAAGATGGACCTGGAGGCCTACCAGTCGCTGCTGCAGGAGATCCATGGTTGCCAGCTGGTCTATGTCGAGGACTTCGCGAAGGGCGAATCGGAGAATCCGTTCCTCGACCTGCACGCGCAGCAGGCCCGCAAGGGCCAGGGTGCCAGCGACGATCCGCTCGAGCAGCTGCTCGAGAGCGGCTTTCGCCACCAGCTGATCGACGCCATCTCGGCCCTGCCCGAGCGCGACCAGCTGCTGCTGAACCTGTACTACGAGGAAGAGCTGAACCTGCGCGAGATCGGCGCCATCCTCGAAGTCAGCCAGAGCCGGGTCTGCCAGCTGCACAGCCAGGCGATCAGCCGGCTGCGGGCGCGGCTGAAGGATCTTCTGTAGGCCGACGGCCGCCCGGGGCCCGGCCGTTCACCCACCACCATCTGCATGCGAAAAACCAGCAGCCGATTGCGTGCGAAGGCAACCCCGGCTCATGTGAACAGCGTTCCGTTGAGCGCGATCCGCACCGTCCGTACCGTAAGAACCGCCAACGCCAAGCTCAGCGCGCCCAGCAGCACTGTGGCGAGGACCCAGAGCGGCCCGCTCGCCCGGAATTGCGCATACTTCAGCGCTGCGTTGGCCAGCGCCGCCATCGGAAAGCCGATCGTCCACCAAGCCGGAGAAAACTCGATGCTCGGGCGGAACACTTTCGGCGCGACCACGGCGAACATGAACAGCCCGAAGTAGAAGAGCAGCGCGGCGAAGCGGTCGATGCCGCCAACGATACTGCTGTACGCGAGGAAGCCCACTGCGAAGGGCGCCACCAGAATCATCAATGACGGCGTCATTGCGGGCGCAAGCGGGTCGCGATGCACAAGCCGGCTGACGATCATCACGCAGAGCACGAGCGCCAGCACGGCGCCGACTGCGCCGGCAATCAGATTGAGTTCCGCAGTCCAAGCCATGGGCATGTGTCCGCCGGTCACGGCGATGTCGAGCGTGGCCACGCCCGGAATCAGCCAGGCCGGCACGGCGTGCGACGCCTCCACCTGACCTCTGAGCAGGCGGGAGACAACGACGAAGCTCAGCGCGAAAGTCGCCAGCACTCCCACGGTCCAGATGGCACGCGCGGCGGGCGCGTGATACGGCCCGACGACGGCGGACAGCAAGAGAACCGAGATCACGATGGTGCCGAAGAAGTTGCCGGCCACGGGGTGATGAAACTCTGCATGCACGGCCTCCGGATGCTTTGCGAGCTTCGCCAGATAGCCCAAAGAGACAAGCAGGAAGACGCCCAGAGCGAACGCTCCGATGGCCTCGCCGACAAAGGCCGGCGCACCCAGGCTGCTGTGCGCAAGTCGCCAGGCAAGGGCCAGCCCAGAGAGGCCCATGACCGATCCAAACAGGCTGACAGGCAGGTTGCGTACGGAAGATTCGCCATGCGGATACAACGGGAGGGACGGGTTCATGGACGGGCTTTGCACAGCAGGTTCCTTTGGCAGCTTTTGCAGGGACTGCTAGTTTCTGCCAAACTTCCGTCATCGCCCTTGCCAACGTACGGCGTTTTCTGCCAATCATTGGGCTTTGTCAGCCATGCGCATCGCCATACTCGCATTTCCCCGTGTCCAACTGCTTGATGTCGCAGGGCCTGCCGACGTATTCGCCGAGGCATCGCGCCAGCTCGGCAAGCCCCGTGCCTATCAGGTGCAGGTGATCGGCACCGAGGAAGGCATGCTCAAGACCAGCAGCGGGTTGCGCCTGGCCGTCGACGCGACCGTGGCGACCCATCGCGGGTCCATCGACACCTTGCTCGTCGCGGGCAGCCCCAACATCGAGGACATGGCGAGCGACGTCCAGTTGCACGACTGGCTGCGGCGCCAGTCTCGCGCCGTGCGACGCTATGGCTCGGTATGCACCGGCGCCTTCGTGCTGGCGGCCAGCGGGCTCCTCGACGGCAAGCGGGTGGCGACTCACTGGAATTCCGCTGCCCGCCTCGCGGCGGCATACCCCCGTACGTGCGTCGAAGCGGACGCCATCCATGTGAAGGACGGCAAGCTCTTCACCTCCGCCGGGGTGACCGCCGGCATGGATCTCGCACTCGCGATGGTGGAAGAGGATCACGGCCGCGAACTCGCGCTGCGCGTGGCGCGCGAGCTGGTGATGTTCCTCAAGCGTCCCGGCGGCCAGAGCCAGTTCAGTGCCCACCTGGCGGCGCAGACGTCCGAGCATTCCGGTGTGCGCGAGGTGCAGGACTACGTGCTTGCGAATCTGAAGGACGATCTGTCCGTGCCCGTCCTGGCGTCACGCGCAGGCATGAGCGAAAGGAGCTTCGCGCGGATCTTCCGCAGCGAGACCGGGACGACGCCCGCGGAGTTTGTCGAGAATGCGAGGATCGACGCAGCTCGTCGCTTGGCCGAGGAGTCGGACTTGCCGGCCAAACGACTGGCCGATGCGGTGGGCTATGCGAATGTGGACGGCTTTCGGCGGGCGTTTGGTCGTCGACTGGGTGTGAGCCTTGTGGAATATCGAAGGCGTTTCGCGAGATGACGATGCGGGTGCGTCGATCAGGGTTTGATTGATGGTCGGGGCAGGTATTCGGCCGCGCGCTCGTCCAGACCCACTAGCCAGAATCGCGCGTCCATGGCATCGCCGTGATATGACGCGGGCAGCCAGGCACCGAGTCTGCCGTACTCGGCATGCAACTCGTCCAGCGGCGGACATGTCGCATTGCCGGCTTGCTCGTCGAGCGCTCGTGCCAGCACGGGCCGCCAGGAGTCGGGCACCTGAATGGTGGGGAGATAGGTCGCAGCCATCCTCGCGGCTGTGCGCGGCAGGCGTTCAGCATCCGCACGAAGCACGCGCAGTACGGCGAACTCGTGCGGGGTCGGCGGTCTCGGCGAGTTCATATTGCTGTTCGGCACGGTTGATATTCGTTTGTCGCGCCTGCTTCGGCTCCGACGCGGGGCCAGTGCAACATTCATGCTGCCGACCGTGAGCGGCAGAAGGCTCAGGACACCGGCTTCGGCGAGAACGCCGCCACGTTGCCTGGCTTGCGCAGCATCTTGTCGACGTCCGCGGCGTGCAACTCCTCGGCGTGGATCATCTGCCGCGCGAACTCCTCCAGCGCCACCGAGCGGCCTCCCACGTGCGACAGCAGCTCGCGGTACAGGGCCAGCGCACGCGCCTCGGTGTCGAGCGATTCGCGCAGCATGGCGGCGATGTCGTGCTGGTGCGAATCGAGCAGTGGCCCGATCGCGAGCGAGGGGTAGTCGCCGAGCGTGGTGATCCACTCGCCGATCTGCTGCGCGTGCAGCAGCGATTCGTCGGCCTGTTCGCGCAGCCACGAGACGATGGGAATGCGGCCGAAACCAAACACCAAGAAGGAGTAGTGCGTGTAGCGCACCACGCCGGCCAGCTCGGCTTCAAGTAGCCGGTTGAGCACGGAGACGACCTTCGCCTGATCGAACTGTTCCATGTCAGCGCTTCCGGATGGAGGGGCGCATATTATGCGCCGCGCGCCGCACCGGCACGAAAGGTCAGCGAGAATGGCCTGCCATCAGCCGATGTACCGGTGCGCTATTCTTCAGGCCGCCAGGAAGCGCTCCGCCAGCAGCGCCCAGTACGCCGACCCGATCGCCACGTTGTCGTCGTTGAAGTCGTAGCCCGGGTTGTGCACCATGCAGGCGCCGGCACTGTCGCCGTCGCCGTTGCCGATGAACAGGTAGCTGCCCGGCAGCTTCTCGAGCATGAAGGCGAAGTCCTCGCTGCCCGGCAGGGCCGGCCCTTGCAGCGTGACCTTGTCGGCGCCGAGCAGTTCGAGCGCCACCTCGCGTGCGAAGGCGGTCTCCTCGGGCGTGTTGACCAGCACCGCATAGCCCGGCCGCCAGTCGATCCGCGCCGTGACACCGAAGCTCTCGGCCTGGGCGGCGATCAGCGCCTTCACGCGCCGCTCGAGCGTGGCGCGCACCTCGCGGTCGAGCGCGCGGATACTGATCTCCAGCGTCGCCTGCTGAGGGATCACGTTGTTGGCCTTGCCGGCGTGTATCGCGCCGACCGTGACCACGGCCATCTGCAGTGGGTCGACGTTGCGCGACACCACGGTCTGCAGCGCCATCACGATGCTGGCCGCCGCGACGACCGGGTCGGTCGCGCGGTGCGGCATGGCGCCGTGGCCGCCGACCCCGGTGAGGGTGACCGTGGCGTAGTCGGAGGAGGCCATCGCAGGGCCTTCGCGCAGCACCAGGCGCCCTTGCGGCATGCCCGGCATGTTGTGCATCGCGAAGATCGCATCGCACGGGTACTTGTCGAACAGCCCGTCGTTCATCATCCGCAGCGCCCCGCCGCCGCCTTCCTCGGCCGGCTGGAAGATCAGGTTCAGCGTGCCCGAGAAGCGGCCCCGCTCGGCCAGATGCCGGGCGGCGGCCAGCAGCATCGCGGTGTGGCCGTCGTGGCCGCACGCATGCATCACGCCGGCGTTGCAGCTGGCGTAGCCGAGGCCGGTGGCCTCGTCGATCGGCAACGCGTCCATGTCGGCGCGCAGGCCCAGCCGGCGCCGGCCGCTGCCGCGCACCAGCCGGCCCACCACGCCGGTGCCGCCGAGTCCGCGCTCGACCTCGTAGCCCCAGGCCTGCAGCTTCTCGGCCACCAGTGCCGCGGTGCGGTGCTCGTCGAAGGCGAGCTCGGGGTGGTGGTGGATGTCGCGTCGCAGGCCGATGAATTCTTCCGCCTGGCTGTGCAGTTGATCGAGGAGTGCGCTCATGGGATTCCTGTTGCCTATTGCGGTTGCAGGTTGATCGACTTGGCGATCGCACGGTAGCGTGCGGTCTCGTTCTCGTAGAACTTCGCCGCTTCGGCCAGCGACATCGGCGGCGCCGCCAACTGCGTCTGGGCCGCCAGCTGCGAGCGCACGCCGGGGTCCTTCAAGGTGGCGCCGATCGCCTTGTGCAAGCGCTGCACCACGTCTTCCGGCGTGTTCTTCGGCACCATGAAGCCGCTCCAGATCTGGAACGAGAAATCCTTCAGCTCCTTGCCCTCGCTCACGGTGGGCACGTTCTTCAGCAGCTCCGAGCGCTGGGCGCCGAGCTGGCCGATCACCTTCAGCCGACCCTGGTCGGCCATCGCGCCCATGCCGGCGCTGTACACCAGCACCGCGAAATCGACCTGGCCGCCGCCGATGTCCTGCAACAGCGGTGCGTTGCCCTTGTAGGGTGCATGGATCAGCTGGATGCCGGTGCGGCGCTGCACGTCCTCGAGGATCAGGTGGTAGAGCGAGCCGATGCCCACGCTGCCGTAGGTCAGCGGCTTGTCGCCCGACTTGCGCGCCAGCGCGATCAACTCGTCGATGTTGTTGGCGGGGAGTTCCTTGCGCGCGACCACCACCATCACCGCATCGGTCACCGGATGCACCAGGCGGAAGTCCTCGGCCTTGAGCTTCACGGCGGCGTTGGCCAGCGGCGCAAGGATGACTTCGTTGGGCGAGCCCTGGAACAGGTAGTAGCCGTCGGCGGGCGCCGCCAGCACCTTTTGCGCGGCCAGCGCGCCGGCGACGCCGCCGAGGTTCTCGACGATCACCTGTTGCCCCAGTTCCTTGCCCAGCGGCACGGTGAAGATGCGCGCGGCGGCATCCGAAGGGCCGCCCGCGGGGTACGGCACCATCAGGTTGACCGGCTTGCTCGGGTAGGACTGGGCGAAGGCGGCGCCTGCGGCCAGCAGCAGCAGGCCGGTGATCGAACGTTGGAAGAAGCGCTTCATGGGGTTCCTGACGATGGGCTGTGGGGCCGTCCCTCGACATGGGGGACGCGCTTGCATCGTAGGAGTGGCGCATGAGAACATCCAATGCATTGTTGTCCGCCAGATGATTACTTCAATGCATGGATCTTCGAGGGCCGTCCCATGACGCTGGTGCAACTCCGGCACCTGATCGCGTTGGCCGAGAGCGGCTCGTTCAGCAAGTCCGCGCAGGCGATGTGCATCACCCAGCCGGCCTTCAGCCGCAGCATCCGCGCGCTCGAGGACGAGCTCGGCATGCCGCTGTTCGACCGCATCGGCCGCCGCAGCGAGCTCACGCCGTTCGGGCGCGACGTGGTGGTGCGTGCGAGGCAATTGGTGTTCGAGGCGGGCGAGCTGCGCGACAGCGGCCGGCAGATGCGCCAGGGGCAGGGCGGCGCCATCCGCATCGGCATGGGCTCGGGGCCGGGCGCGATGCTGATGACGCCGCTGCTGATGCACATGGCGACCCACCATCCGAAGGTGCGGGTGGTCGTGGCGCGCGGCGGGACCGAGCTGCTGACGCAGGCTCTGCGCGCCCGGACGCTCGATGCGCTGGTGCTCGATGCGCGTTCGCTGGCGCCCGGTGTCGACCTCGAAGTGAGCATGCTGCGCGAGATGCGCGGCGTCTTCATGTGCCGGCGCGGCCATCCGCTGGCGCGCAAGCGCAACGGCGTGCGCTTCGAAGATGTGCAGCGCTACCCGATCGCCTCGACGCCGCTGAGCGACGAGGTGGCCCGCAGCCTGATCGAGGCCTACGGGCCGCAGGCCCATCCGTCACAGTGCGTGACGCTGCAGTGCGAGGAGGTCTCGAGCCTGATCGAGGTGGCGCGGCATACCGATGCGGTGCTGCTGGCGATCCGCGCCGCGGCACCCGACCTGGTCGAGCTCAGGATGAAGCCGCCGATGGAGCGCACCGCGCGTTTCGGGCTGATCACGCTGCGCCGGCGCACGGAGGCACCGGGGCTGGCGATCGTGCGCCAGTTGATGGAGTCGCTGCTGCACGATTGAACGCGGCGACCCGATGTGCTGCGCTTGCTGTTCAACCGGAAGCCCAGCGCGCGGGTGCATGCCTTCGACCCCGGGTACACGAAGCTGGAGGGCGGTGGGCCGGAGGCCGGCACCGCGGCCTGAGACAGGTGCGCTCAGCCGTGTCGTCGAGCTGACTCCGCCACGCTGCGCGGCACCCGCACCGTCGCATCCAGCAGCATCTGCGCCATGCCCTTGCCCAGCGGGTCCATGCGCATCGACGACGGCCCGCCGCCGTCGAGGGCGTCGTGCAGCAGCAGGTTCATGGCCGCGATGCCGGGCAGGTGGAAGCGCTCGACCTTGCCGTGCACCAGGTGCGCGAAGTAGCCGCGCACGAACTCGGGCGTGACCCGGTCCCACAGCAGCGGCAGCCATTCGGGCCGGCGCGCGACCAGGCCGATGTTGGACATGTTTCCCTTGTCGCCGCTGCGGGCCCAGGCCAGGTCGATCAGCCGGACCTCGACCTTCTCGCCGTGGTCCCCGGTGAAGGCCGCAGGATCGGCCATCGGCGCGGCCGGCCCGCCGTCGGCACCTGACGGGATGGCGACCGCATGCCGCTCGCCGTCGAGCACGAAGGCCACCGGGACCTGGGCCTTGGCCAGCGTGAACGCGAAGGGCTTGATCAGCGGCGAGACCGCAGGCCGTCCGCCGCCGGGACTGGTGGTGCCCGGCGCCCAGGAGGTGCCCGAGGGCGCGATCTCGCGTGCGAACATTGCCAGCGCTGCCTTCTGCGGATGGTTGGCGACCACCCGCATCGTGACCTCGCGCACCTGGCGCGTGCGCGAATGCGGGCCGTAGAGCCACTCGGCGCCGATCACCTCGAAGGAGGTCGAGGTGAAGGGAGGCAGGCCCATCTGCTGCAGGATCTCGCCGGTGCGCTCGATGATCGCCTTGGCCGTGCGCACCGCCTTCTTCTCGGCATCGATGCCGATGAAGACCATGCTGCCGGCGCAGCGCAAGCCGTCGAGCTGCGTCGCCGAGACCTTGTAGCTCGGCGAGGGCGCCCGTCCGCGCGCCGGGCCCACGCGCACGCGGTCGGGGCCCGCCTGTTCGATCGCCACTGCGCGAAAATCGCAGCTCACGTCGGGCAGCAGGTAGGCGCCCGGGTCGCCGATCTCGTAGAGCAGCTGCTCGGCCACGTTGGCGCGGATCACCTTGCCGCCGGTGCCCTCGGGCTTGGTGACGACGAAGCTGCCGTCGGCATGGCACTCGACGATCGGGTAGCCCATGTGGGCCCAGTCGGGGATGTCTTCCCAGTCGGTGTGCAGGCCGCCGGTGGCCTGGCAGCCGCATTCGATGATGTGGCCCGCGAGGCTGCCCGAGGCCAGCAGGTCGTGGTCGTCGGGCGTCCAGCCGAATTCATGCATCAGCGGGCCGAGCGTGACCGCGCTGTCGACGCAGCGTCCGGTGATCACCACCTCGGCGCCGGCCGCCAGCGCGGCCGCGATCGGCAGCGCCCCCAGGTAGGCGTTGGCGCTCAGCACCTTCTCGGGCAGCGCCTCGCCCGTGAACATGTCGCGCGTGCCGGCCTCGCGCAGCTGCGGCATCTGCGCGCCGACGTCGTCGCCCTCGACCACCGCGATGCGCAGCGCCACGCCCTCGGCTTCGGCCAGCGCCTGCAGCGCGGCGGCGCAGCCGTGCGGGTTGATGCCGCCGGCATTGCTCACCACCTTGATGCCCTGGCGCTTGACCTCGGCCAGCACCGACTTCATCGCGATGTCGACGAAGTCGGTGGCGTAGCCCAGCTCGGGTTTCCTGGCGCGCGCGGAGGCCAGGATCGACATCGTGGTCTCGGCCAGGAAGTCGAACACCAGGTAGTCGAGCCGGCCGAGCTTCACGAGCTGCGGCGCGGCCACCATGCTGTCGCCCCAGAAGCCCGAGGCCCCTCCGATGCGGACGGTTTTGGCTGCGCTCGGGGGTGTGGTCATGGCGGTCTGGCTCCTCGCTGTCGATCGAATGTCGCTGGAGATGGCAGCTTAGCGAGCGGCCGCGCGCGCGGCTTGCGCCAACTCGCTGTCGCGGCACAGCCATTGCACGCAAGACGCGGGTCGCGCGCGGATGGCATCATCGACGCTCCTGCCATGCCATTGCCGCCATCTTCCGCCGAACGCACCGAGGTGCACGGCCGCACCATCACGATCCGGGGTTTCCGCCGCGCCGACGGCCTCTGGGAGGTCGAAGGCCATCTGGAGGACGTGCGGGCCCACGACTTCCGCTTCCCGGGCGGCGAGCGGCAGGGCGGGGTGCCGATCCATTCGATGTGGCTGCGGCTCACGGTCGATGCCACCGCGCTGATCGTCGACGCCGTGGCCGCCACCGATTCGGCGCCTTTCGACGGCATCTGCGGCGCGATCGCGCCCGACTATGCGGCGCTGATCGGCCTGCGCGTCGGCCCCGGCTTCAACCGCGCCGCGGTGCGATTGTTCGGCGGCGTGCGCGGCTGCACCCACATGTCGGAACTGCTGCGCACCATGGGCACCGGCGTGCTGCAGACCCTGGCCGGCACCGAGCTCGCGGTGTCCGGGACGCAGAAGCCCTTCCAGCTCGACGGCTGCCACGCGTTGGCGACCGATGGGCCGCAGGTGGCGTCGTTCTATCCGCGCTGGTACCGGGGGGCGGCGGAGGGCGACCCCCCGGATGACGGAGATGCTGCCGCCGGGTGAGCTTGAACGCTCCGGTTCGGATGTCGCAGGAACGACACCGCTCGACGCCGCGGCGCGAGACTTTCCTCACACGGATGCCGAGTTTTTACGACCCGGCATGGTTCTTTACGCGCATTTCAGCGACGCTTAAGAATCGGCGAAGAGACTGATTCCACGGCCAGGGAACAGTCCCGAGCCCCAACCCAAAGGATCAGACGCCATGAAGCGTTCCGCCGCGCCCAAGCCCCTCACGCCTTCGCAGATCAAGCTCGTGCTCGAGCTGCTCGAGCTGCACCCACTAGCCCCGAAGGAGACGGCCGCGAAGTTCAATCAGTTGAGCCAGGCCAGCGCATTTTCCAGTGAGCAGCAGGAAGCGATCGAGATTCTCTTCGCGCTCGAGGAAAAAGAGATCCCGGATGCGCTCTTCGACTTCGCGGACGACGACGCCCGGGCCATTGTTCGCGACGGGCTGCCGCACGAGGCCCGACTCAGTTTCGTAGCCGCCTGAGCGCCCGCGCGGGCGCCCGCCGGGCGGGCGCCTTGCTTCGGCGGGGTTTCGGCACCGTCTGGCGAAAGAAGGCCCGGGTGCAGACGAGGCATGATGGGCGTTTCCTTCACCGGACAGTCCTCGATGCCCTTGATCGCCTTGCTGCTCGGCGCCCTCCTGGTGCTGGCGACCCTGATCGATGCCTTCGAAGTGGTGCTGCTGCCGCGCCCGGTGCGTCGGCGGGTACGGCTGAACCGCTATTTCTTCAAGTGCACCTGGGACGTCTGGGCCTGGTTCGCCGGCCGTTGGCCCGAGGGCCGTCGGCGCGAGGACTTCATCGGGGTCTACGGTCCGCTGTCGATGGTCATGCTCTTCGCCTTGTGGGGCGCGAGCATGATCGTCGGTTTCGGGTTGATGCAATGGGCGCTGCAGGGCCTGGTGCCCGAAGCCGGCGCCGACACGCTGATCGGCCTGATCATCATCAGCGGCGACGCCTTCTTCACGCTCGGCTATGGCGACAACGTGCCGCACCACTGGCTGGCGCGGCTGCTGGTGATCGTCGAAGCCGGCACCGGCTTCGGCTTCATCGCGCTCACCATCGGCTATCTGCCGGTGCTCTATCAGCACTTCACCCGACGCGATCTTCAGCTGATCGAATTCTCCGCCCGCGCCGGCTCGCCGCCGACCGCGGCCGCGCTGCTCGGCTGGCATGTGCACGACAGCCCCGAGGCGCTCGAACGCTGGCTCAGGGACTGGGAGATCTGGGCCAGCGACCTGGTCGAGAGCCACGCCGTCTACCCGATGCTGGCGTACTACCGTTCGCAGCACGAAGGCCATTCATGGCTGGGCTCCCTGGCGGTGGTGCTGGACGTGTGCACGCTGCTCATCGCCGGGGCCGACGACGCCCGGCGTCACCAGGCCACCGCCACCTTCTCGGCCTTGAGGCGCATCCTCGACGAAGCCAGCGAGTCGCTGCGCGTGGCGCCGGTGCAGCAGGTGTCCGCCCGCCGGATGGATGACGAGGCGCTACGGGTTCTCACCCCCACCATCCGCCGGATCCTGCCGAACTGGCGTGACGACGAGGCCGCCTTGCAGGCCATCCGGCAACTGCGGCGAACCTACGAGCCCCGGCTCGAGGGCCTGGCCGTCTACCTGCTGCTGCACCTGCCGGACTGGATCGATCCCGCCGCGGCTGCGACCGAGCGCTTCGGTCGCGACGCGGTCGTCCGGCAGCTTACCGAGGGGCGTCCGGATTGAATCCGGCCACCGGCCGACACGGGTAGACCCTGACGGCGCGGCTTTGATCTGGCTCAAGCCGGAGGGGCGCCGTCCTCTTAGCATTCCGGGTGTGTCCGTTCGGCCCCGCGGCGGATGCCCTGAAGACTTCGGCTTGGAAGAATCAATTGCCAGGAGGACGGATATGGCCAAGAGCAACAAGAACGAACGCGCGGACCCATCGAATCCAGCGAAGACGCCCTACGAATCCGTCGAGCAACGGCGCGCCAAGGGAAAGGCGCTGCGCGACAAGGTGCCGCGCGTGTCGCATGCCGGTTGGAAGGCGCCGAAGGGCCGGCGCGATCCGGTCGAGCTCCTCCTCGAGACCAACGAGGGCCGCGTGGAGAACCTGGTCCCGATCCGTTTCGGGCGCATGTCCGCGTCGCCGTTCGCCTTCTACCGCGGCTCCGCCGCGCTGATGGCCGCGGACCTCGGCGGCACGCCGAACAGCGGGATCCGGGTGCAGGCCTGCGGCGATGCCCACCTGATGAACTTCGGCGGCTTCGCGACGCCGGAGCGCAATGTCATCTTCGACATCAACGACCTCGACGAGACGCTGCCGGCCCCCTGGGAGTGGGACCTCAAGCGCCTGGCCGGGAGCGTGGTGATCGCGGCGCAGCATCTGCGGCTTCCCGACAGCGACGCGGCGCGCGTGGCGACGGACGTGGCGCGCGAGTATCGCGAACGAATGGCCAATTACGCGTCGATGCGGGCCCTCGACGTCTGGTACGACAAGATCGATCTGCAGCGCTACGCGGATCGTTCGGGCGATCCGGCCGTCCTGCAGGATATCCGCAAGCGGCTGGCCGAGCGGATCGAAACGGAACGGCGCAAGACCGTGCCCGACCACCTGTACCCGAAGCTGGTCTCGGAGGAGGGGACAAGGCCCAGGATCAAGGACGAGCCTCCCCTGATCTTCCACCCGACGGCCGAGATGGCCCCGGGCCTCACGTCGGGGTATGCCGAGGTGATCGCCTCCTACCGCGAAACCCTGCCCGAGCACACGCGCACGCTGTTCGACCGTTTCCACTTCTTCGACCTGGCGTTCAAGGTGGTCGGCGTGGGCAGCGTCGGCACGACGTGCGCCGTCGCGCTGTTCATGGCGGCGGACGACGACCCGCTGTTCCTGCAGGTGAAGGAGGCGCGCCCCTCGGTGCTCGAGCCCTTTGCGGGGAAGAGCATCCATTCCAACAACGGCCAGCGCGTCGTGGTGGGGCAGCGCGTGATGCAGTCGGCCAGCGACGTGTTCCTCGGATGGACCCAGAGCATGAACGGCCGCGATTTCTATGTTCGCCAGCTGCGCGACATGAAGATGTCAGCGGTCATCGAGGACTGGGACACGGCCCTGCTTCGGCAATACGGCCGCATG
Organism: Variovorax sp. P4_B11; assembly: GCF_056402355.1. Lineage (NCBI taxonomy): Bacteria > Pseudomonadati > Pseudomonadota > Betaproteobacteria > Burkholderiales > Comamonadaceae > Variovorax > Variovorax sp. P4_B11. The sequence continues at coordinate 16,033 of NZ_JBFUHO010000060.1, forward strand.
TGCGCCCAGGCGCTGGCACGCGCCCATGCCCGCTCCGGCGACGCCGCGATGATCTCCGGCTACATGGGCTCGGGGCAGACCTTCGACGATGCCATCGGCGAGTTCTCGGTCGAATACTGTGACCAGAACCGCAGCGACTACCGGGCGTTCGTGCAGGCGATCCGGGAGAAGCGCTTCGAGGTCATCGTCGAAGGCTAGGGCCTGTTCACACTATTTCCGGCAACCCGCAGGGAAGGCCTGCCAGGACGAGCCACTCGGCGTTGCACGCCTTGCATGTGCCAACGCACATGCCGCGTCGCGCGCCTTGATTGGCCCGTCCTGGCAAGCCTTCGCGACCCCGGAAATAGTGTGAACAGGCCCTAGGGCCACTCACATGAGGCCCAGTGCCTTGAGCGAGTTGTTGATGATCTGGAGTCCGAGCGCGACCTGAACAATGCCGAGCACGGCACCCAGGACCGGCAGCACCACGACCAGGACCGACAGGATATGCCGGGTCATGAGCATGAAGAACAGGTTGATCCCCATGATCGCCAGCATGATGGCGCCGATCGTCAGGCGGCCCCGATCGTCCGGGCTCAATGCCAGGAACACGACCAGCGACGCGATCCCGTACGGCGTGACGATCGCCGGAAAGGCCAGCGGCGTCAGCGCGGTCTTCATGGAGGGCGTCGGCGCGGGGCTCCCGGCGTCGTCGCTGTGCGAGGCCGGCGACAGGAACTGCTGGAGGATGTTGATCAGGGCCACCAGAAGCAGGATCAGCCCCCCGGAGAGGGCCAGCACGGGCAACGGAATTCCGTAGCTGCTCAGGATGCCCTCTCCGAGGAAGGCCGCGACCAGCAGCGCCAGGCTCGCGTAGAGCGTCGCCCACAGGGCGATGCGACGCGTCAACCCGGGGTCCGCTCCCCTCGTGGCGCTCGCGAACGGCCCGATGATCTTGAAGGGCCCGAGCATCAGGAACAGGAATGTGAAGACCTGCTTCACGGGAAAGCGCGTCGACGTCATCTGGTCCGTGATGGCCTCGGCTGCCGATGCCGTGGCCGGACGGGTCAGGCACCATGCGCCCAGGAGCAGCGCCGCGACCAGGAGCAAACGGTTGCCGTGCGGCCGAAGGCCTCGCTCGCGGCCTGGAGTCGATCGGTCGGGGATCATCCGGCGTCCTCGATCAGGGCGCCATCAGCACCGGCACCTTCATGCGCGTGAGGATCTCCTGCACGACGCCGCCAAGCACCATCTCGCGCAGGCGGGTGCGCTCGTAGCCGCCCATCACGACAAGGTCGATGTCCTCTTGCGGCGGATGCGACCGCAAGGCGTCCGCGAGGCCCATGGTGCGAGGGTGCTGGATGGCTTCGGCCCGGATTCCGAAGCGTCCCAGCCAGGCGAGGGTCCTCGGCACCGGCAACGTGCCGGCGCCCGGGGCGCGGTTCTCCCTGAGCGGGGAAATCAGGCTGATGCTCGAGGCGCGGGAGAGCAACGGCGTCAGCCCGCGAAGTGCCATCGCCGACTCCCGCGTGCCTTCCCACGCGACCAGCAGATGCTTGCCGACCGATGCAGAGATCCGCTCGCAGGGAACGATGAGGACGGGCCGCTCCGCCTGGAGCGCGAGCTGTTCGGGCAGGCATCCGTGGCAGGTGGCTTCCGAGTTGTCGCGGTCCACCTGGCCGACGACGACCAGCTCGCCGGCGCGGCCGCAACGGGCGATGGCTTCGGGCGATGCACTGTCGATCCGGCGAAGGTCGAAGGACAAGGGACCGGACATCCTGATGCGCTCCCTGAAGTCATGTTCGATCGCCTTCGATGCCGCGCTGCCGTCGCGGTGGCCCGTCGGCAGGAGACCGATCAGGTGGCTGCCCCGGGCCCGGGCGAGCGAAGCCGCCAGATCGACGCGAACTGCGCATTGCCTCGAGCTGTCGAGATGCACAAGGATGGTTCTGAATTCCACGGGCGTCCGTTCGAATGCGAATGGACCATCTTCGGTCGCGGGATGGCCGCTGCCCTTGACGAAGATCAATCGCCACCGAGCCTCCGGGCCCGGCCTGGGGTCAGCGCTCTTGCGGACATCGCCTGCGCCGCTCTACGCTGTTCACATCGTTCGTTGCGTTCAGGTTTCAATGGCAAAGCGCATTGCAGTAATCTTCGTCTCGCGCCGCAATTCCTTGCGCAGCATCCTTGCCCAGGCTTGTCTTGCCCACCTCGGAGGAGATGGTTTTTCCGTCACCTCGTGCGGCCAACCCGGACATATCGGTGCGGTGATTCATCCCGCCGCGGTGGGCGCCCTCGCCAGCGCGAGCATCCCGGTTCCGCCTATATCGCCCCACAGCTGGGTCGATCTGGCGCGGGCAGGCGCGCCTCGGGCGGATTTCGTCATCACGCTCGACGAGGCGACACTGCCGGTGCAGCCCCGATGGCCGGGCCAACCCGACGCTGCCTTGTGGGACTTTCCGGATATTGCCGCACTCGGCAGTCCCGAAGAAACCGCCCACGCGGCGATCCAGATGCTTTACGCGCTGCGCCGCCGATTGGAACTGCTGATCAGCCTGACGCTGCATCGGGCAGATCGGGCCGCGATTCGCTCCGACATTCGCGACCTGGCGTACCTGCGGTAGCGCTGCAGCACGGGCCGGCGTCAGGCGAGAAGGCCGGAGGCGTCCACGTAGTCGCGTCCGAGGCTGCGCGCGACGGCTTCGTGCGTCACGTGGCCGTGCACGACGTTGAGTCCGTCTCGCAGATGCGGGTCGTCGATGGCCGCTCGCTTCCAGCCCTTGTCGGCGATCGCCAGGGCGTGCCCGAGGGTTGCGTTGTTGAGCGCGAACGTGGATGTGCGCGGGACCGCGCCGGGCATGTTGTCGACGCAATAGTGGATGACGCCGTCGACGACGAACGTGGGGTCGGAGTGCGTCGTTGCATGCGAAGTCTCGAAACACCCGCCCTGGTCGATGGCGACATCCACGACGACCGCTCCTTTCTTCATGCCGGCCACCATTTGCCGCGTCACCAGCCTGGGCGCGGCGGCGCCTGGAATGAGGACGCCGCCGATGACCAGATCGGCGCCGGCGATGCGCGCTTCCACCACGTGCGTCGTCGAGTACGCGGTCTCCACGCGATTGCCGAAGATCAGGTCGAGGGACCGAAGTCGATCGATGTTGCGGTCGAGGATCGTGACCCTCGCCCCGAGGCCGACGGCCATCTGTACGGCGTTCGTTCCGACCACGCCTGCGCCCAGGATCACGACATGGGCGGGCGGCACGCCGGGCACGCCACCGAGCAGGAGCCCCAGGCCGCCCTTGGACTTTTCGAGGTAGGCGGCGCCGGCCTGGATCGCCATGCGCCCCGCCACCTCGCTCATCGGGGCCAGCAGCGGCAGGCCGCCGCCGGGACCGGTGATGGTCTCGTAGGCGATGCAGACGGCGCCGGATTTCACCAGGGCCGCCGTCTGGACGGGGTCCGGCGCCAGGTGGAGGTAGGCGTAGAGGATCTGGCCTTCACGCAGCAGCAGGCATTCCGCAGGCTGCGGTTCCTTGACCTTGATGATCATTTCCGCCCAGGCATAGACCTCTTCGGCGCTTGGCGCCAATGCCGCGCCGGCCTGCCGGTACTGCGCGTCGTCGAGACCGATCTCGATTCCGGCACCGGATTGCACCAGCAGTTCATGCCCGTGCGCCCGCAACTCGTTGACGCCCGATGGCGTCAGGCCGACGCGGTACTCGTTGTCCTTGATCTCTTTCGGTACGCCGATGCGCATGATCGAACTCCATGGCCGAGGTCCTGCCGCCCATTGTGGCTCGCCGCATGGCGATCGCGCGCGAGGCCCGATTCGAACTGTATGCGCATGCAGTATTCCTTCTCGCATAGCGCTTCCGGCGCCTTCGCAATCCCGGCGACCGCCCTACACTGGCCCTCGAGAAAATGAGAACCAATTTCGTATATGGAGGTGTCATGGAGCCGTTCACACAGGATGCCGCCCAGTTGAGGGCCGCGGCGACATTGGCGGATGCGCTGGCCAGGCGGGCGCAGCGGGCAGCGGACGAGGCGTTCCGGCTGTTTCTCAAGAACGATGGCGCTGCGTCGCCCGATCAAGCGGTGGACGCGGCGAAGGCGAGCGCCAGGGCGGCGCAGGCGGCATGGCGCGACTACGTGAAGCACATTGCCCGGTACGGCAGCGGCGGGCCGCCCGCGTCCCCGCAGGGGCCGGACGCACGCCAGCCGGCGCCGCCACATTGATTTCGCGTCCGCGAGGCCGGGAGGGGCTTGCGCTCAGTCGCTAGCTTCCGTCCGCAACTGCGCCTTGTGGATCTTCCCCGCCGGTGTCATCGGCAGCGTGTTGCGCAGCACCATCTGGCGCGGCATCTTGTAGTCGGCGATGCGCCCGGCGCAGTAGGCCAGCAACTCGGCCGCCTCCAGCGAGCGACCCTCCTTGGGCACCACGAAGTAGCGGCCGACCTCGCCCAGCACCGGGTCCGGCACGCCGATGCCGGCCACCATCAGTACATCGGGATGGGTGGCGATCAGCGCCTCGACCTCGGCCGGATAGACGTTGAAGCCGCCCTGGATGTACATGTCCTTCATACGGCCCTTGAGCGTGATGAAGCCGCGCTGGTCGATCATTCCGAGGTCGCCGGTGTGCAGCCAGCCGCCGGCGAAGGCCGTCGATCCTGCCGCTGCACCGATGTAGTCGCGCACCACGCCCAGCCCGCGAAAGCGCAGCTCGCCGATCTCGCCGGGCGGCAGCACGCGGCCATCGGGCGCGATGGCCTGCACCTCCACGCCCTGCAAGGGCTGGCCGATGGCCTGCATCAGGTCAGCGTCGGCACAGCCGGCCGGCGACATCACGAGCGCACCGGACGCTTCCGAGAGGCCGTAGAGGTTCATGAGCGTCGCCTTCGGCATGCGCGCCTGCAGCTGCGCAAGCAGCGTCTGGTCGACGTTCGAGCCACCGGTGATGATGAGCCGTACGCTGCCGAGATCGACCGATGCCGAATCCGGGTGCATCAGCAGCAGCGTCAGCATGGTCGGAACGCCGACCAGGATCGCCGGCGGATGTCGGCGGATCATGTCGAGCACCGTCTTGGCCTTGAAGGCCGGCACCAGCTCGCAGCTGCCGCCCGCCAGCAGCTGCGACAGGATGCCGCAGGTGATTCCGCCGACATGGTTGAAAGGGTTGGCCAGCGGCAGCAGCTCGCCGGGCCGTACCTGGGTGTGCTGCGCCTGCCCCCAGGCCGAGGCCAGCAGGCTGGCGTGCGTGAGCGCGCAGCCCTTGGGCCGGCCGGTGGTGCCCGAGGTGTAGATCACCATCGCGAGGTCGTCGGCCCGCACGCCGGCCGAAGCGGCCTCCACCTGCCCATCGGCATCCTGCCGTGCCATCCCGGAGAAGCGCTCGCCGTCGATCGGCAGCACATGGCGCAACGCGGGCAGCCGCTGCGCCAGCCGCTCGAACATCGCGAGGCAGTCGAAGTCGTCGGCCCGGCTCAGCGTGAACACCGCCTGGCATCGACTGTCGGCCAGCATGTATTCGATCTCGGCATCCCGGTAGCGCGCGCTCAGCGCGACCACCGCCACGCCGATGCGCGAGGCAGCGAAGAAGAGCTGCAGCCACTCGATCTGGTTGTGCGAGAGCAGGGCGATGCGGTCGCCGCGCCGCAGCCCCAGTTCCAGCAGGGCGGCGGCCAGCCGCCGCGAAGCCTCGGCTGTCTGCGCGAACGAGAAGGATCGCTCGCCGTCGATGTAGGCGGCAATGTCCGGGTGTTTGCGGGCGGCGCGATCGAGCGCGGCGAACAGGGTCATGTCGGTCTCGGGTCCGGCGGATGGCATGGCGGCTTCCAGAAGGCTGTCGATTCCTCCAGCGTAAGGCGACCAGGCTTGCGTGGCTTGTGTCTACATGCTGACGCGCAGCCAGTCGGCGCAAGACCGGCCGCTCCCGCAGCGCTAGCCTTGCGGCAGACAGGAGACACCATGGAATTCCTCGAGGCACCGCCGCTGCCCTTCTATTTCACGCCCGAGCACGAACAGTTCCGTGCCGGCCTGCGCGAGTTCATCTCGCGCGAGATCACGCCCTTCGTCGCCGAGTGGGACGAGGCCGAGACCTTTCCGCGCGAACTCTATGCGCGCGCTGCATCGCTCGGCGTGCAGGGCCTGGGCTACCCGGAGGCCTACGGCGGCACGCCGGCCGACGTATTCTTTCAGCTCGTCGTCTCCGAGGAGTTCGCGCGCTGCGGCGGCGGCGGGCTGCAGGCCTCGCTGAATTCGCACAGCATCGCGCTGCCGCCGATCCTCCACGCGGGCAGCGAGGAACTCAAGCAGCGCGTGATCCCGCCGGTGCTGGCCGGCGAGAAGATCGCCGCGCTGGCGGTCACCGAGCCCTCGGGCGGCTCCGACGTCGCCGCGCTCAGGACCACCGCGGTGCGCGACGGCGACCACTACGTCGTCAACGGCGAGAAGACCTTCATCACCTCGGGCATGCGGGCCGACTTCATCACCACCGCGGTGCGCACCGACCCGGCCATCCAGGGCGCCGGCGGCATCTCGGTGCTGCTGATCGAGGGCGACACCCCGGGCCTCACGCGCACGGCGCTCAAGAAGATGGGCTGGTGGAGTTCCGACACCGCGCACCTGCGCTTCGACAACTGCCGGGTGCCGGTCGCCAACCTGGTCGGGGTCGAGAACAAGGGGTTCAAGACCTTCATGAACAACTTCAACACCGAGCGCTTGTTCATGTCGGCATCGGCCTGCGGCTTCGCCGAGGTCTGCCTGAAGGAAGCGGTCGACTGGACGCGCCAGCGAATCTCCTTCGGCATGCCGCTGTCGGAGCGCCAGGTGGTGCGGCACAAGCTCATGGACATGACGCTGCGCATCGACGCCGCGCGCACGCTGGTCTACGAGCTGGCCTACCGCATCGAGCACAAGCTGGCCGATCCGGCGCGGCTGGTGGCGAGGGTCTGCCTGGCCAAGGTGCAGGCCACGCAAGCGATGCAGTTCTGCGCCGACCAGGCGGTGCAACTGCTCGGCGGCATGGGCTACATGCGCGGCACGCAGAGCGAGCGCATCTACCGCGAAGTCAAGGTCATGATGATCGGCGGCGGCTCCGAGGAGGTCATGAAGGACCTCGCGGCCCGGCAGCTGGGCCTTTGACACCAACCCCGGAATCACGATGAAGGACACCGCCGACGACCTGCGGGCCGAGTACCGCGCGCTCGCCGATCTCTGCCGCACGCTGACGCCCGCGCAATGGCGCCTCGAGAGCGACTTCTACCGCTGGACGCCCTGGGACGAGATCGCGCACCTCTGCTATTTCGACCAGACGGCGACCCTCTCGGCGACCGATGCCGAGGGCTTCGCGCGCGACACCGCGGCGCTGACGGCCGTGCTCGCCACCGGCAAGGAGATCGGCGCCATTGCGCGCGAGAAGTACGGCCAGCTCGACGGCGCCGCGCTGCTCGCGCACTGGGAGCCGATCGCGATGCGGCTCACCGACCTGCTGGCCGCGCTCGACCCCAAGGCGCGGCTGCCCTGGTACGGGCCGACCATGAGCGCGCGCTCGTTCGCGTCGGCGCGGCTGATGGAGACCTGGGCGCACGGGCAGGACGTGTGGGACGTGGTCGGCCGCGAGCGCGCCGGCACGCCGCGGCTCAAGCACATCGCCCACATCGGTGTCACCACCTTCGGCTGGAGCTTCGTCAACCGCAAGCTGCCGGTGCCGGCGGTGGTTCCATTCATCGAGCTCGATGCACCGGACGGGGATCACTGGCGCTGGGGCGATCCGGCGTCGCCCGAGTTCGTGCGCGGCAGTGCGCTCGACTTCTGCCTGCTGGTGACGCAGCGGCGCAACCTGGCCGACACCGTGCTGCGCTACAGCAATGGCGCCGCACGGCAATGGCTCTCGATCGCGCAGTGCTTTGCGGGGCCGCCGGCCGATGCGCCTGCGCCCGGCGTGCGCAAGGTGGCCCGCGTGACTGCATGAGTGGCTTGCCGCTCACGCTGGCGCTGCAGCGACCGATAGAGGCGGCCCTGGCGCGGCTGCGCGAGGGCAGCTCGGAGCGATGCCTGTCGGACCACGCCTTCTCGAACCTCTATCTCTTTCGCAAGGCGCACGACTACCGCTTCCTCCCAGGCGACTGGCCCTGCATCTCGGGCCGGGCCTACGACGGTGCGCGGCACCTGATGCCGCTGTTCGTGTTGCATGAGGCGCCGCCCGAGGTGCTGCGCAAGCTGCTCGAAGGCCACGACTGCCTGTACCCGATCGCGCTGCATCACGCCGAAAGGCTCTCGCCGTCGCAGTTCCGCCAGTGGAGTTCAGCCGACGACGCCGACTACCTGTTCGAGGCCCGGCAGTTCACCGACTATCCGGGCCGGGCGCTGGCCAGGAAGCGCAACCAGGTGCGGCAGTTGCTGGCCGGCTGCACGCCGTACAGCCTTCCTTTCGGCGCCGGCACGGCCGATGCCGCGCGGCAGGTGCTGTGGGGCTGGATGGCGCAGAAGGGCAAGGCCCAAGGCGAGGCCGACGAGTCTGCCTGCCTCGAGGCCATTGCCGAGGCCTCGACCTTCGGCCTCGAAGGCTTCATGCATTTCGCGGGCGACCAGCCTGTGGGCTTCGTGCTGGCGCAGGAGCTTCGGCCCGGTGTCTTCGTGATGCGCTTCGCCAAGGGGCTGGACAGCCACGTCGGCATCTATCCCTACATGTTCCAGCTCTTCTGCCGCAACTTCGCGCGACCGGTGCGATGGCTCAATTTCGAGCAGGACATGGGGCTGCCTGGATTCCGGCGCAGCAAGCGCTCCTACGGCCCCGCGGCGCTGATCCCGAAGCTGCGGGTCGCGCTGCGGGAGTGAGGCGCAGGGCCTGTTCACAGCGGGCTCTCACACCCGATCACGTTTTTGACGTGACGACGCAGTATGTCTAGCGGGTGCATCGAACGGAGCCTTAGAAGCGAAGGGTGCAACCCCGCCCGCCGCCGCGCCGCCGCGACAACGCGGAACCGCGCCAGCGCAGCGAGTTTGCGCAAGACGGCGCCCCCCCCGGTGCCTAAGCTTCCCTGACACACACACCATCGACCCGCCCAGCGCGGCGGGCAAAGCGCACATGGCAACCATCGAATCGACCATCTCCCCCGGCAGCGAGGCCTTTCAGGCCAACCGCGACGGCATGCTCGCGCTGATCGAGCGCGTGCACGGCTGCGAGCGGCGCAGCGTCGCCACCTCGGCCAAGTCGCGCGAGCGATTCGAAAAACGCGGCCAGCTGCTGCCGCGCGAGCGCCTGTCGCTGCTGCTCGATCCGGGCACGCCCTTCCTCGAGATCTCCTCGCTGGCCGGCCTCGGGCTCGACAACCCCGACCTCGAGAAGAGCGTGCCGGGGGGCGGCGTGATCGGCGGCATCGGCTGGGTTTCGGGCGTGCGCGTGATGGTCAACGCCTCGGATTCGGGCATCGATGCCGGCGCGCTGCAGCCGATGGGCATCCCCAAGCAGTTGCGCCTGCAGGAACTGGCGCTCGAGAACAAGCTGCCCTACATCCAGCTGGTGGAGAGCGCGGGCGCCAACCTCATGACGTACAAGGTCGAGGAGTTCGTGACCGGCGGCAGCCTGTTTCGCAACCTCGCGCGCATCTCCGCGGCCGGACTGCCGGTGCTGACGGTCACGCACGGCTCGTCGACCGCGGGCGGCGCCTACCAGACCGGCCTGTCGGACTACATCGTGATGGTGCGCGGCCGCTCGCGGGCCTTTCTGGCGGGCCCGCCGCTGCTCATGGCCGCGACCGGCGAGATCGCGACCGAGGAAGAGCTGGGCGGTGCGGTCATGCACACCTCGATTTCGGGCCTGGGCGACTACCTGGCCGAGGACGACCGCGACGCGATCCGGATCGCGCGCGAGATCATGGCCCACATCGACTGGAACCGCGACCTGCCCGCGGAGCCGCCGCGCCGCTTCAAGCCGCCGCGCCACGACACCGAAGAACTGCTGGGCATCATGCCGATGGACCACAAGCGCCCGGTCGACATGAAGCAGGTGATCGCACGCATCGCGGACGACTCCGAGTTCCTGGAGTTCGGCGAGAACTACGGCGGCGCCACGGTGGTCGGCCATATCAAGATCGAGGGGCTGCCGCTGGGCATCGTGACCAACAACGGACCCATCGACACCGCCGGCGCCACCAAGGCGACGCATTTCATCCAGGCCTGCTGCCAGTCGAAGACGCCGATCCTCTACCTCAACAACACCACCGGATTCATGGTCGGGCGCGACCACGAGGAGGCCGGCATGATCAAGCATGGCTCGAAGATGATCCAGGCCGTGACCAACGCGACGGTGCCGCAGATCACGATCTACTGCGGCGCCTCCTTCGGCGCCGGAAACTACGGCATGTGCGGCCGTGGCTTCTATCCGCGCTTCTGCTTCTCATGGCCCAACGCCAAGACCGCGGTGATGGGCGGCGAACAGGCGGCCAAGACCATGGTCATCGTGACCGAGGCTGCGATGAAGCGAAAGGGCGAGGTCGACCAGGCCAAGCTCGACGACCTGGAGCGCCGCATCATCGACCGTTTCGACAGCCAGATGAGCGTCTTCACCACCAGCGCCCGCCTGCTCGACGACGGCGTGATCGACCCGCGCGACACCCGCGCCGTGCTCTCCAAGGTGCTGTCGATCTGCCGCGACGCCGAGCTGCGCGAGCCGCAGAAGATGCAGTTCTCGGTGGCCCGGCCTTGAGGGACCCTTTCGCCATGAACGTACCGACCTCCACCACCACGCCGTTCCACAAGATCCTCGTCGCCAACCGCGGCGAGATCGCGTTGCGCGTGATCCGCAGCGCGCGTGCCATGGGCTACCGCACCGTGGCCGTGTACTCCACCGCCGACGCCGGCGCCCGCCACGTGCAGGAGGCCGACCAGGCGGTCTGCATCGGCGAGCCGCTGCCGGCGCAGTCCTATCTGCGCGTTCCGGCCATCGTCGAAGCCGCGAAGCTCAGCGGCGCCGACGCGGTGCACCCGGGCTACGGCTTCCTGGCCGAGAACGAGCATTTCGCGCGGGCCTGCAAGGACGCCGGGCTGGTCTTCATCGGGCCTTCGGCCGAGGCGATCGTGTCGATGGGCAACAAGGCCGGCGCCAAGACGCTGATGCAGGCGGCCGGCGTGCCTTGCATCCCGGGCTATCAAGGCGAGGACCAGAGCGAATCGCGGCTGGCCGACGAGGCCGCGCGCATCGGCTTCCCCGTGATGATCAAGGCCACGGCCGGCGGCGGTGGCCGCGGCATGCGGCTGGTGCCTTCGGCGAAGGAGTTTCCCGAACTGCTACGCAGTGCGCGCTCGGAGGCGCAGAGTGCCTTCGGCGAGCCGGAGGTGATCCTCGAGCGTGCCATCGTCGAGCCGCGCCACATCGAGATCCAGATCTTCGCGGACCGCTACGGCAACGCGATCCACCTGGGCGAGCGCGATTGCTCCGTGCAGCGGCGGCACCAGAAACTGATCGAGGAGGCGCCGTCACCCGCGGTCGATGCGGCCTTGCGAGAGCGCATGGGCGCGACCGCGGTGGCGGCGGTGAAGGCGATCCGCTACGAAGGTGCGGGCACGCTCGAATTCCTGCTCGACCGTGAAGGCAACTTCTACTTCATGGAGATGAACACGCGGCTGCAGGTCGAGCATCCGGTGACCGAGGCCGTGACCGGCCTCGACCTGGTCGAACTGCAACTGCGCGTGGCGGCGGGTGAGCCCTTGCCGCTGACGCAGGAGCAGGTGCGTTACGAAGGCCATGCCATCGAGGTGCGCTTGTGCGCCGAGGATGCCGACCACGGCTTCATGCCGCAGAGCGGCACGGTGGCGCTGTGGAAGATGCCGGCGCAATTGCGGGTCGAGGACGCGCTGCGCTCGGGCGCCGAGATCCCGCCGTACTACGACTCGATGATCGCCAAGATCATCAGCCATGGCCGCACCCGCGACGAGGCGCGGCGCAAGCTCGCGGCGGGACTGGAGGACGCGGTGGCGCTGGGCGTGACGACCAATCAGGCCTTCCTGCGCAGTTGCCTCGGGCATCCGGTATTCGCCGCGGGCGGCGCCACGACCGCGTTCATCGGCCAGCATCAGGAAGCCTTGCTGGCGCCCGATGAAGCCGTGCGGGCGCGTGCCGCGGCGCTGTCGGCCGTGCTGCTCTACGAAACCACGGGCGAGCGCCGGCAGCACGCGGCGGGCCGGCGCTTGTCGCACAACCTGCCGATCTCGCTGCGCTTCGCGGTCGCCGGCAAGACGCAGAACGCCAGCGTGACCTTGCCGCGACAGCATCATTTCGAGGTCGCGCTCGGCGAGCGAAGCTTCGCGATCGACCTGATCGCACTCGGCACCGACACGATCCGCTTCGTCTGCGATGGCCTGCAGGAGCAGGCCACGTGGTTCCGCGATGGCGCGATCCTGCTGCTGCAGTACCGGGGACTGGCGCTGCGCATCGAGGACAAGACCCGCGCCGCCTCGGCGCGTCAGGGCGAAGCCGGCGGCGACGGCAAGCTGCGCGCCTCGATGAACGGCCGCGTGGTCGCGGTGCTGGCGGCCGTGGGCGACATGGTGGAGGCGGGGCAGCCGATCGTCACGCTGGAGGCCATGAAGATGGAACACGTGCATACGGCGCCGGTGGCTGGCAAGCTGACAGCGCTTCATGTTTCGAATGGGGAGCAGGTGGCGGCGAGCCGGGTGGTGGCGGAGATCGAAGTGGCCGTGGCTGCGCCCGCGTGAGGTGGTCCTCCGATGAGATTGCTTTCCCTTGGAAGGGCGCCCGGCACGCGGTGCGGGCCGAACGACCCCACTGCGCCGGCCCTTCGGGCTGCCTTGCGCTGCTCGCCTTTCGCGGGGTCTCGCTCAAACTCGCTCCGCTTCGCTCCACTCAAACAGTCGCGAGCCCTGATCCGCGAAAGGCTGCGCTGCTCAGCGGCGCAGAGGGGATCGCCCGTCCCGCACCGCATGCCGGGCTCCGTGGGGGTGCGAGCAGCACGTGCGTCTCTAACGTCGAAAGCCTGCGCGCAGCGAGACCGTCGAGGCGAACTGTGCACCCCAACGTATCAGCGGTGGCGGGCGGTATGCCCYGGGCCGGCCGTTGAGGCACCGCCGAGCAGCGCAGCGGTGCGCGGAAAAAGAGCCGCGCGTGTTTGAGCGAAGCGAGTTTGCGCGGACCCCGCGTACCGCGAGCAGCGCAGGGAAGCCCGAAGGGCCGGTGACGTCGGCCGGCCCAGGGCATACCGCCCGCCGCCGCCGCCCCTGAGCAACGAGCCGAAGAGCAGAACAAGGAGACTTCATGAACGAACAGACCCCATCCGTACTGCACGAGAAGCGCGACAGAGCCTTCTGGATCACCATCAACCGCCCCGACAAGCGCAACGCGATCAACAAGGACGTGATCGAAGGCATCCGCGAAGGCTATCGGAGAGCCCACGCCGACCCCGAAGTGCTCGTCATCGTGCTCACAGCCGCCGGCGACAAGGCCTTCTGCGCCGGTGGCGACCTGCAGCCCGGCGCGGGCTTCGCCTTCGACCTGTCGCGGCCCAATATCGACTACGCCGACATGCTGCGCGAGGCGCAGAACTCGACCCTGCCGAGCATCGCCCGCGTCAACGGCGTGTGCATGGCCGGCGGACTGGGCCTGCTCTGCATGACCGACATGGCGGTGGCTGCCGATCATGTGCAGTTCGGCCTGCCCGAGGTCAAGATCGGCCTGTTTCCGATGCAGGTGCTGAGCCTCCTGCAGCGCATCGCGCCGCGCCGCACGGTGCGCGAATGGTGCCTGACGGGCGAGCCCTTCGATGCCGCCGAGGCGAAGGAAGCCGGCTTGCTCAACCACGTGGTTCCGGCCGCCGAACTCGACGCCAAGACCCAGTGGCTCATCGAACGTCTCGCCGGCAAGTCGCCGACCGCGATCCGCCGCGGCAAGTACGCGATGCGCGCACTCGAGGCCATGTCCTTCGACGAAGGGATCGCCTACACCGAGAGCCAGATCGCACTGCTCGCGATGACCGAGGACGCGAAGGAGGGCCTGGCCTCGTTCAACGAGAAGCGGAGGCCGACATGGACCGGGCGCTGACCGGCGCGGCCACCGATCGCAGCGCCCATGCGGTCGGCCTGCACGAATGGCTCTCGCGCCGCGCGGGGCGCGTGCCGAATCGGCCGGCGCTGAGCTGCGGCGATGTGCGCTGGAGCTACGGCGATCTCCAACAGCGCATCGAAGTCATGTCGGCGGTGCTCGCGGCCGGCGGTGTCGCGGCGGGGGACCGGGTCGGCTACCTGGGCCTCAACGATCCGATGTTCGTGGTCGTGATGTTCGCGACCTCGCGGCTGGGCGGCGTCTTCGTGCCGCTCAATTTCCGTTTGAGCGGACCGGAGCTGGCCTGGATCATCGGCGACGCCGGCATCCACACGCTGGTGGCGGGTGAGGAGCATGTGCCGGTGATCGACGGCGTGCGCGGCACGCTGGCCTGCCAGCGATTCGTCCAAAGGGCTGGCGGGGCACCGGGCTGGGAGCCGGCCAATGCGTTGATGGCCCAGGCCGGCGAGGCGCCGGCCGCGGTGCCGGCCACGGCCGACGCGCTGGCCGTCATCATGTACACCTCGGGCACCACCGGCCACCCGAAGGGCGCGATGCTCACCCATGGCAACTTCTGGGCCAACAACCTCAATGAGATGTTGCTGTGGGACATGGTCTCGACCGACGTCACGCTCAACTTCGCGCCGATGTTCCATGTCGGCGGCCTTTTGTGCGGCAGCCTGAGCACGCTGCTGGCCGGCGGGCACCTGGTGCTGCAGCGCGCCTTCGACGTCGCGGCGGTGCTCCAGGCGGTGCGCGAGCACCGCATCACGGTCAGCTTCGCGGTGCCGGCGATGCTGCTGTTCATCAGCCAGCATCCGGAGTTCGCGGACGCCGACCTGAGTTCGCTGCGCCTGATCGCCGTCGGCGGCGCGCCGATGCCCGAGCCGCTGCTGCGCCTCTATGCGGCCCGCAGCGTGCCGGTGCACCAGGGCTACGGCATGACCGAGACCGCCTCGATGATCACCTTCCTGAGCCCCGATCGAGCGACCGACAAGCTCGGCTCCAGCGGCACGCCGCCGCTGCTCACCGAGATCCGCCTGATCGACGCGGTGGGCGAGCCGATCACCGAGGCCGGCGCCGCGGGCGAGGTCTGTGTGCGGGGCGCCAACGTCATGGCCGGCTATTGGAAGCAGCCCGAGGCCACAGCGGCGGTGTTCACGCGCGATGGCTGGTTCCGCAGCGGCGATGTGGGTTATCGCGACGCCGAGGGCTTTCTGTTCATCTGCGATCGACTCAAGGACATGGTGATCAGCGGCGGCGAGAACATCTACCCGGCCGAGGTCGAGAGCGTGCTCTACGACCATCCCGACATCGCCGAAGTGGCCGTGATCGGCGCGCCCGACGAGCGCTGGGGTGAACGCGTGGTGGCGGTGGTCGCGGCCAAGCCGGGCAGGGCGGTCACGCTCGAAGGCTTGCAGGCCTTCGCCGAGACGCGGCTCGCGCGCTACAAGCTGCCGCGCGAGCTGCGGCTGGTCGACGCGCTGCCGCGCAATCCGACCGGCAAGGTGCTGAAGGCGAAGCTGCGCAAGCCGGAAGCGGGAGCCTGACATGGCCGGTCCCGACGCCGCCTTCTGGCAGGCCCGCTTCGAGACCGGCGCCACGCCGTGGGACCGCGGCGCCGCGAGCCCGCAGTTGCTGCGTTGGCGCGACGCCGGCGCTTTCCCGGCCGGCAGCAGCGTGCTGGTGCCGGGCTGCGGCAGCGGCTGGGAGCTGGTCGAACTGGCGGCCGCCGGCGCGGCCGTGACCGGCATCGACTATGCGGCCGCGGCGGTTGAGCGCAGCGCGAAGCGGCTGGCCGAGCGCGGCTTGAACGCCAGYGTGCTGCAGGCCGACGTGCTGCAGTGGTCGCCGCCGCAGCCGGTCGACACGGTCTACGAGCAGACCTGCCTGTGCGCGTTGCATCCCGATCACTGGACCAACTACGCCGACCAGCTGCATGCCTGGCTCAAGCCGGGCGGCCGGCTGCTGGCGCTGTTCATGCAGGCCCCGGCGGCCGGTGCGCCGGACGGCTACATCACCGGCCCGCCCTACCACTGCGACATCCATGCCATGCGCGCGCTGTTCCCGGCGTCGCGCTGGTCCTGGCCCAAGCCGCCGTACGAGCGCGTCTCGCATCCGCTGGGCGCGCACGAACTGGCGGTGGTGCTCACCCGCCTCTGATGCAGAAGGACACCCGATGGACTTCAGCCATTCCGAGCGCTCGCTGGCCCTGCAGAAGCGGCGCGTCGAGGAATTCATGCAGGTGCATGTCTATCCGGCCGAGAACGCCTACGACGACGAGGTGCACCGCAACCAGATCGGGCAACTGGAGCTCAGGAAGTATCGGTCGCACCGAGACCGCCCCGGAATCGACAGAACAGAAGCAAGGAGACACGCATGCACATCGAACTCGAATCTTCCGCATCCTCGATCGCCGTGCGCGGCCATGCGCCCGTGCGGCAGGAGCCGCTGATGTGGCTCAACGCCGATCGCGTGCTGTACGTGGGCCTGCTCGGCGAGCCCTCGGTGCGCACCTTCGGCGCCTATTCGATCTACGTGTCGCTCAGCAAGCCGCACCGCATCAGCGTCGCCGGTGGCGCGTTGCAGGAGGCCGAGGTGTCGGTGATCCCGCCCTACGTGCCGCATCGGATCGCATCGTGCGAACGCATGATCTGCAACATCCTGATCGAGGCCGACAGCGTGGAGCGCGAGCGGCTGCCGTCCTTCATCGCGCAGGGTCGCGGCGATGTGCGCGACGACGATGTGTTGCAGGGGCTGCGAGCCGCGCTCGACCGCTTCCGTTGCAGCAGCACGCGGCAGTTCCCGCAGACGGCCGACTTCGACCGCAGATTCTTCGGCGAGGCGCTGGCGCCGCGGGCCATCGACCGGCGCATCCGCGCCACGCTGGCACGGATCAAGGACGACCCCAACAGCCACACCTCGGCCCAGGATTGCGCCGACGCCTCGCACCTGTCGATGTCGCGCTTCCTGCACCTGTTCAAGGCCGAGGTGGGCACGCCGTTCCGCAGCTTCCGCACCTGGCAGCGGGCCCGCAGCGTGCTCTATTACGTGACCCAGAACGCCAACCTCGCGAACATCGCGCTCGATGTCGGCTACCCCGACTCGACCCACTTCAGCCACTCGATCCGGCAGGTCTACGGCCTGACGCCGAAGTCGATCTTCGCGGGCAGCCGCAGGCTCGAGCTCTACGGCCGGGCGGCTGCGGGCTCGCCGCGCTATCAGTTCGCCTGATTCTTTCGATTTCACCGGCAAGCACGTGGTGGTGTTCGGCGGCACCACGGGCATCAACTTCGGCATCGCGCATGCCTTCGCGCGCCAGGGCGCCAGGCTCACGGTGGCCAGCCGCAAGCCCGAGAACGTGGAGGCGGCGGTTGCCGAACTTCGCAGCCACGGCGGAGAAGTGCACGGCGTGAGCGCAGACGTGCGCGACTTCGACGCGGTGGGCCGCGCCTTGCAGGAGTCCGTCGACCGCTTCGGCGCCATCGACGTGCTGGTATCGGGTGCCGCCGGCAACTTCCTGTGCGAGGCCAGCGACATGTCGTCCAACGGCTTCAAGGTGGTGGTCGACATCGACCTGGTCGGCAGCTTCCACGTGTTGCGTCAGGCGCATGCGCACCTGCGCAAGCCCGGCGCGTCGGTGATCAACATCACGGCGCCGCAGTCCTTCGTGCCGATGCGCTACCAGGCCCACGCCTGCGCCGCCAAGGCCGGCGTCGACCAGCTCACGCGCGTGCTGGCGCTCGAGTGAGGCGGGGAAGGCGTGCGCATCAATTCGATCTCGCCGGGTCCGATCGACGGCACCGAGGGCTTCCGCGAGCTGATGGCGCCGTCGGTCGCGGCGCGCGACGCGGCGCAGAACGCGGTGCCGCTGAAGCGCTTCGGCACGCTCGACGACATCGCCAACCTGGCGCTGTTCCTGGCCTCGCCCTTTGCGGGCTACATCTCGGGCGCGCTGATTCCGTGCGATGGCGGCGCAGCGGTCGAGAGCGTCAAGCCGGCGCTGGAATCCGCGGGCGCGTCGCTCTAGAGGGGACCGTTCACGCTGTTTCCGGGCACCAGCGCGCGGGTGCGCGCCCGGCCTTCGAGCGCCGGGGGATGCGGCGGCGGCCCCTCGGGGCCGCGCCCCCCCGGGCCGCGTTCGCCCGGTGCGGGCGGCCGTTCGGCGACAGGCCTGGCCGCCGGGTCCACCACCAGGGTCAGGCTGGCGACATAGGCCCTGGCTTCCTCGCGGACGCTGCCGTGCACGGTCGGGCCGGCCTGCAGCGCGATGCCGTCGTTGCTGTTGAGCGTGTCGCGCAGGCTGGCGCGCCGGTAGTCCGGCAGCTGCGTGTACAGGAACTCGCTCAGCGCATCGGGCAGGAAGAACTGCGAGGTGAGCACCTCGTGCGCGCCGCCGAAGACCTTGAAATGGACGTGCGTCGTGCGCCCGCGGTACCAGCCGGGATAGATGGTCGAGAACGCGGCGACGCCGTGCGCATCGGTGCGCTGCGAACCGCGCAGGAAGGTCTCGCCCACGGTGGAGAGCTGGCGATCCTCGCCCTGTCCGGCATAGCCCGAGTAGGTGCCCTGCGCGTCGCAATGCCAGACGTCGACGCGGGCGTCGCGCCAGGGCCTGCGGTCAAGGCCCAGCACCGTGAAGCGGACCTCCAGCGGCACGCCCCGCCGACCTTCGGTGATGTCCGGGCGGAACTTGCCGGCATCGAAGTAGTAGGGGCCTTCGGTGGCGGCCGCGGTCAGCGGCAGCGATCCGGCACCGGCAGGTGCGGCGGTCGCGGCCGTCGCGGCGCGCGAGCCGCCGCCGAGCGTGGCGGCCAGTCCGGAGAGCAGGACGCCGCGGCGCGAGCTGCGAAAGGTGTTCGGGGCGCTCGTTGGCACGGAGTTGTTCATGGATGGCGGGATGTGGCGGTGGCGCACCGCTTCGGCCCTCCATGCTGCCCGGACATTGTTGATAAAAATGGGAGAAGGCCGAGCGTCCATCCACGCCGGGGCGACGGCCCGCGGCGCATCGCGGGCGCTCAGCCCTTCTTGCCGTCGCCGGCGGCGGCCGCGTTCCGCCGGGTCTTGCGGGTGCCTTCGGTGCGCGGGCCTTCCGTGCCCGGCGCGCTGCTGCCGTCCGTCGCCTGATCGAGCCACAGCAAGGCATCGACATAGGACATGAACCGGTTCAGGTAGTCGGGCGACAGGTCGCGCATCAAGGTCAGCGACCGATGCACGAGGTGGTGCGAGTTGAGCGGGCCCGCGTTCCCCGGCATCTTCGCGAGCGACTGCGTGAGCCGCCGATCGGCGCTGAGCTTCGACCAGGTGCTTCGGAAGTAGCTCAGCGTCTTCAGTTCGGACGAGGAGGGCGCGAGCCCGGACATGGCATCGTGTGCCGTCGCGCCGGTCCCGGGGGGGACCGCATGCCGGGCGGCATGGTCGACCAGCGCCGCCAGCGGCCCGCGACGCGGCGGCACCTTCCCTGGCTGCCCGGCGCCGTCGCCTACCGCGCCGGGGGCCTGCGCGAGCGCGTCGCCGTAGGCCGCAAGCAGTCGGGCCAGCTTGGCGTCGAGAATGCGCCGCGCGTCGCCGCCATGGGCCGCGGCCCGCCGGGCCAGCGCCTCGATGAAACGAAAGCGCACCGGATCGAAGCGATGATCGCCGCGCGCCCGCCAGGCCTCGAGCATCGCGCCGCTGTCGTCGGCCGGGTCGCTACTCACGGGGCTTCGCGCCGGCGTTGGACGGCCTCGGCGTGGGCGACATCTCCACGCGGCGGTTCCGGGACCGGCCCTCGGCATCGGCGTTGGACGCCACCGCCTGCCCGGCACCGAAGGCCGCGGCGAACACCGAGGACGAGGGAATGCCTTCCTCGACCATCGCCCGGGTGACGGTCAGGGCCCGCTGGGCCGACAGCTCCCAGTTGTCGGCGAAGCGGCGCGCGCCTTCGCGCATCTGCCGGTCGTCGGTGAACCCGCTCACCATCAGGATCTCGTCGCGGGCCTGGAGATAGGCGGCCAGCGGCGCCGCCAGGCTTCTCAGCAGCTGCCGGCCTTCGGGCTGCAGGTCGGCCGAGTTGAAGGCGAACAGCACGCTGCCGCTGATCCCGATGCGGCCGTTGTTCAGCGTCACGCGGCCCGCGGCCAGGGGCCCGGCCAGGGCCTGCTCGAGCGTCTGCAGCCGCTGGGCCGCCGCCTGCCGCTGCTTGACCTCGGCTTCGAGCCGGGTCGCGAGGTCCAGCTGCATGCCGAGCACGCACACCAGGATCAGCACGAAGGCGCCCAGCAGCCCCGACATCAGGTCGCCGAAGACGGCCCAGACCGGCACCGTCGGCTCCAGGCCATCGTCGAGTTCCTCGGTCGTCACGCTTCGCTGCCCTCGGCGGCGCGGCTGCTGGCGATCTGCTGCAGGTCCTCGACGATCTGCTTCTGCGACATGATGCTCAGGTCGATGACTTCCCGCGCCTGCGCCACGTAGTAGTCCAGCTGCTCGTCGCTGCGCGCGATGGCCTTGCCGAGCGCGCCTTCGATGCGCTGCAGCTGTGCCACCAGCTTGTCGTTCGATTCGCTGAACAGCTGCACGCCGAAGCCGAAGGCTTCGCCCAGGCTCGCGACTTCGACCGCGCTGCCGGTGATCTGCGCGGCGACCTCGGCCATCTTCGCGGATTCGGCGTCGACCTTTTCCGTGAAGCGCGCGCCGACGCGGTCCAGCAGGTCCGCGGAGCTGCCGACCAGCGCATCGATCGCCGAGCGCTGCTCGGTGGAGGCATGGTTCACGGCGCCGAGCAGGGTGTCCAGCGTTTCGAGGATGCGGCTGCGCTCTTCCAGCATCGCGTTGTCGCGCGCCATGCTGTCGGACAGCTTCTGTCGCAGCTCGGCGATCACCTCGGCCGCAGCCCGCGGGGCTTCGGAAGCGGCCTGCATCAGCTGGGCGATCTCGGCGATCGTGCTGCGTGCCTGCGCTTCCGTCTGCGCCGAAATCTCGCGGGCGGTGTCGGCCAGCGTCTTGCAGATCGCCTGCTGCTGGGCCTCGGTGCGTGCGCCGGCCTGCTGCCATTCCTGCTGCAGCGACGCGGCCATCGATTCGAGGGCCTGGGTCCAGGCTGCCAGCCGCTGCTGGTCGCGCGAGGCCATCCCGGCCTGCAGGCCGGCATGCGCCTGCTCCACCGTGTGCAGCAGCGAGGCCGCATGCTGCTCGAAGCCGGCCGCTGCGGCCGACAAGGCACCCCGCGTGTCCTTCGCGAGCTTCTCGCTCGCGCGCTCCTGCAGCGCCAGCGCATCGCGCCAGCGGTCCGACAGGCTGCCGACCGTGCTTTCGAGCCGCGCCGAGACGCTGTCCACCAGCGAGGCCGAGCGCTGCTCGAAGGTCTGGGAGAACTGGTCGAGCGCGCCGCGCAGGGCGCCGGACTGCGCTTCGCTGGTGTGCTGCTGGGCGGCGAGCGCGTCCTGCCAGAGCGCCGACACGGTCGCGGTGCTGGCCTCGAAGCGGCTCGACAGCCCGTCGAGCTGGCGCTGCACGCCATGCTCGACCGTCTGGTGCAGGGCGGCGGCCTCGCGTGCGATCGCGGCCATGGTGGCTTCGACCACCGGCTGGATCGTCGCGCCGGCTGAGCGTGCGCTTTCGGTCAGGCTCTGTTCGAGGGAGCGGCCGACGGTCGCGGCGAGGCCGGCATAGGCGGCCTCGGCCTTGCCGTGGAAGTGGTCCTGGCTGGCGATCAGGCGCTCGTGCAGGGCCTGGCTCTGTCGTTCCATCGTCGTCATCATGGCCTGCAGCCGATCGACCAGCTCGGGCATCGCCTGGCCCTGCCGTTGCAGCAGCTTGAAGGATTCATCGCGCTGATGGGCCTGCGAGAAGACGCGCAGGAGGGTCGCGATCCGCGTGTCGAGCCGCTGCGCGGCCTGCAGCCGGTCGCGTCGGCACAAGGCCGAGACCAGGCCCAGCATCGCCGACGCGGCCACGCCCGCGAGCGAGGTGCCGAAGGCCAGCCCCAGGCCCTTGACCGGAGCGGCCAGGGAGCTGCGGATGGCCTGCAGGTCCGATGCGCTCTCGAGCGCGGTGCCGGTGCCGCTCAGGGTGACCACCATGCCGACGAAGGTGCCCAGCATGCCCAGCAGCACCAGCAGGCCGGTCAGGTAGGGGGTCAGGGCCGGCCCGGGCAAGCCGACGCGCTCGCCCTCGATGCGCAGGCGCACCGCGTTCTGCAGCGACGGATGCAGTTGGTCGAGCCACTGGCCGATGCTCGGCGGCGGTGCCGGCATGTCCGCCACGGCGTCTGCCAGGGTGGAGGTGGCCTGGTGGAAGCGATGCAGTTCGAGCGCGCCCATCAGGTAGAAGGCGGCGATCAGCAGCGTGATCGCCAGCGCCAGCGGGTTCGAGCCGATGTAGCCGGCACCGACCCAGCAGACGGCGGCGAGGCCGACGAGGAAGGCGGCGTATTGAAGAAATCTGGTCATGAAGGCCTGTCAGCGGTCAGCGCTTGCGAAGGGCATCGAGCAGCCCTTCGATCGGTTGCAATCGAATATCCAGTTCGGCGAGCAGCACGCCCTGCATGTCCTTGCAGAACACCTCCAGCCACGCGCCGGAGTCACCCCCTCCATCGCTCTCGTCCGGCGACCGAGCGGCCTGGTGCAGACGCTCGAAGTGCTTCTCGAGCAGTCCGGGCACGGTCGACAGCAGGCGGTGCGCCTGCGCACCCAGCACCTGCTCCATGACCACGTCCACGGCCGCCAGCCGGGCCATGGCGGGCGAACCGGCTGCCAGCTTGGCGCGCAGGCGGCCTCGCAGGGGGCCGATGGCCGTCTCCATGGCCTGTTGCCGGGCCAGGTAGCGCCGACGGTGCGATGCGAAGTCGGACGCGAAGGCGCCGCGTTCGGCGATGGCCTTCGCCAATGCCGATCGCACGCCGGCGCATTCGCGTTCTTCGGCACTGGCCGAAGAATGCGCCCGCGATGCGGCGAGCGCCGGACCGCCATCCAGCGCCGCGGACAGCGAGATGGCGTCGGTCCAACCGAACCATTGACTCAAGCGATCCGCGAAGCCTTGCCTGGATTCGGGGACGTTGATGTCGGTCAGTCGAGCGAGCAAGCGAACCAGCGCCGAGTCGGTGAAACCTGTGCGCCGTGACACTTGCACCTACTGGAAAAACCGAGCATTTTACATCGGTGATCCCGCCTGACCGAGCCGCCGCGCGCGGTCGAAACTTCGGCCGCAGGACCTCTTTGGAGGCCCGGATTTCTGCTATGCATTCCGGGGTCGTGGCGCGGGGTGGCGTCGTTTGCTGCTTTCGGAGGCATCGCGTTGCAGGCCCCGCCAGGCAACGATTCCGTTCGAAGCCAGTGCGGTTTTCCCCAAAGTTGTCCCCAGCAACCAGGGAAAACTATGGCGGCAGGGGGCGCTCTCGGACTAGTCCAGGGTGGCGTTCCGGTACTCGGCCAGCGTCGTGCGGCGGAACTCGGTCACCGGTACCAGCCGGTCACCCAGATCCTGAAAATGGGCGCGAATATAGGCTTGTTCGCGGACCCAGCATCCGCGTGACGTTCCGCCATCCCACAGGGTGAGGTAACAGACACGGCGGGGTGCTGGGCATCCTTCTTCCGCATCGGTCAGCTGCAGCACCTGGTAGGGGCTTCCGCCAGTCACAAATAGAACGCGTGGCTGCATGTCGCAGCCGAGAAGGATCGTGCAACCGGCGACGACTGCCATGATGGACGACGTCTTCATGCCTGACTTTCCAGGGGCGCTCGGGAAGACTAGATTTGAGCGCTTTGGTATTAACTGCGTCAACTCTAAAAAAGGGGTTGCCACGGGGGTTTCGGAGGCGCCGTCGCATCGGATCCGAGTGGCACGCGGCTTGCAAGCCACACCCTCGGATAACATTCACGCTCGCAGGCCGCCGGCTCCATGGCCTTTCATGGACGGCTTCCCTGGACAAGGTCTTCTGAATTGGGCACCGAGAACGCTTTCGCCGAACTGGGCTTGGCACCTGACGCGACCGAGCGCGAGGTGAAGGCGGCATGGCGCCGGCTCGCCTCGCAATGGCATCCGGACCGCAACGACAGCGCCGGGGCCATTGCCAAGATGCAGCGCATCAACCAGGCCTTCGACGAGATTCGCCGCGCCGGATTCAGTGCCCCGGCAAACGCCGATGTCGACACGCCCGACGCACCGGACGACGACGCCCCGGACGGATTCGGCGACGACCCCGCCACCACGGCGTCCCGCGCGGCCGGCACCGAACGGCGGCGCCGGCCGCTGCACCGCAAGGTCAGGATGACGCTGGAGGAGGCGGCCGTCGGCTGCATCAAGGTGCTGCGGGGCAAGGTCACCGACATCTGCGCCACCTGCGCGGGTGCCGGGCACCAGGTGCTGGGCGGGAACTGTGCCCGGTGCGGGGGGTCGGGCGCGATGCCGAAGCGCTCCTTTTTCGGCTGGCCTTCCGGCGTGACCGAGTGCGAGGCGTGCCTCGGCGGCGGCATCGCGAGGCAGCCTTGCGCGGCCTGCGGCGGCCTCGGCAAGATGGAAGCGCGCGGCTACAAGATGAACGTGCGCATACCGCATGGCGTGCGTGATGGCGATCTGCTGCATGTCGACGCAAGGCGCGCGGGCGCCGAAGGCCCTCCCGCGGACATCGAGATTCGCGTCGAGGTGTCGGAGCACGCGTTCTTCAAGCTCGATGACGACGGCACCATTCGATGCGAGATGCCGGTCGACGGATTCGCATGGATCGCCAATCGGCAGGTCAGGGTGCCGACCGTCACAGGCTTCCAGGCCCTGCAGCTGAGCCGCGACCGGCTGTCTTACCGCTTGAAGGGCCAGGGCTTCCCGGTGCAGCGCCGCGGCCCGCGTGGCGACCATCTGCTCACGCTGGTGCCGATATTTCCGCAGCAGCTCAGCACCGACCAGCAGATCCTGCTCGACCAGCTCTCGGCCACCAGCTCGGGCGCTGGCGGAGAAGCCCTGGACGATCGTCTTCGCGCATGGAACCGGGGGCTGCGCGCCTGGGAACGAAGCCTGTAGACGGCGGCGCCCGGCGCCCGGAAAAAAGCCCCCTCACATCGCTGTGCGGGGGCCAATCCATCGAAGGACGATGGAGGAGACAACCGGGGATCTGCTCGTCAGTGAAGCTCGTCCAGTTTCTTCGAGGTCACATAACCGGAAACGACGATGGCAGCGACGGCAACGAGGCAGATCAAGACAGTGAACATTCGGGACTCCAGAATGAGTGTGCTGGCGTGATTATAGGGTAAACCCCAATATCTTGCACGACACTTGTCGCAACCCGCCGTTGCCCGTGTTTACGCCATCTTTGCATTCCCTCCGTGCACGCGGCGCGAGGCACCGGCGTTGGACAGGCTCGGGGCAGCTGTTGCCTCGCACAGGAGATTTCACATGCACGCAAGTCGCTCGCTGTTGGTCAAGTTGGCCGTTGTCGGAACCGTTGCTGTCGCGGCACTCGCGGGCGCCGCTTCGGCAAGCGCCGGCACGAACTGGTCGGTCGGCATCTATGCGCCTGGCGTGGCCATCGGGGTCGCCGAGCCGGCACCGGTCTATTACGAGCCGGCGCCGGTCTACTCGCGCCCGGCCCCTGTCTACTACGAGCCCGCCCCGCTGTACCGCCGCCCTGCGCCGGCGGTGGCTTACGCACCGGCGCCCGTCTACTACGAGCCAGGGTATCGCGCAGAAGGGCGCCGGTCCTATCGCGCCGACTGGGAGGGTGGTCGCCGCTGGGATCGCCGCGACTGGGGGCACGAGCGCCGCGAAGACCGTCGCGGCTGGGGCGATCGAGACTGAGAACGGCGCTCAGTGCGTCGGCTTGCGCCACACGCTCGCCAGCCAAGGCTGCTGTTCGACCGGCATGCCGGATGGGCGGTAGTAGTGGGCCAGTTCGATGAACCGGGCCGCCGACATGTACCGGCGCCAGGCATCCAGATCGTGGAACGCGCCGTAGCGATCGCCGTTCCAGCCCTCCTGGCCATTGCCGCGGGGATTCGAGCAGAACAGCACGCCACCCGACTTGAGCGTCGTGTGGAGGTCCTCCAGTACACGCGGCAATTCCTGGCCGGGGACGTGGAACAACGACGCATTGGCGAACACGCCGTCGAAGCGGCTGGCCGGCAATTGCAGTTTGAGGAAGTCCTGCTGCAGGACCTCGCACCCACTGTGCGCCCGCGCCATCGTGGCGAGCCGCTCGGACCCTTCCAGTCCTGTCGCGAGATGCCCAAGCCGCTTGAATGTCTCGAGGTCCCGACCGGGGCCGCAGCCGAAATCCAGAATCGCGAACGGGGGGGCCGTCTCGATGTACTGGAGCAGCGCCGCGATGTTCTGGCTGACGTCGTGATCACGCGTGCCTTCCCAGAACGCTTCCGCGTGCTGGTCGTAGTGCGCGAGCGTCGCTGCGGCGATGCGCTCGAGGTCATCGATGGACAGATGCATGTTCGGATCTTCCCAGATCCTCGCCTGGGTGCCTGGCTTCGATGCCGTCAGGCCAGGGGCGGAGGGAGATCGCAACCTGGCCTGGAGAATGCCATCGCGGCGGCCTGCAGTTCGGGGACCAGCGTCAGCAGCCGGCGAGTGAGCCAGTACAGGTGGGCGGCGTCGATCGGATTCGGCAACCTGAGGGTGTTGATCAGCCGTCGCGGACGATCCCCAAAGCCAAGAGCGGTCAGCGGCTCGAGGACCGCCGCCAAGTCGCTTCGTGCCCGCTCGTCCAGCAGATCATGTTCATCCAGACTGCGCCAGATGGTATGCACGGCGCGGTCGCACAACTGGGCATCCGACAGCGGCGTCGTCGCCTCGGGGTCGCCCAGCGAGCCCAAGGGCATCGGGGGCATGCGGCGCACTTCTGCGCGAACCAGTTGTCTCCGTGAAGGCATCTGCACCTCCTTCATGCCAGACACGATACGCCGGACCGAAGCGAACGGCAATCCTCGCGCGGCGACACGCGACCATGCGCTGATGCCGAGTGCCACGCCGTCGCGCTGAACGATGCCGCTCGGAGAACAGTATCCGGTGCGGCCGTGGCCAGCGGGGCGGTGAGTGCTAGCGGCGGAAATTGAACACCACCGACACATGGGAAACCGGTTGGGTGCCGATGTCCTCGATGCCATGCAGCGCGGAGGCATCGAAGCGCAGCGAGTCGCCGACGCCGAGTTTCACGTAGGCGACTTTGCAAGTGCAGATCATTTTGGCGCACCGCGCTCATAGGGTCGCCACTGTCAATCCCCCCCGCACCCGCTGCGCTGGAGCACGAGCAACAGCTGCGGCCCCAGCGACTTCAGCAGCTCGGTCGGCAGCGCGCTCGTGAACCGATAGCGGGCGGCATAGGGTTCGTGCACGTAGGCCATGATGGTGCCGAAGTAGCGGTCGCCGATCATGAAGACGAAGGCGGCCGTGCGGTCGATCTTGCGCTCCGAGATCACCCGCCCGCCGCGGCCGATGCGTTGCAAGCGGTGGTCGCCGGTGCCGGTCTTGCCGCCGATCTCGATCACGCGGCCGTCCGCGTC
>NZ_JBFUHO010000061.1:0-42998 GCF_056402355.1 Variovorax sp. P4_B11
GCGCAAGATCATCAAGTCGCGCGGGCACTTCCCCAGTGACGATGCGGCTTCCAAGCTGATCTGGCTGGCGCTGCGCAACATCACGGCCGACTGGGGACGCGCAGCGCACAACTGGAAGGAGGCGATGAATCAATTCGCGATCCTCTACGAAGAGCGTTTCACGCATGCGGCCCAAGGCAACGCAAAATCAGGAGGTTGAGCATGAGTACATCGCTCAACCGGGGCGCCTCCGGCGGCCTGGCAGGGGCCTGAAGACATCAGAGAAATCAGTCGAGCGCAAATTCACCAACCGCCTCGAACACAAAAATCCTGACAGCTCCGCCCAAGGACTAAACCGCTGCCGCGGTAGCCCGCCGCCAAGACCACGGCGTCTTCAGTCATCGCGTCCCTGTCTATGTTGGGTGCGAGGCAATCGGCCTCGTCCCTCGACAGGAGCACGACCATGACCGCATCCACCCAAGCCATCTCGCCCTTGCGCCAGCGCATGCTGGACGACATGCGCCTGCGCAAGCTTCGACCCAGGACCCAGACCGGCTACATCCGTGCCGTGCGGTACCTCGCTGCCTTCCTCCAGCGCTCCCCGGACACCGCCACCGCAGAGGATCTCCGGCGGTTCCAGTTGCACCTGGTCGATCGCGGCGTCTCCGCCATCACGATCAACGCGACCATCACCGCCTTGCGGTTCTTCTTCGAGGTCACGCTCGGGCGCGATGACGTGATGGCCAGGATGAGCTATGTGCGTGTTCCGCAGAAGCTGCCGGTGGTGCTCAGCCACGACGAGGCCGTACGCCTGATCGCGGCAGCGTCCAATCTCAAGTACCGCACTGCCTTGTCCATCGCCTATGGCACCGGCCTGCGCGTGGGCGAGATCGTCGCGCTGAAGGTCGACGACATCGACAGCCAACGCATGACCCTGCGCGTCGATCAGGGCAAGGGCCAGAAGGATCGCTATGCGATGCTCTCGCCCGTGCTGCTGGAGCGGCTGCGCGCCTGGTGGCGCCTGGCTCACTCTCAGGGCAAGATGCTGCCCCATGGCTGGCTGTTCCCAGGCATGGACCCACTGAACCCGTTGACTGCGCGCCAACTCAATCGCGCCGTTGTCGCTGCCGCCGCAGCAGCCCGAATCGACAAGCGTGTATCGATGCACACGTTGCGCCATAGCTTCGCCACCCACCTGCTGGAGCAGAAGGTGGACATTCGCGTGATCCAGGTGATGCTTGGGCACAAGAAGCTGGAGACCACATCCATTTACACCCACGTGGGCACCAGGGTGCTGCGTGCTGTCGTCAGCCCACTGGAGAGCCAGCCCGCATAGCTGCGCCTTCATGGCGCATCGCGCCCCGGAGGTTGCCGACATCTTCCGAACCCATGGTCCCGACTGGCGCAAGGCGCAGCACGGTCATCTGAGCCTGGGCCAGCTCAAGGTCATGTCGGCCATCGAACAGTGCCGCAGCGCGGCGCTGGGAGGCCATGTGCTGCATTGCGAGGATTGCGGATACGACCAGATCGCCTACAACTCCTGCCGCAACCGGCATTGCCCGAAGTGCCAGGCCGGCGCGGCAAGACGCTGGCTGGATGCCCGGCAGGCCGATCTGCTGCCGGTGGAGTACTACCACGTCGTCTTCACCTTGCCGGCGCCGATCAGCGCCATCGCCTACTACAACAAGGCCACGATCTATTCCTTGCTGTTCGACATGGCCGCCGAGACCTTGGCGACCATCGCGGCTGACTCGAAGCATCTTGGCGCAAGCATCGGCGCTACCCTGGTCCTGCACACCTGGGGATCGGCGCTGACGCATCACCCGCATGTGCATGGGATTGTTCCGGGCGGCGGAGTAGCGCCCGACGGCGAACGCTGGATCGCCTGTCGGCCGGGGTTCTTCTTGCCGGTGCGTGTGCTGTCGCGCCTGTTCCGGCGGCGCTTCCTTGAAGAACTCCAGGACGCACATCGAGCCGGTCGGCTGCAATTCTTCGGCGAGTACGCCGCACTGGCCAACGCGAAGGCGTTCGCCGAGTGGCTCGCACCGCTGCGCAAGTGCGAATGGGTGGTCTACGCCAAGCGCCCGTTCGCCGGCCCCGAGGCGGTGCTGGCCTATCTCTCGCACTACACGCACAGGGTCGCAATCTCCAACAGCCGGCTGATCTCTCTTGACGATCGCGGCGTCACCTTCCGTTGGAAGGACTTCTATGGGGACTCGTTCGTCAAGCCTTTTTGATCAACGGTATTTCATGGCAGTCCCTCGGTATAGCTGAGCGGATGAGACAGCTGCACGGAGCGTTGGCGATGCATGCCGATCCGAGGTCGGGGTGTGGCGAGCGTTCGAGCCAGTGGCTCGGACGAACTTCTATCCGTGCTGGGCGTGAACACCCAGCACCTCATGCTGCATGCGCGCAAAGCGCACTGGCAAACCCCGGTTACCGAGGCACCCCTTCTATTCGAACGGTCACTTGTGAGCAGTGACCCGTCCTTCCATCGGGCGCGTCGACCTTTGATCATGATGATGCGTTCCTTGGCAAGTCGTGCTTCAGGGCGAGGGCTGACAGGGCCTCAAGCGGTGGCTGGCTTGAGCGTGGCCCCAACCGGAATCTCGCCGTTCTGCAGATAGCGCCAGAGCGCGATCGCAAGTCTTCTCGCCAAGGCGACGATGCCCACTCTGCGCATCCGCTTGCCACCGCCTGCGAAGCGTCGGTTGAACCACTGGGTCAGTGCGCTATCGGGCTGAAGGCGCAACCAGTTCCAGGCGAGCTCTATCAGCAACGTTCGGGCTCGCTTGTTGCCGGCTTTGCTGATGCCTTGCTCCACCTGGCTGCCACCGCTGTCGTAGGGTGTGGGCGTCAGCCCGAGACAGCCGGCCAACTCGCGCCGGTTGGCGAAGTGACGCCAGCCGAACAGCTCCTTGACCAGCACCCAGGCACCCTTGGGCCCGATGGCGCGAAGTTGCGCCAGTTGCGCCACCAGCGGCTGCTTGCCGTCGGCCAGTTCCTGGCGCCGCTCGGCCTCCATCGCCTTGACCTGCTGCTTGACGAGCCCCAACCGCGCGCTCTCGCGCTCGATCTCGGCGCGCAAGACAGGCGGAACCTGCTCGCCATGGCGCGCCCACCAGGCAGGCCAGTCGCGTCCGCCGATGACGACGTGCGGGCGCAAGTTGTGCAGCACCAGCAGCGCGCCGATGCGATTCATGTGTGAGGTCCTCTCCTGAGTCAGACGGACGAGCTCGCGATGCGTGCGACGCGCGTCTTCGTCCGTGGGCGTAGGCGCATGCACCACCGACCACACACGCTCGCCACGATGATGGCGCAACAGCATCGCCAACAGCTTGTCGCCATCGAGCCGATCGGTCTTGGCCCGCCTGGCGTGTCGGTTCACCTCGATGCTGGAAGAGTCGACCACGATGTTGTCAACACCTTGCTCTATCAGCCAGCGATGCAGCCACCAGCCGTCGCGGCCGGCTTCGTAGCAGGAGTGCACCTTGGCCTGCGGCTCGAGCTTGCAGCGCTCCCGGGCCTGGTCGATGCAGTGCGCAACTGCGGCCGTGTCGCCCGGGTCCACGTTGTACCGGCTCGGCCCGCGGTGGCCATCGCTCGCCGTCACCTTCCAGGACTTGTCGCCAAGTTCGAAGCTCATGTACATCTCGCTCAGGATCGCCGTATCCTTGACTTGTGGGGCTGTCTGGGTTGTTGACATTTCCATCTCCTTTGCCAAGAAGTTAAGGAAATCCCGTTTTAGCTAAACGGGTCTCGCTCGGGTAGTCCCACATAGCATCTACCGSGCCAAGGGCAAGACGCGCTACAAGGCCATGACGCTGTCGCCCCAGGAGTTCATGCGCCGGTTCCTGCTTCACGTGCTGCCCGGCGGCTTCCATCGCATTCGCCACTACGGGCTGCTGGCCAATGGCTCGCGCAAGGCGAGTCTGGCTGCGGCGCGCGAGCTCTTGCTCGCGGTGCCAGTGCCAACGGCTGCGGCAGGGAGTGCCGAAACCATCAGCACCGACCCTCACGCCGTACGCTCCACATTCATCTGTCGGCACTGCGGCCATGCCATGGCCATCGTGCAGACCTTCGTTCACGGTGCGGCGATCCGCGCACCTCCACTGTCATGATTGGCTGTGCATCCCACCTGCGATCGGTGCCGATGAGCGGTGTGTGCTTAGCGGCAGGATCGGCGCGTGCCTGCAGCGGCCATCCACTGAATGCAGCCAGTCTCGCGCGCCGCAGCATGCGCGGCGCTGCGCTGCGAGGGGTCCGTCCCAGCCAGGCTGGGTATGCGCGCATCGGTCACGCGCCATCACAGACCACCCTGCGCCCGCCCAAATCCCCATAGCGTCGGTGCCCTGAACACCCGCTGTGGCTTGCTCCGCGGTTTCCTCCCTCGAGGCTTGTGCGACACCTGCCCTCCGGTCGTCGTCGTGCATCGCTCTGCGCCAGTCTCCGGGCAGGTATCTCACAACCCTAAACAAATCCGGCTGTCCGCCGCATTCTGCCCGCCGTGCCCTTTCGCTGCTCGGCCCTGCTCCCCACATCCTCCGCCTGATCCAGTAGGCGACCGGCCGTCGATGACAGCGGGCCGCAACGACTTGTCGAGGATCCCGCGGCCCCCAGCCCGACGGGTCGGACACCTGCAATCTCACGATGCGGGAAACGGCGGACAAATAGTGTCGCACCGGCGGCGCAGCTACCGTGTCGCACGACAAAAACCTTCTAAAACGGCTTCCTTCGGGCGCTGGCGCGCAACTCGATCGTTGCGAGCTTCGCCAATATCGACATCTAGGCAAGGCTGATCCAGGAGCTGTCGAATTGGTGAAGTCACTCCGTTGCCGGGCTGACTAGCAATGCGAGCATTCGATGGGACCGGCAAGCGAAGTCATTTACTGTACGCCTATTGCGCAGCGTTGACCGGGCCTCTCCGCCGCCGGAACTCGCCAGGCGTCATGCCCACCACCCTCCGGAAGGCACGGCTGAAATTGGCGGCATCGCTGAAGCCGAGTTCGGCCGCAACTTGGGCGACCGTGGCTGTCCGTGCACTCATCAGTTCGCAGGCGCGCTCGAAACGCACCTGCTGCGCGAGATGGCGGAACTGTAGGCCTTCTTTCTTCAAATGGCGGTCGATGGTGCGTGCCGAGACGCCGACGTGGAGAGCCAGGTCGTCGAGCGTCGTCAGGTCGCCATGCGCCTGTCGCAGCATCATGCCGACGAAGTCGCCCCAGCCCTCGGCGCTGCTGGCCGGGCGCTGGCCCATCGCCGCGCAACGCTCATCGATGTCCTCGACCATGCGTGGGTTGGCCAGCGGTAGCGCTCGGTCCAGCAGGTCAGCCCCCATCACGAAACGTATTCCCGGCAGCGCCGCGGGATCGAAGTGGAAGCGCACTGGGGCGAAGGCGTCATAGCGCTTGGCATGCGACGGCTCGGGCATCGACAGATAGACGTCGTATGCGGGCACATCGCCGCCAAGAAAAAGCCGCACCTGGTTGTGGAAGGCCATCGCCAGCATTTCCAGATGGAAGTTCAGCAGTAGCTGCGACATGTTGAGCGCCGGCGTGTAGCTGACCTCGCCCACTCCTGTGCCAATGCGACGATAGCGAAACACGAAGGTCTCGATCATCAGGTGATGGTGCCGCACCACCAGCCGCAGCACCTCATCGACGTTGCGGCAGCCCAGCATGCCGAAGCCGAGCAACTCGTGCATGGTCTGCTGGATCAGCCGTCCGGCTTCGAAGCCAAGATCGCCGCGGCCGGTGAGGCGCTGCGCGGAGGTGACGAAGGATTCGAACTCGGCGCTGTGCAGCCTGGCATCGCGCGCCTCGAAGCGCCCCACGTCCAACCCGGCCATGTGAAGCAGCTGCGCGACCTCCACACCCTGGCGGCGTAGCTGGTCAAGCAGCGGCACCAGGTAGCGCGTCGGGAAGCGCTTGCCTACGGCCGCCAAGGCGGCACTCCGCTGGTTCCTGGGCAGTCGGCCATGTCGACGCGTCGATCTGTTGACACGCACGAATACTAGCCATGGGACCTTGTATTGTCGACAAGGACAACCCTCGACTGGAGCGGATAGCCGGCGGGCACGAAGATGGCCCCCTGCCGGCTATCCAACCCTGGAATGTCAATGCAGGCCGGGCCCGGTGCTCCCGGCGCGGCCTGCGGTGCATAGGGCCGTCATACGGCGAAACTGGTGACGTCGACCGGTTGGGTGTCAGTCCGCTTGCAGTAGTCCAGGTAGCGCTGGACCATCGTCTTCCAATTCTCGATCGCCAGCACCTGGCCTTCCGGACCCATCAGGTTCCAGTCGCCTTGCACGATGTTCAGGGTGACGATTTCGCCCTCGCCGCAGCCGACCGGCGTGTGCTGCGTTCCGGCCGTCTCGAACACGAAGCTGCCCGGGCCCGCCGTCCAGTCGTGCTCCAGGTAGCGCCACTTTCCGCTGATGGTGTAGACCATCACCGTGCCTGAATGGTGATGTTTGGGCAGCTGCATGTCCTCGGGCACCTTCAGCAGCGTGATCCACTCGCCGCGCACCGCATCGACCTTCAACAGCTTGAGGAAGACGTTCTCTGCGTACGGCAGAAAGGGGATCCAGGGCAGCGACTCGGTGTCGATCACGGCAGTGTCGATGTTTTCGTATTGCATGGGCATGATGAGTTCCTTGGGGTTGAAAATTGCAGTTGTTGACCGAGGCCCGAAGTCCATTGGACGGACCGCCAGGGCTGCGTACCTTGGTGGCGGCTGCGCTTCCTTCTTGAGCCTTCTCGGCCATGCGCAGCGACCACAGACGAATAGTGCTTGGCGGGGCCGAATCGGGATATGTCAATTGCCGACACCTGCTTGTCCGAAGACGCCACGCTAGCGGTGAGGCTGCCACTGGCGGCACCGCCCCAATCGCCAGGCTATCCGGGTGGATCGGTCGGAGCATGTTCTCGGGCCTGCACTTGTCTGGAATGGACAGGCAGGTGTCACCAAACGACATCGTGCGCCGATGGCCGCTGGTCGATGATTCAGGCTTCCCATCACTGCCGCCTGTGCGGTCAAGAAGCACACATGAAAGCACTGCGCACACCGGACGAGCGCTTTTCGGGCTTGCCCGACTACCCGTTCGTTCCCCACTATCACCATGTGACGCCCGAACTTCGCCTCCACTATGTCGACGAAGGCGCACGCGACGCACCGCCGGTGCTGATGCTGCACGGTGAACCCACCTGGTCCTTCCTGTACCGGCACATGATCCCGCCGGTTGCGGCAGCGGGTCTTCGCGTGCTCGCGCCCGACCTAATCGGTTTCGGCAAGTCGGACAAGCCGGTCGAATCCGACGACTACAGCTACGCAGGCCAGGTGGCGTGGCTGCGCCACTGGGTCGAGACGCTCGACCTGCGCGGCATCACGCTGGTGTGCCAGGACTGGGGCTCGCTGATTGGCCTGCGTCTGGCCGCCGAAATGCCTGAGCGCTTTGCGGCCGTGCTCATGGGCAACGGCGGGCTGCCCACCGGTGACACCGGGATTTCACGCGCATTCATGCTGTGGCGTACCTTCGCGAACCACAGCCCCTGGTTCCCGATCGGCCGCATCGTTCAATATGGCACCAAGAGAAAACTGTCGGCAGCCGAACGCGCGGCCTATGACGCGCCGTTCCCATCGGCGGACTTCAAGGCTGGGGCGCGTGTCTATCCCTCGCTCGTGCCGGTGAGGCCGGACAATCCAGCGAGCGAGGCCAATCGCCAGGCATGGCAGGTCTTCGAACGCTGGGACAAGCCCTTCGTATGCTGCTTCAGCGACGGCGATCCGATCACGCGCGGCTGGGACGCCCCGTGGTTGCAGCGCGTGCCAGGCACGCGCTGCAAACCCCACACCACGCTGCGCGGTGGCCACTTCATGCAGGAGGACGATGCGCAAACCTTTGCGCGGCTCGTGCTTGAGGTAGTCAGTCGTATTGAAGTTGGCGGGCTAGCCTAAAAGCAAGTCTGGCCGGTTTGCTCCACTGGTTGACGGGGCGGCTTGACCCTACGTTACCTCGACCAACAAGGGCCGCGTGACCTACACCGCGACGACGCCATACGCGGCGCCGGCCACGCCGGCACCGCCGTGACAATCGTCATGTGAAGACCGACGTTGAGTGCCTTGACCAGCCGAATCGATTCGCCCATCGCCCCAGCGCGGCCCGGGCTGCGTCTGTAGGGAAGCGCCGCCAGGGGTGGCCGGTCAGGGACGTCGGGGTGCCGAAGAGCTTGGACGGCTGCTCAGAACGATGTTCCTGTGCGACTACTTCACCACCCCGGGGCTTCCGGCGAGAACTGCATGCACTGTTCAACCGTGGCGAGTCGGTACACCAGGCTGCAGCGGGCCATCTATTTTGGACGGATTTCGCCCGAGCGAGGTCGGCGTCGAGACGAACGCAACGCTATCTCCGGTGTGCACGCCCTGCTCACCCATATCGTGATCGCATGGAACACGGCGCGCATGCAGGCGGTGGTCGACCGTTGGCGAAAGGAAGGCATGGACGTCGAGGATGCCTGGCTGCGCCGCCTTGGACCGGTGCATTTCGAGCACATCAATTTCCGGGGTACGTTCAACTTTGGGGTGCAGCGATACGCGAAGGCGCTGATCAGGGCAAGGCGCTCCGTTGCCCGGCAGGCAGTGCATGAGTAGCGCACGAACTCGTCGTGATCGCGTTGACGATCCCAAGACGGCCATAGGACTGCCAAGTCGACATCCCGCCGCGAACTCCCGCAATCAGCTGAAGCAGACGTAGCCAGCGATTCTGCGACTGGCAGCTCATGGCCGCGAGCACCAGTTCGCGGCCGCGCTTGGTAGCTGACCTTCGGCGTGGTCACGCTGTTGGCCAAGGGCGGCTATCGGCGAGTTTGGCGAACAGGCAGTCACGGCCACAAGCGGACCTTCCCGACGACCCGCCAGTTGGCTATGCTGGCAGTAGCTCGGAAGGCGTCCTCGTTGGTCAGAATACGCTCTACCCGGGCCGTCAGACCGTTGAATGGAGGGTTCGTGGAAAAGCTGACGAGTGCGATTCTTCTGTCCGTCCTGGCCAGCTGCGCAAGCACCTCGCCTCGCGACTATTCGGTGTATTCCACGTAGCCGGGTACCTATGCGTGCCAAATCGAGCAATACCAAAACGTCGACGATTGACGCCGTCTTGCTTGAGACCGACAGGGAGAATGCGGCCATGAACCTCGTCTATAGGAGAGCTGTTCCCGAGGACACGCCTGCCTGCTTTACTTTGAGAGGTTTGACACGGGAAAACGCCTTTTCTCCGGAACAGTTGAGCGCAATCGGTGTGACACCTCAAAGCTGGGAGGCGGACATCCGTGGGGACCTCTTGTTTGGATTCGTTGGCCTCGTCGACCAAGAGGTCATCGGCTACTGCTTCGGAATTCGAGGAACCGGCGAAATCGGTGTGCTGGCACTGCTACCAGAATACGAAAGCCTCGGCATCGGCAAGGCCCTGCTCGGTCTGGTGGTGGATGAGTTCAGAAGAGCGGGCATGACGCGGCTCTTCCTCGGGTGCTCGACCGACCCGAGAGCTCGCTCTCATGGCTTCTACCGACATCTCGGATGGATTCCCACAGGAGTCATCGACGCCCTAAATGATGAGGTACTCGAGTACCCTGTCAGATGAAGTTGAAGCGGTGCTCGGTCGCGCTCGGCTCGGCTCGGCTCGGCGAGGTCGGTCTACCATCGGCCAAAAGAAGACCTATACGAGACCTTCATGATTCAAGTTATGTTACCCCGAGATGCGCAAAGAGCTTGAAGATGCTCAAACGATGAAAACCAACCAACTGGAGGGACCTGTCATGAACAACGAGCTTATTGACCGCCTTGCTATCCGAGACCTTATCGAAAACTGGGCCATCTGGCGCGATGCCGGAGACTGGGAACGGTTTGCGACCGTGTGGCACGACGACGGCGTGATGATGGCGACCTGGTTCCAAGGCCCCGCAAAGGAGTTCATTCGGGTAACGCAAGAAGGTTGGAAGAAGGGTGTGAGCATTCTTCACTTCTTGGGGGGTACATCCATCGACTTGGCTAGTGACCGCGCCATCGTCCAAACCAAGATGACCATCTCTCAGCGCGGTGACGTCCAGGGCGTCTTGTGCGACGTTGTTTGCACGGGGCGCTTCTATGACTTCGTCGAGAAGCGAGATGGCCGATGGGGGGTCGTCCTGCGTCAACCCATCTATGAAAAAGACCGTGTCGACCCGGTTGACCCTAGCGCCAAACTCGAGATTGACCCGGCGAAGCTTTCGGAGTTTCCCAAAGGCTACAGGCACCTCGCGTACATCCAGACCGGGATTGGCTACACCGTGAAGCGCGACATGCCGCAGCTGACTGGACCGGAGGTTGAGAAACTCTATGCGCGCGGCAAAGCATGGCTGGCAGGTGAGTCATTGAGCAGTTGAGTGCTGACCCGTGAGCGCCGCAGCGTCCTCGTTGCGGCGCTTCTCGCCCCGCCTCAAGTTCACTCTCGCCGTCCGCTATCCAGCTGGAGCACAGCGACGCGGCCGACGCCAGCCGGCCAATATCCGACCTTCATCAGCCAACCTCAGTTGTAACCACATCGAAGATGACCGACCCAGCTGTTTGTCCTGCTTGCTCGTCGTCTCAGGTTGAGCGCTCGATGCACGGAGGGTTGTTCTCGGACCGGTGCGCGGCCTGCGGCTGGGAGAGCTCCGGCACGTACTCGCCGACCATCGAAGGGCTGCCTCCTTCACCCGTCACCCGGGTAAGTGTTCGGTGGTTGGAAGGAGACGTTGCTCCGTGTGCCCTGAAGGCCCTGCGAGATGCGTCTCCCTTGGCAAAGGGCATCGGCCTCGGCGACCTGTCCGCATTGATGGCCGGAGGTCGGCCGTTTGAGCTGGGCGTGGTGGCTGAGCACGCGCGAGCGCTGTTGTCGCGTCAGCTTGAGCACGCGGGGTTCATCGTCACAAGCGAGGCGGCGCCGCAGCCGCCGGTTGCGGCCAACACCAGACCTCCGATTCAAGGACCCAGCAATGCCTTCCGAGCCGCGTGATTGGCCATTCGACAGCCCGCCCAACGTAGAGTGCCTGACGGTCCGGTCGATTGTCGATGGCGTGAAACCCGTCCTCATGGCTTCGCGGGACGCGAAGGATGGCTCTTGGCAGTTCCTCACCGGCGACGCCTTCGACGCGGCAGAAGAGATGCTGGTCTCGCTGAAAAGCATGGTCGACCGAGACCCGACATTGGTCCAACTTGCCGACGTGCAACCAGGCTGGATGGCATGGCGCGAGCATGGCGGAGCTCCATGGAGCCGGCAGGCCGAAGCCCGTCAAGCAGACGAGTAGCGCGACCGGCAGAATGCGGCCACAACCGGACCTTCAATGTCGTCTTCCAATTCACTCGCAGCCGGCATTCGAAGCGCGCTCACATCGCTTGGGTCCGGTGGCTTTGTCTGAAACGAGGGCGCCAGACGCCGCTGAACCATCGGCGGCCGCGCCAGCGCCTGAATGCCTGAACGAAAGGCCGGCCCTTCCTCGGTGCCGCAACGTCCACTTTCTGAAAAGCTGTGTCCGCTGCGCGCATTGCGTAGCTGCAGCGATGCAAGCTGCTCACCGAGGCAATCAAGCTGCAGCGGCGGCACGACGCTCGGAACCGTCTTCGGTGAACGCAGCGGCCACCGCCAGCGCATGCGTTCAGGTCTGACTACATGAAGGCGATCCAGATGCCGGGACTCTTGACGGCACCGCTCACCGTGCCGTGGCGGCAGGTGCCGCGCCGGCGTCATAGAGCCGCAGGCGCTTTCCTGCGCGCATGACTTGACCAGGCAAAGGACGTCCCAGCGTCTCTTCCAACAGCCATGCTGACCGCACGAGCGAATCGAGGTCGATTCCGGTGCTGTGCCCTTCCTCATGGAGGTAGTGCACGAGATCCTCGGTGCACACGTTGCCTGTCGCGCCCGGTGCGAAGGGACAGCCTCCAACACCTCCGATGGAGGATTCGTACGCGTCGATCTCAAGCTCGAGTCCGGCGGCCACATTCACGAGACCCAGGCCGCGCGTGTTGTGGAAGTGGAGGGAGAGCTTTGCCTCAGGGACCGCGTTCCGGACGCTTGTGCATACGGCGCGAACCACAGCAGGCGTCGCCATCCCCGTCGTATCGGCCAGAGTGACCTGACGAATTCCGATGCGCCCGAGCGCCTGAACGATATTGACGACTGAACGAACATCCACATCGCCCTCGAAGGGGCATCCGAAGACAGTCGAGATCGCGGCGCGCAAGGGCGTTCCATTCTGGGACGCCAGCTCGGCTACCGCCTCGATGTTGATCAGTGAGTCGGCGACGCTGCGGTTGAGGTTTTTCTTGTTATGCGTTGTGCTCGCTGACACGAATGCGACCAGTTCGTCAGCTCCGGCCCGGATGGCATCGCGTGCGCCCCGGACATTGGGTGCAAGCACACTCACGACGGAGCCCTCGGGCCTGCTGATCTGGTGCAGGACATCGGCAGAATCCGCCATCTGCGGGACTGCCGTGGGCGATACGAAGGAAGTCGCCTCCACAGAGCGTATGCCCGCGCCGAAGAGCGAGTCGATGAGCTGGACTTTTCGAGCAGTGGGGATGAAGCTCATTTCGCTCTGAAGACCATCTCGCGGGCCGACTTCGATGATTTTGATTTGCATAGGTTCTCAACTCAGAAATTAGCTGCCCGTTTGCCAGATCCAGGGGCGCACCTGACGGTCTCTTTGCTGAAACGCAGCAATTTCGTCCTCGTGTCGCTCAGCGAGGGTGATGGGATCGAGCCCTTGGAGCAAGGACTCGCGGTGGGCCCCGTCCAGCGTGAATGAATGCACCGATCCGTCCGGGAAGGTGACTCGGCATGCTTGCAGGTCGATGTCCACCAGCTTGGATTTCTCGCTCTCCAGCATGGCCAGAAGGTCTTCGACTTCCTGCTCATTCAAGGTCAAGGGAAGGATGCCGTTCTTGACGCAGTTTTCGTGGAAGATCGAAGCGAAGCTTGGCGCGATAACGCATCGAATGCCGAAATCCGCGAGCGCCCAGACCGCATGTTCGCGTGAGCTCCCACAGCCGAAGTTGGATTGCGCCACCAGAACGGACGCCTGTCGAAACGGCGCTCGGTTCAACACGAAGTCGTCGATCTCCGCTCCGCCCGGCGCGTACCGCCATCGATGAAACAGGTAGTTGCCCAGCCCCGATTTCTTAAGGGTGTAGACGTGCTGGACGGCGATGATCGCGTCCGTGTCCACGTTCGCTTTTGGCATCGGTGCGGCGATGCCTTGCCATTGAGTGAAAGGCTGCATGATCAGTCTCCGAGACGTCGAGCGTCAGTGACGACACCGGTGATGGCTGCGGCCGCGGCCATCGCGGGGCTGGCGAGGTGGGTACGGGCACGAGGCCCTTGCCGGCCTTCGAAATTGCGATTGGACGTGGAGACGCAACGCGCACCAGGCGGAACAACGTCGTCGTTCACCGCAGCGCACATCGAACATCCTGGCTCACGCCACTCGAAGCCAGCGTCCAGGAAGACGCGATGCAGGCCGAGCGCTTCGGCCTCGCGCTTGACGGTCATCGAGCCCGGGACCACCAAGGCTCTAACGTGGCTCGCAACCTTGTGACCGCGAACGATCTCGGCCGCGGCCGAAAGATCTGACAGCCTGCTGTTCGTGCACGAGCCGATGAAAACGGCGTCGACCTTGAGGCCGAGCAGGGAAGCTCCGGGCTGCAGTCCCATGTACGCGATGGCACGCTCTGCGGCGCCCCGTTGCTCCTCGCTGTCCAAGAGCGCCGGAACCGGCACCATGGCGTCGATTGGCATCACCTGTTCCGGACTCGTGCCCCAGGTGATCTGCGGCGCCACAGCGCTCGCGTCGAACCGAAGTTCCCTGTCAAACACCGCTCCGGGGTCAGAGGCCAATTGCCGCCACTCCAGCACCGCACGGTCGAAGCGGGAATCCTTGGGCCCAAACTCGCGCCCGCGGAGATAGCTGAACGTCGTGTCGTCTGGAGCGATCATCGTAGTACGTGCCCCGGCCTCCACGCCCATATTGCACAGGGTAAAGCGTCCCTCCATGGGCATATCGGTGATCGCCTGTCCTGCAAGCTCCAGTGCATAGCCTGTCGCGCCAGCTGTTCCGATCTTTCCGATCAGGTACAGGATGAGGTCTTTTGGCGTCACGCCGGTGCCCAGTCGGCCGTCGACCAGAATCCGCATCGTCTTTGGTTTGCGCACCGCAAGTGTCTGGGTCGCGAGCACCTGCTCCACCGACGAGGTTCCGATGCCCCAGGCCCATGAACCCAGCGCGCCCACCGTGCCGGTATGGCTGTCACCGCAGACCAATGTCACGCCTGGCAACGCAATGCCCAGTTCGGGAGCGATGACATGGACGATGCCCTGCTGTGCATCTTGCACATCGAAATGCCGTATCCCGTGGGCACGGGTACTGTTGCGAAACGCCCGTATCAATGTGGCTCCGCCCTCGACCGTTTCGTCATCCCGGTTGCGTCGCGTCGACACCAGATGGTCGGTCGTTCCAAAAGTGAGCTCTGGGTTGCGCACGCGCCGCCCAGCCTGCTGCAGGCCATCGAAGGCCTGAGGGCTCGTGATCTCGTACAACAGATGGCGATCGATGTGGACCAATGTCTCTCCGCCGTCCAGGTCGGCGATGCGATGCTGATCCCAAAGTTTTTCGAAGAGCGTGCAGGCGGTCATGCTGCGGCCTCTATTGGATGACTGCGCCGGATCGAGAGACCAGCGAGCCGTGCTTCGTGAACTCCGTCCGCATGAACGCCATGAGCGCATCGGGCGCCATCGCAGCAGGCACTGCGCCTTCGGCTGCAATCTGACCCTTAAAGGAATCCGATTGCACGATGGTCGTGATGGTCTCGTTGAGCTTCTGGACGATTTCGTTCGGCATCCCCTTCGGTCCGATCACGGCGTACCACGCCTCGAGGACACACCCAGGAAAGGTCTCCGTGATCGCCGGCACGTCGGGTAGGTTTGGCAGGCGTTTTGCGCTGGAGACCCCCAGCACCTTGAGCCTGCCTTGCTTGACAAGTCCCTCGACGCTGGCATACGAGAAAAAGGCCACATCGATGGTTCCACTGACCAGGTCCGGGACGACGGGTCCAGCCCCCTTGTAGGGCACATGGGTGAGCGTGAACTTTCCCTGCTCCTGCATGTACATCCCCATGAGATGCAGGATGGTGCCGTTGCCCGAAGAACCCATAGTGAGCTTTCCGGGGTTCTTCAGCGCCAGGGTCTTAAGTTCGCCGACGTTGCTCACGGGCAAGTCTGCTCGCGCGACCAGAACCATGGGCGTCGATGCCACCCCTGCGATGGGCGTCATGTCCTTCAGCGCGTCGAACGCGAACTTCTTATACAAGTGCGGGAAGACAACGTAGTTCGAACTGATCAGGCCAATGGTGTAGCCGTCCGGCGGTGAGCGCAGCAGGTTCTCGCCACCCAATACACCGCCTGCGCCGGGAAGGTTCTCGACGAACACGGGCTGTTTCAGCGCCTTGGTCATGTGGTCCGCGAGGCGGCGTGCCATGCCGTCAGCGCCTGAACCGGCGGAGTTCGGGGTGGTGAGCCGAATGGACTTGCTCGGATAGGGCTCAGTCGCGAAGACCAGGTGCGGAATGCACAAGAGTGAGGAAGCGGCAAGGATCTGCCGA
The DNA here is from genome assembly GCF_056402355.1 of Variovorax sp. P4_B11. Taxonomy (NCBI): domain Bacteria; kingdom Pseudomonadati; phylum Pseudomonadota; class Betaproteobacteria; order Burkholderiales; family Comamonadaceae; genus Variovorax; species Variovorax sp. P4_B11. The sequence goes on from NZ_JBFUHO010000061.1 coordinate 15,643, forward strand.
CGATTGAATCCGGTCATGGGGTTGTCTCCTGTGGTCTTTCTTGGGAATGGTCAGTTCGGGGATTGCGCCTGGGGCCCGGCGACGGCACTGCAATTGAACAAGTGCCGTGACTGCGCGTCCGACAATCCCCAAGTGCTCAGGTACTCAGCGGTCTGCGCGCCGATGCCTTGGGGCTGCAGGCGAACGCTCGGCAAGTGGTCGTCGATTCGGAATGGCATGGCCGGCAAGCTGGCGCGCTGGTCGCCGACCTTCACCTCCAGCAGCGAGCCGTTGGCGCGCAGATGTTCGTCGTCCAGAAGATCCAACGGAGTGCGAACAGGCCCGAACGGAATCTCAGCCTTCTTGCAAAGCGACTCGAGAGTGGCCATCGAGAGCGTTGCGAACTTCTCGTTCAAACGAGGGATGAGCCAAGGCCGTTCCATGGTTCTGCTGGAATTGGTCGCCAAGCGTGGGTCGTCCAGGAGCTCCTGCAGGCCGAAGGCCACACAGAACCTGTTCCACTGAGCGTCGCTGGTGATGCCAATGAACATCTGGCCATCCGAGCATTGGCAAAGGTCATAGAGGCACCACGCTTGCGTCCTCGCCGGCATCGGCACGACGGGCGTATCGCCGAACTGCGCCATGGCCATATGTTGACCCACCAGGAAGGCGGTGGTCTCGTACAGGGCGCTGGTCACATGCGAACCTTGACCGGTTGCTTCGCGAGCACGAAGAGCGGCGGTGATGCCGATGACGCCGAACATGCCGCCCGTCATGTCGACGATGGACGCGCCCGCTCGAATCGGCTGGCCCACGGGTCCCGTCATGTACGCCAGTCCACCCATCATCTGCACGACTTCGTCGAGGGCTGGGCGCGCCTGATAGGGCCCCGGCAGAAAGCCCTTGAGTGAGCAATAGATGACTCGGGAATTGAGGCGGGTCGCTTCGGCATAGCCATACCCGAGCCGATCCATCACTTCGGGACCGAAGTTCTCGATGACCACGTCGGCCCATTTGAATGCGCGCTCTAGCACGGGACGGGACAGGGGATTTTTCAGATCGATCGCAACGCTTTGCTTGTTGCGGTTCAGATAACCGAAGAAGCCCGATCCAAATCCCTTGAGGTTGCGCGTGGGGTCTCCTTCCACTCGTTCGATGCGCACGACCTCTGCGCCGAGGTCCGCGAGGATCAAGCCACATGTAGGCGCCATCACCGTGTGTCCAAAGTCCAGAACCTTGACGCCCGCAAGCGGGAATTTCGTGCTCGTCGAAGAGGGATTGTGTTTCATCTGATGATCCTATATGATCGTTGTATGAAACGAAATTTACTCGAAGAGGATCGATATGTCAAAAGCTGACACGCCGATAGGGGAGTCTGGGCTGCGGGTTAATGCGCTCGAACGCGGGCTTCGCTTGCTGATGGCGCTGCGCTATGACGAGGGCCTGAAGTTGAGTGATGTGGCGCGTGCGACCGGCCTCGACAAAGCCACCGCGTCCAGGCTGCTGCGATCCCTTGCCCAGTACTCGTTCGTGCAGAAAGACGGAAGCGATCGCTACCGCCTAGGGCCCGCGATCGCTGTGCTGGAGCGCACCGGCAACGCGACGCAGGGTATCGCCGCCGCGGTGCAGCCGACCTTGGAGCGCCTAGCGGCCGACACGGGGGAAACTGCCAGCTTTTTCGTGCCTCACGGCGGGCTACGTCTATGCGTGGCAGTCGCGGCCGGACATCAGGCCGTTAGCCACGTCCTGCGGGTCGGCGATACGCTGCCAATTGACCGAGGAGCGAGCGGCCGCGTCGTGCGCGAGTTCGCAGGAGGTAGGCCGCCGGAGGCTTCGAGTTTGCTGCAGACGAGCATGGGGGAGCGAGATCCCGAACTCGCGGCCGTCGCAACGCCGGTCTTCGATTCGCGAAACAGGTTGCTCGGGGCCCTTTCCCTATCGGGCACATGTACCCGGTACTCGTCGCCAGTCCACCTGCACAAGGTGCAGGCCGCGATCCAGGCGGCCTCGCAGGAGATCGAGTCGCTTTTCGCAATACCTTGAGGAATCGTGCCCATCGTTGAGCAAGCGTCAGCGTACTGGACTGTTCCGAGAGCAAACCTGAGCACCTTGGCGGGTGCAGGAAGGGCCGCTTCGGAGCGCCTTGAACTTCTGCTTAGGGCCCAGAACGCCAGTTCGCGACATTCGGAAGCAGTCGCTCACGCGCGACTTCGTCCTGGTCGTCAGTTGCCGCCCGCGATGTGAGCTGGCGACATCGGCGACGGTCAAGTTCCAAAGTAGACCGGCCGCTCGTCAAGAAAAGTGCCAAGGTCTAGTCTCGGCGACCGCTGTCATTCGGCAGCCGAATTCGAAGGACAGCAGACAGTCTTCAGCAGACCATCGGACCCGCCCTCCCCGCGGCCCCACCCACCTTACACCCAACCTATCGCGCCGACTTCATCCTCTCCCGCACCCCGATGATCGCCCCCCTCCAACGGAGGATAGCGAGGCGACAGAAAGCTCTGCAGGCACTCGTACGCGCGGTGCGAATCAGCCAGATTGAAGAACGCATCCTCGACCTCCGAGAAATGCGCGAGTGCCGACTCATTCGGATCTGAAGACGCTGGCGCCGTTGGCGCCGCCTTCTTGGCGACTGGCGTACGACGCCGCTTCGCAGACACCGTTTGGGGCTTGACGGACTTCGAGACGCTTGAGGAATGCGCGAGCGCGCGAGCAGACTTAGCCATTTTTTCGGCCTCCCAGTGAATGCAACTTGCCTCACCCGCCGCATACGCGATGAAACGGAGGCGGCGGCTCGAACGGGCTGGACGACTTGATGCGGCCGAGAGACGCAAGAAGCGCCCAAGCCCCCACCACGCGTCAGTGCATCACCTTCCGCGCCGCGTGAATCGCCTTTTCCAACGTCTGGATGCGCCGTCCCATCTCGGCATTGATCAACTCCATCATGGCCGTCAGCCCCCGGGGCTCGCCGAGATACTCCTCGACGTTCAGCATGTTGAGTGGCTTCAGGAAGTCATGTACGCAGCCGTAGGCGCGTTGCGCCCAGCGCAAGTTGTTGAACTCGTCCTCGACGAGCAACGCAGCCGAGCTGACTGCCTTCTTCTTTGCCTGTTTCTTGGTTTCGGACTTTGCTGCCGGTGCTTCACCAGCGACCTTGCGCTTGGTGGTTTTTGACTTGGCGGATGTCGTCTCCGCCGTGCGAACGGTCTTAGCCATTTTTGGGCTCCCTGAAGTTCCGGTTTGCGAAAACCGTCGCACCCGCTTCCAAACGGGGGCGGCAGCTCGAACGGGTTGGAAGACCGGGGAACTTCTTACGAAAAAGCCGGCAGGACTTTCGCCCTCCCGTCCGAGCCGCCAAAACTGGAGCACGAACGAGGAAGCCGCAGGGCCAATAGGCGACTGCGGCTTCCGCCGTAAAAAGTTCAACTCGGGCTTCCAAACCCGATCACGCCGTTGCCGACGCGACTCGCACAGTATGCCAGCGCCTATTCCATCTGGCGCACGAAGCGGGGTGCCGGTGCGATCCGAATCAACTCCGGAATCGTCTGCGCCCGCTCATCAAGCCAACTTGAATCGCGGGTCAACCTCGACCGCCTACCTCGAAAACGCAAATGCCCGGGGCTCGCCCCCGGTAGCCACCGTCACCCACGCGTTCAGCGCGCCCGAGCCGGCATCGATGGTGTAGGCCGACACGGCGCTGTCAATCTGATCGGAAGTTGCGCCATCACGCCTGGTCTTGCGCAGCAAGCCGAATCTCACACAGGTAGGACTTGTGGGCCGCGGTCCCGCTGACCGGGTCGCGTGCCGCGGTGCCGATCAGCAGGTTGAAGTTGGCGCCCGTCGACGCGAAGGGGTCGTAGCCGGGCAAGCCGAGCTCGGCACAGCCCTGCCACCAGCCGTGCTCGCCCACCACCACACGGGGATCGAGGTTCTCGTTGAACCGCGCGCGGGCGCGCACGCTGCCCTCGGGCGTCTCGATCGCCACCCAGTCGCCTTCTGCGATCCCGCGGGCCTGCGCCGCCGTGGGATGCAGCGTCAGCTCGGGATGCGGCGCGTGCTTGCGCAGGCTGCGCAGCCCGCGGTGCTGGCTCTCGCAGAACACCGACGACTTCGCGCTCGTCAGGACCAGCGGAAATCGCGCCGCCAGGTCGGGCCGCGCGACGGGGCCGATCGGCGGCTCGACGAATTCGGGCAACGGCGCATAGCCGTGGTCGAGGAAGACCTGCGAATACACCTCGACCCGACGCGAAGGCGTCGCGAAGCCGCGCGGCACGCCGTTCGCGTCTTCCTCGGCATGTTTGGCGTGGCGGGTCTGCAGCGGCACGCGCACGCCGCCCGGCGCGGCGCGCAACTGCTCCAGCGTGACGCCGGTCGGCGCCAGCTGGTGGCGGTAGGCAGCCGCGACGTCACCGTTCCAGAACTGGGCGCCGAGACCGAGGCGCGTGGCGAGGCCGAACACGATCTCGGTATCCGAGCGCGCCTCGCCGGGCGGCGCCACAACCGCCGAACGAAGCTGGATCAGCGATTGCGCGTCCTGGTTCACCTCGAAGCCGATCTTCAGCCCTTCGCGCTCGAAGGCCGAGGCGACCGGCAACACCACATCGGCCAGCTCGGCTGTGGGATTCATGAACAGGTCGGCATGCGCATAGAAGTCCAGCGCCTTGAGCGCCTCGCGACCATAGCGGCCGTCGGCATGCGCCAGCAGCATGTTGGCGCCGAACCCGAGCATGGTGCGGACGGGGTATGGCACGCCCTCGAGGATCGCGCGGTAGAGATCGCGAGCACCGACGTAGCCCCAGCGCGCCGGCCCGAGCGGGCGCTCGTCGCGGCCCACCGCGTGCGCGAGTCCTCGTGCCGACGGCAGGTCTTCGCCGGTGATCGATGCGGCGGGCGGCGCCTCGAACAGCACATTGCCGCCGGGCTGGTCGAACGAGCCCGTGAGGGCATAGAGCAGCGACATCGCGCGCGCCGTCTGCGTGACGTTGGCGTGCTGCTCGTGGCCGCTGTACGCGTAGTACGACGCCGGGCGTGCGTGCCAGATGAGCCGCGCGGCTTGCTCGACCTGAGCCTTCGGGATCCAGCAGGTTGTCTCGACCACCGCCGGCGGGTAGCGACCACACAGCCGCGCGTAGAGCTCGAAGGCCGGGTGGCACACCACATCGCCCTGCAGCGTGCCGACACGGACCTCGCCATGCAGGGCGAGGCCGGCGCAGTCGCTGTCGTAGGCGCCCGTGGTCGTGTCGTAGCGCACCAGTCGCGACGCGGCGGCGTCCCAGGCCAGCAGGCGGCCCGGCTCGCCGCTCGGCTCGAGGTCGCGCTCGGTCAGCAGGCGGCCCGTGTCGGCGCGCACCAGGTGCGGACCATTGCTGAATCGTAGGATGAAGTCGCGGTCGTACCAACCGCGCTCGATCATCACGTGGGCAATACCGAGCGCCAGTGCGCCGTCGGTACCGGGCCGCAGCCGCAGCCACAGATCGGCCTTGCCGGCAAGGCCCACGCGGCGCGGGTCGATCACGATCAGCTTCATGCCGCGCTTGAGCGCCGCCACGGTGGCGGTCGCGTGGGTGAGGCGGGTGAAGCTGGGGTTGTAGCCCCAAAGGAGCAGCACGCCGCTGCGCTCGATGTCCGGCATCGCACCGCCGGCACTGAGGCCGACGCTGCCGACGCCGTAGGTGTAGCGGGTGGCGAAGCCGCGTCCCCAGCCGCAGAGATCGAGCGTGATGCTCGCGTTGGGCGTGCCGAACGCGTTGGCCAGCCGGCGGATGAAGCCGGTGGAATCTCCGATCGCCGACGTCGAGGGCGACGACGTAGTAAAGGCCACCGCCTGCGGGCCATGCCGCTGTGCGGACCGCCGCATCGCGGCGGCGGTCAGGTCAAGCGCCTCGTCCCAGCCGATCCGCTCCCAGCCGGGGTCCGGATCGCCCTTCGGACGGGTTCGACGAAGTGGGTGGGTGAGTCGCTGCGGGTGGTCAGTGAGTTCCGGCGCCGCTCGTCCCTTGGCGCAGATCGCCTGTCCGGTCGGGTGCGACGGGTCGGGGTCGAGCCGGATGAACCGTCCTGCCTCCACCGTCGCCACGGTTCCGCAACGGGCGAGGCAAAGGGCACAGTAGCCGTGGATACGTCGCGTGGCAGCGTCGTCGGCGGCGCTGTCGCTTTCCGCTCGGATATTGGGAACAGCCATGTGTCCGCCTCCAGAGGCTCTGGGCCACCAGCGTGACAACCCGCACGTCGCGGCACCACTCGCAATGTACGCCGGGTTCGGCAAGGTTGGTGCACAGAACCTCCGTTCGCCACCCTCACACCTTCCGCGCCGCGTGAATCGCCTCTTCTACCGTCCGGATGCGCCGTCCCCTCTCTGCATTGATTTCGCTCCATCAACTCCCAGGCATCGCCCGAACCAGAAGCCGCCAGAGCTGTTCGTCGAAGCCCCGGTCCGGCGCCGACTGCCCCGTGCGCACGACGACCAGCCTGCGGCTGGGAACGACGAAGAGCTTGCGGTCCAGCGCGCCCATCGCGGCGACCATGTCGGCGGGGGCGGCCCCGATGAGGGGGCCAGGGCGGCGCGGCGCGTTGGCGCCGACGCCCACGGTTTCAGCGCCGCCGTTGAGCCACCAGAGCCGGCCGTAGGAGGGGTTGGTCTTCGTGGGCACGAACAGCGCGTCGAGCTGCGCCTTGGAGATGACGCGCACCCCCGTGTCGGTGACGCCGCCGTTCAGCACGAACTGCCCCAGGCGGGCAATGTCGCGCGGGGTCGTGACCAGGCCGGTCGGGTTGCCGGCGCTCGCCATCAATGCTGGGCGGTCGAGCCAGGCCGTGTCGTGCATGGCGGCGGGGCGCGCCAGCCAGGCCTGGGTGATCTCGGCGAGCGGCTGCTTCGCAGAAGCTTGGAGGACCGCCTTCATCACCGCGTAGGCCGGCGTGTTGTAGAAGAATTTCGTGTCCGGTGCCGCGTCGAAGCTCAGGTCTTCCTTCAGGCCCGAGTTCATCTCCATCAGGTGGCGCACGGTGATCGCCGCCTCCTGCTGCGGCGTGGCCTTGGACCAGGCCGGGCCGATGTAGGACGACACGGGTTGCGAGAGCTCCAGCAGGCCCTTGTCGACCGCGATGCCGGCGAGGATTGCGACGAAGCTCTTCTGCTGCGAGGCGACGTCTTCGAGCAGCGCGCCGTCCGGGGCCGTGCCGTGAACGAAGGCGGCGCGGAAGGCCCTGGCGTCGGCGGGCAGCGGCCAGGTTGTCTCGGCAATGAGCTTGTCGCCCTGGAGGATGACCAGGCCGGTCGACTTCTGGCTCGCGACATAGCGGGTCAGTTCGTCCAGCACGGCGGCGTTCCAGCCCGCGGCGACGGGGTCGACGCGGGCCGGCTCGGCGCGTGGCGCGCCGGCCGGCATGGCGATGGCGCACAGCGTGGCCAGCGCCACCGCGCAGAGGGTCGCCAGGGATCTCCGCATGGGCCCGTTCACTGCTACTCCCTAAAGGCTGGCTTCGAGGTCGGTCAAAGTGACCATGAGCAGCATCGGATCGATCGGCGACGGCTCGAATCCGATCCGCTCGTAGAAGGCCCTTGCCTCCAACGTGAGCGCATGGACGATCATGCCTCGAATGCCGATGGCATCTGCGGCCTGGATCACACGCAGGCCTGCGTCACGCACGAGCGCCCGGCCCCATCCGCCGCCTTGCCGGGACCGGTCCACGGCAAGCCGCGCGAGCACGACCACGGGGATCGGGTCCGGCATGTTTCGACGAAATCGGCCTGGCGCCGACACGACGGCGACCGCACTCGACGCCAGAGCGTAGTACGCCAGCACTCGGCGATCTTCGCAGGCGACAAATGTGCGGGACGCGCCGGTTGCCTGGTTCTTCAGGGCGCGGCGCTTCAGCCAATGGTCCAGACCCTCCACCCCCGAGGCGAACGAATCAGTGTCGTGGCTGGCATCCAATCGCTCGGGTGCGCCAACCGTCATGTCGGGTCCCAGGGCGCCTTCGTTCGCATCGTCTTGCGCAGCCGCTCATTCGACTGGGGCGGCATGTCCAACCGCGACAGGAACGCGGCATAGGCTTGCGGACTGGCCGCGACGAGAACCTGGTCGAGCAAGGTTTCCTCCGCCGCTGCACGGGCGGCGTCCAGCATGAAGTCGGTGCGATTCTTGCCGCGTGCCCTGGCCGCCCGGTCGATCAGATCACGCTCCTCGGGCTTGATGCGGACGTTGAGTGTTTCTCGCTTGGTGGGCGCTTTGGACGATATGGGCATGTGCTTGCTTCCTGCAGTTCTGAGCAGCATACCAAAATGTAATGTCAACGTCATTACATCGGCTCCATCGACACGCAGGCCTTTCGCCTCGACTCGACCGGGTCCTGAAGGTGCGCCTGGCCAGCGCCGCCGTCTGGTGAGGGTGAGGGCTTAGATAGACGACTTTCGTTAACAATTTCACGAAACCCGAAGTCGTGACGTCGGCTCCCCCAGGCGCCTGTATCGGAATGTAATCAGAATGGCCTACATGAAAACCGATCGAGACGACTTCCATGATTGGCAGATGAGCGAGCGTCCCAGCATCAGCAGCACGCTCACTCCTCTTGAACGCCGGCGCCCCCGCACGCCACCGCTACCACCCGAGATGCCATGGGGGCGGATCGCGTTGATCGCCGTGCTCGGCCTTGTCTTCCTCCTCCTCGCCCTGAGATTGCATTTCCGCTGATTGACGCTGCGTCCTTGGGTGGCTTGGCGATATCGCCGAGCAGGCCCTCACGCCTTGCGCACGAACTCCGACTTCAGCTTCATCGCGCCAATCCCGTCGATCTTGCAATCGATGTCGTGGTCGCCATCGATCAGGCGGATGTTCTTCACCTTGGTGCCGACCTTCACCACCAGCGACGAGCCCTTGACCTTGAGGTCCTTGATGACGGTGATGGTGTCGCCGTCGTTCAGCACATTGCCGACCGAGTCCTTGATCACCTTTTTGCTCTCATCGGCCGTGCCCTCGGCGGCAGCGGCCGCCGCGGGCCATTCGTGGCCGCATTCGGGGCAGACCAGGTTCAGGCCGTCCTCGTAGGTGTATTCAGAATTGCATTGGGGACAGGGCGCTAGGGTACTCACGGCAGAAGCTCTTGTTCGTATCGGGTTGGGGGGCGTGGATCATAGGTTCTTTGATCGCGCCGCCCCCCGCCATCCCCTCAAGCCAGCTTGAAAGGCAGCTCCCGCACCGGCTTGCCCGTGATCGCCGCCACCGCATTCGCAAACGCCGGCGCCAGCGGCGGCAGCCCCGGCTCGCCCATGCCGGTCGGCGCGTCGGCGCTGGGCACCGTGAACACCGCGATCTGCGGCATGTCCGTGATCCGCGGCACCACGAAGTCCCCGAAGTTGCTCTGCTGCACCACCCCGTCCTTCAGCGTGATCGCCGCACCCGGCAGGCACATCGACAAGCCCATCACCGCCGCACCCTGCACCTGCGCTTCCACGCTCTTCGGGTTGACCACCAGGTTGCAGTGCACGCCCGCGGTCACCTGGTGCAATGTGGGCGTGCCGTCCTTCACCGAGGCTTCGACCACATAGGCCACCACCGAGTCGAAGGATTCGTGCACCGCCACGCCCCAGGCGCGGCCCGCTTCGAGCTTCTTCTTGCCGTAGCCGGACTTGTCCACCGCCAGTTGCAACGCCGCCTTGTGGCGCGGGTGCTTGTCGCCGATGAGCTTCATGCGGTAGGCCACCGGGTCTTGCTTGGTGGTGCGGGCGATCTCGTCGAGCAGCGTTTCCATGACGAAGGCTGTGTGGGTCGAGCCCACGCTGCGCCACCACAGCACCGGCACGTTGAGCTTGGGGTGATGCACCGTGAGCCGCATCGGCAGCTCGTACGGCTCCTTCATGCCCTCGACGGCGGTGCCGTCGATGCCGTCCTTGACCATCATCGGCTCGAACATGCTGCCCATCAGCAGCGACTGGCCGACGATCACGTGGTCCCAGCCCGTGACCTTGCCTTGCGCATCGAAGCCGATCTTCGCGGTGTGCAGATGCATTGGACGGTAGTAGCCGCCCTTGATGTCGTCCTCGCGGCTCCACAGCGTGCGGATCGGCGCCTTGATGCCCGCCGCCTGCGCGGCCTTGACGACGCTGCAGGCCTCGACCACGAAATCGCTGGTCAGCAAGCCGCGACGGCCGAAGCCGCCGCCCGCCATCTGCACATTGACCTTGACGTTTTCGGGCGGCACGCCCAGCATCTTCGCGGCCGCCATGCCGTCGATGCCCGGCATCTGCGTGCCGGTCCACACCTCGGCCTTGCCGCCGGCCAGGCTCACGGTGCAGTTGAGCGGCTCCATCGGCGCGTGCGCGAGGTAGGGGAAGACGAACTCGGCATCGATCTTGTGCGGCGCGGCGGCGATCTTCGAGACGTCGGCGTCGTACTTGCGCGCACCGGGCTTGGTCGCGAGCTCGCGGTATTGCACCAACTGCTTGTCGCTGTCGACCTTCTCGACGGCGCTGCTGTCCCATTCGATCTTGAGCGCATCGCGGCCCTGCTTGGCGGGCCAGTAGCCGGTGGCGATCACGGCCACGCCCTCGGCGCCGCGATCGAGCGGCACGCGCAGCACGGCCTTCACGCCCTTGATCGCCTTGGCGGCGCTGTCGTCCACCGACTTGATCTTGGCGCCGAACACCGGCGGATGCGACACCACGGCGGTCAGCATGCCGGGCAGCGCCATGTCGATGCCGTAGCTCTGGTGGCCGCTGGACTTGGCCTGCGCGTCGAGCCGGCCGGTGGGCTTGCCGATGAGGCGAAAGTCCTTCGGGTCCTTGAGCTTGACCGCGTCGGGCACCGGCAGCTTCATCGCCGCTTCGGCCAGTTCGCCGTAGGCCAGCTTCTTGCCGCCGGGGCCGATGACGACGCCGTCGCGCGTTTGCAGCGTGGCGGCATCGACCTTCCACTTGGCCGCCGCCGCGCCGACCAGCATGGCGCGCGTGCGGGCGCCGAGTTCGCGGTACTGCGTGTACGAGTTCTTGATCGAGCCCGAGCCGCCCGTGATGTGCATGCCGAAGGCGGGGTCGACGTAGGCCGGGTCGTTGCTGCCGTGAACGCTCTTGACCTTGGACCAGTCGGCGTCCAGTTCTTCGGCCAGGATCATCGGCAGCCCGGTCTGCACGCCCTGCCCGAAATCGAGCCGGTTGATGGTGATGGTGGTGGTGCCGTCGCGGTCGATGCGCACGAAGGCCGACGGCTGCTGCAGCGGCTTCAGGCCTGCGGGCTTGGCGGGTGCGCCTTGTGCAGCCCCTGCGCTCTTGTCCTGCGCCAGCACGGGCGCCGGGAACACGCCGAGCGCGAAGCCGCCCGCCGCCGTGAGCTTGAGGAAGCTGCGGCGCGGGAGGCCTTGGGGTTCGGTGTTGGCGACGTCGTCGCGCGCCATCAGCGCGCGAAGGTTGGCGGGCAGCTCGAAGGTGGTTGAGTCGAAGTTCATGGTGGTCTCCCTTTTCTTCAAGCCAGCGTCTTGGCGGCGTCGGCGACCGCGGCACGGATGCGCGCGTAGGTGCCGCAGCGGCAGATGTTGCCGGCCATGGCCGAATCGATGTCGGCAGCGCTGGGCTGCTTGCCGGCCGGCATCGACTTCAGGAAGGCGGTGGCCGACATGATCTGGCCGCTCTGGCAGTAGCCGCACTGCGCCACGTCGTGCTTGACCCAGGCCTCGCTCACCGCCTTGCCGACCTTGTCGCCGCCGTCGGTGACGGCTTCGATGGTGGTGATCTTCTGGCCCGCCGCGGCCGAGATCGGCGTCACGCACGAGCGGATCGGCTGGCCGTTGAGATGCACCGTGCAGGCGCCGCACAGCGCCGCGCCGCAGCCGAACTTGGTGCCCGTCATGCCGAGCGTGTCGCGCAGGGCCCAGAGGATGGGGGTGGAGGGGTCGGCGTCGACCTGCCGGTCCTTGCCGTTGATGTGGAGGGTGGTGGTCATGGTGGGGCTCTCTCTTCGATGAATAATAGTTCGGCTAAACAATAGACCTGTGCACCGCGCAGGTCAAGTTGCTCAGGCTTTGATGCCGTCCCAGCAAAGCCCGAAGGCCATCACCAGGTTGGCGTCGGTGCGCTTCAGGGCGCCGGAGCGCAGCAGGTTGGCGGTCTCGCGCACCGAGCCGCCGAAGCTGTTGATCAGCAGCACGGTCGGCACGTCCTTCAATATCTGCTGCGCCTTGGCGCTCTCGATCAGGTCGATCCAGCCCTTGATGAGCCGGGCCGAGAGGTTGCGGCTCTCTTCACTGAACCAGGGGGAGTTGTAGTACTGCTCGATGAACACGACCTGCGCATAGTGCGTGAGGCGGTGCTCGAGCCAGTTCATCCACATGTGCTGGAAGCGGCTGCGAAACGGCGCCTTCGGGTCGTCGCCCTGCAGGAGGCTGGCGGTGGTCGCCGTCTTGGCCTGCTCGTAGAGCGCGACCATGAGTTCTTCCTTCGACTTGAAGTAGACGTACAGCGTGCCCGTGGCCAGCCCCGCCTCGCGCGCGATGGCCGCCATGGTCAGGCCGCTCAGGCCGGTCTGCTCGACCAGCGTGAAGGTGGCCTCGGCGATGGCGCGGAGCTTTTCTTCGTCCTTGGGTTTCACGGGGCGATCTTAGTGCTTCCCGGGATTCTGGTGAACAATTATTCACTCAAAGGTGCCAGGGAGAGGGCGCGCGGCAAGCAGATGTTGCAATCTGCTGCTTTCCCCCTGCAGCAATTCAGCCGAGAAATTTGAAACTTCGCGGGCCTCCGGATCGCGTGGATCGCAGGCCCGGGGGGTCTCTCTTGAGCAAGAGCGGTGGGCCCAGCGCGGGCATCGAGATGACCGGCAAGAGGGTGCGCGGAGATGCTCGCCTACTTTGATTCTTGGCGCTACGACACCTCTGCCACCCTCGGAACCTTCCAACTGCCGTCAATGATGGACGGCCGCTGCTCGTTCGGCCAGTACATGCGCATCATCAGGATGAACTTGTCCTTGGGTGCGGGCAGCCAGTTCGATTCTTTGTCCTTTCCCGGGGATTCGTTCTGGATGTAGAGATCGATGGACCCATCGGGGTTGGTCTTGAACTTGCTGCGCTGGCTCACTGTGTACCGATTGAGCGGATTCACGACGAAAAAGTAGTTCTCGTTGTACATCGTCAGCGACCAGAAGCCTTTGACGGGGGGCAACTCTCCCTTGTTGAAGCGCATGACGTACTTCTTGTCGCCGCTGAATTTCTTCAGGATGTCCGGGCCTTCGGAGAACGGATAGATCGCATCCTGCGGACGGTTTGCGCCCAGGCCGATCCAGGTGACCAGCGCCCGTTGCCTGTACTGGGTGCCATACAAGCCCGTCTTGGTCGAAAAGAACCAGCCATCCTCGAGCTTGGCATCGCCGGCAAGCAGCCCCTCCTTCTGCCAGGCAATGATCTTGTCCTGCGCCGGCTTGGGCGAGGCCGCCATGCCCTTGACGACAGCCGGATCGAGCTTGGAAGGATCGAAATCCTGGCCGGGGACGATGCCGATGGTGGCGAGCTTCGCGACCATGGGCGCGTCCTCGGCTGTGGGAGGGTTGGTCTTCAGGAGTTGCGCGAAGAGCTTGAAGAAGGCCATCGCGTCCATGGCATTGACCTGCTCGCGCACGGGCGTCTTGGTGTCGATGCTCGGATCGACGACACCCGCAGTCGGCGTGTACGGCTTGCCGTACGAGCTCAACGGCACAGCCGAGACCTTGTCCTGCGCCGCGTGGACCAGCCTGTAGTCCTCCGGCGTGCCGGTGCAGTAGATGCGGCCGAGGATCCAGACCAAGCCTGTGGACGACTTGTACTCGGTCACGCCGGGCGGAAGCGTGCCCTTCCAGCCGGGGCCGGTGATCGCGTACTTCTGCGGCCCCGTTCCCGTCGTGCGCTTGCCGGGATCCTGAAAGACATTGGTCCAGCCATCGAGCATCGGGAACAGGAAATAGCGGCCCTTCATGTCCGGGACGCTCACGATCCACGGCTCCCTGGAAACATCCAACCACGCAACCGTGTAGAGGGTGTCGGCATTGGGCGCCGTGACCGACGTGAACGACGGATCGGGATACGTGCGCAACCTCGCGAACTGCCCCATCGGCGCACCGCGATGTCCTTCGTCCTTGGTGACGTTGGTGCTCACGCGCCGCGTCAGTTCCATCGTGACCAGCGGATAGGCGTACATGTAGGCGTCGATCGCCGTCTCCCGCGCTTCCCTCTCCTTGAACGGCGCTTCCAGCGCACTCGCGCCTTTATCGGCCGTCTGGGCCAATTTCGCTTCCTGCTGACTCCCGCATGACGCGAGCATCGTTAGAGCAACTGCAGTCGCGGCAAGGGACGCAAAATGGCTACGCTTCATTCTCCACCTCCAGATCCGCCGCACCGATAGTGGGCAGTGTTGAGTCAAGACCAGCACCTGCGCGAGTTCGCATCGGTCATTCGACCTACCAGCACGCGAGCACCCCTTATTCTTGATCCGACAGCATGGCCGGCATATCCCGGGCGCCACGTATCTCCACGTACGTGGAACCCGCGAAAGCAACCCATGCGAAGCCATCGCTCATGGCGGAAATTTTCTCGTGCGACGGGCACGGCGACTACCGCGCATGGGTTGCCTGAGCGCTGCTTGCCCTGGCCTGTTCGATGGCTGCCAGTTCCTCCAGGAGGATCGGTGCGCCCAGGCTGCTGGTATGGATGCCGAGCACGCTCACCGCCTGCAGCACGGCATTGATCTCTTGCGGGGTGGCGCCCAGTTCGAGCGCCTTGCGGATGTGACGGCGTGTGCCCGGCGCGTACATGTGGGTGCACGACGCGTCGACGGCGATGGCGATGAACTCCAGCACCTTCGGCTCGAGCACGCCCGAAATGATCGTGTGCATGCCCATTGCCATGAATTTCTCGGCCCATGCCGGGTCGAGTTCCGCGAAGGCATCCCAGGCCGGATTCCAGTTCCCGCTCGCACGCAATTGGTCGCAGATCGGTGTGGTGCTGCGGTTTGTCTCGTTGCTCATTTCTTCGTTTCCTTCATGTTGTCGAATCGTCGAATCGTTCAGTGGGGGCGGCGCATTCAGTGCGCCAGCGTCGGGCGCGCCGACAGGTCGAGCTGCGCACGGCCCAGGCGCACCTGGCGCGCGGCGAGCCAGAAGAACAGCCCGGCGCCGATGGCCAGGATGTCGGTCCCGAGCAGCACCGAGGTCAATGCATGGGCGCTGCCGGCCTCGACCAGGTGGTCGCTCACCATGCCGACCGCCACCGTCCCGATCGCGAGGGCGAACACATTGATCAGCAGCATCGTGACGCCCGCGACGGTCGAGCGCATCCGCGCCGGCGTCAAGCCCTGGATCATGGTGTTGGCCGGCCCGTAGAGCGCCAGCGGCAGGAAGAAGCCTGCGCACATGCCCGCATAGAACAGCGCCGAGCCGGCCGGCGCGAAGCGGTAGGCGATCATCAACGGTGCGCACAGCACGATCAGCAGCGCCATGAAGCTTGCATGGCCGCCCGGGAGGCGCTTGGCGAAGCGGTCGCTCAGCACACCGCCGACCACCGCACCGAGGACGCCGAACACGATCTGCAACGCGCCGATGGTCTTCGCGATGCCGGCCGCATCGAAGCCGCGCTCGCGCACCATCCACAGTTGGGCGAATGAGAAACCCGCGAACACCATGTGCACCAGCACGAAGCCGACGATGGCGAATTGCAAGGCGCGGTTGTGCCCGACCACGCCAAGCACTGCGCGTACCTGGGCAACAAAGGGCTGGCCCCGTTGCGGGACGGAATTCCTTTCACGCCCTTGTCCACGCTCCTCGCGCAGGAAGGCCAACGGAACGGCGATCGCCGCCCCGACGATGCCGAGCACCGTGAAGGTCGAACGCCAGCCGAGGCTCGCCCCCACCGTGCCGGCCAGCAGGAAGCTCAATCCGATGCCCAGGGGAATGCCCACGAAGAAGACGCCCATCGCCGTGCCCCGCCGTTTCTCGGAGAACAGTTCGGCCAGCAGGGCCACCGCGGCTGGAACGAGGGCCGCTTCGCCGCTGGCGACGAAGAAGCGCGCAACGGCCATCTGTTCGAAGCTCTGGGCATGTCCGGAAGCCCAGGTGCAGGCGCTCCAGATCAGCACGCCGGCCGCGATGACCCGCGTCCGGCTGAAACGATCGGCCAGCGTGCCCATGAACATGGCCATGAAACCGAAGCTGAGCACCCAGACCGAGCCGACCAGAAATCCGTACTGCGCATTGTTGAGTGCCAGATCCTTGATGACCTGCGGCGAAAAGCCCAACAGCATGTTGCGGTCGATGTGGGCGAGCACGTGAATGACCAGCAGCGATGCAAGTACCGCGTTGGGGCTTTTCTTCCAGAACATCATGTGTCTCCTTGGCGGTGGATTCCGACTGCCGCAGGGACGGCCGCGATACGCTGCCGCGGCGACTCCTGCGTGTTGACTCAGGCGACCCTGCGCAGCTGCGTGCTGCGCTGTGCCGGCGCCCGGTTGGGCGGCATGCCCAGACGCTCGAGGGTCTCGTCGGCGGATGCCCACCGAGTGCCGATCTGGTAGATGCGGTGCGCGTCTTCGCCCGTCGCGATGTCCCGGTTGAGTTCGCGGGCAATGCGCACCATCTTCTCGATCTGCTGCACCGAGGTCGCGCGTTCACCGTCGGGTCCGAAGAGCGTGTCCTCGATACCGACGCGCACATGCAGGCCCAGCGCGATGGCCATGGTGTTCATCGGCACCACGTTGCGATTCAGGGTTTCCAGCGTGAGCACGGCACCGTCGGGCGTGCGGCGGGCGAACTCGATCATGTCGGCCGGATTCAGCCCGGCCGCGCCGCCGCCGATGGCCACGTAGTTGAGGATCAGCGGGCCGGTGTAGGCGCCGCGCCGGATCAGGCGTTCGACCGTTTCCAGTTGGGTGAGGTTGCCCAGCATGAAATGCGGCTGGATGCCGTTGGCGACCAGGCGCCGGAGGTGTTCGACGTGCCAGGACGGATTGGACGGCACGATCATGTCGCGGTAGGCAGCCTGCACTGCCGGATGTGCGAGCGAGGTGCCGGCCATGTCGGCTTCGGTCGTCAGCTCCATGATGTTCATCTGGCTGGTGTTGATCGCGACAGTGACCTGGTCGGGCCGCGGATTCAGTTCGGCCAGCATGTGGCGCGTGTCATCGTTCATCCACTTGGCGGCTGCGCCCTCGCTCTCCGGCGCGAAGGAGATCGAGCCGCCGACCTGCAGCACCATCTTCGGCACCGCTTCGCGCAGGCGGGCGAGCATCTCGTTGAACTTGGACAGGCGCTTGCTTCCCTTGCCGTCGTCTTCGCGCACATGGACATGGAGCACGGTGGCGCCGGCGTTGTAGCAATCGACGGCCTTCTGGACCTGCTGGTCCATCGTGACCGGAATATCGTCCGAGTCGCCCGGCGCCCATTGCGGGCCGTAGGGCGCGACCTGGATCACGAGTTTTTCCTGGTTTTCAGGCAGCAGGGAGTCGTCTAGGAAATGCATGGTTTGTCGTCCTCGGGGGTTGTCGGTTCAGAATGAATCTGCTCGGCGCATGGTTGCTGTGCGGGCCAGGGAAGTATCGAGATTCCATACATTTCGGTTTGACAAAACGCGACAATGGTTTTGCATATCGCGACACCGCAGGAGCTCGGATGGCCTACTTGCTTCGCAGCGCGAGCCTGACCAATTACGTCGAAGTGGCGCGATCGGTCGGCCTCGACCCCTACCGACAGTTGAGTGCCGCCGGCATCAACCGGGCGGTGCTGCTGGATCCGGACATCAAGATTCCGGCCGAGGCGGTGGGGCGTCTGCTGGAAGCTTCGGCGCAGGCGGCGGGCATCGATGATTTCGGCCTGCGCATGGCCGAGACCCGCGAACTCTCCAACCTGGGGCCGCTCGGCTTCGTGGCGCGAGAAGAACCGACGCTGCGCAAGACGCTCGAATCGATCGCGCACTACCTTCGGCTGCAGAACGAGGCGGTCTTCCTGAGGGTCGAGGAGACGGAGGGCCTGGCCATCATTCGCGAAGACATGCTGGGTGGCTTTCCCGGCTCGGTGCGCCAGGCGACGCAACTCATGCTCGGCGTTCTGCACCGGATGCTGAGGATCATTGCCGGCGCAGCCTGGAGGCCGCGCAGGATCTGCTTCACGCACAACGCGCCGGCCAGCCTTGCAGTCCACACGCGGGTCTTCGGCCCGGCGATTGCATTCAACCAGGACTTCGACGGTATCGTGTGCCTGGCCTCGGACCTGGACACCGCGATGCCGTCCTATGACCCGGTCATGGCGCATCAGACGCGCCAGTACCTCGATGCGATGCTGGCACAGTCCAATGCCAGCATGTCCGAAAAGGTCAGTGAACTGATCCTGGCGCTGCTTCCATCAGGCGCGTGCTCGGTGGAGCGGGTGGCGCAACACCTGGGCGTGGAGCCCAGGACCGTGCAACGCCATCTCGCGCAAGGCGGAGAGAGCTATTCGTCGATCCTCGATGCGGTGCGCTCGGAGCTCGTGACGCGCTATGTGGAAAGCCGCGATCGCCCGCTGTCCGAAGTCGCGACGCTGCTGGGTTTCTCGTCCTCGAGCGCGTTCTCCCGATGGTTCGGGAGCCGCTTCGGCTGTAGCGTTTCGAAGTGGCGTCGCAGACCACCCGACGGCGACGCGGCCGTTGCATAAGCATCGCGATCAGGCCGAACGAGGACAGGGAAAGCCCGGGGGCCTAGTGCATCTGCCGCACGATATCGAGCGCCTCCTCGATCCGCTCCACCGCGTGGATCGTCAGCCCCTCGATCTCCTTCGTGCCCTTGCGCGGCGCGTTGGCCTTGGGCACCACCGCCACGCTGAAGCCCAGCTTGGCCGCCTCGCGCAGCCGCTCCTGCCCGCGCGGCGCCGGCCGCACCTCGCCGGCCAGCCCCACTTCGCCGAAGGCGATGAAGCCCTTGGGCAGCGGCTTGCCGCGCAGGCTCGACGTGATCGCGAGCATCACCGCCAGGTCGGCCGCGGGCTCGCTGATGCGCACCCCGCCCACCGCGTTGACGAACACGTCCTGGTCCATGCAGGCCACGCCCGCATGCCGGTGCAGCACCGCCAGCAGCATCGCCAGGCGGTCGCGGTCCAGGCCCACCGACAGCCGCCGCGGGCTGGGCCCGCCGTTGTCGACCAGCGCCTGGATCTCGACCAGCATCGGCCGCGTGCCTTCGAGCGTGACCAGCACCACGCTGCCGGGCACCGGCTCG
The DNA here is from genome assembly GCF_056402355.1 of Variovorax sp. P4_B11. Lineage (NCBI taxonomy): Bacteria > Pseudomonadati > Pseudomonadota > Betaproteobacteria > Burkholderiales > Comamonadaceae > Variovorax > Variovorax sp. P4_B11. The sequence goes on from NZ_JBFUHO010000061.1 coordinate 34,814, forward strand.
GCGTGCTGGCTCAGGAAGATGGCGCTCGGGTTGGTCACGCCCTTCAGGCCGCGCTCGGTCATGGCGAAGACGCCGATCTCGTTGACCGCGCCGAAGCGGTTCTTGATGGCCCGCACCAGGCGGAAGCTCGAATGCGTGTCGCCCTCGAAGTACAGCACCGTGTCGACCATGTGCTCCAGCACGCGCGGTCCGGCCAGCGCGCCCTCCTTGGTGACGTGGCCGACCAGCACGATGGCGGTGCCGCTGGCCTTGGCGAAGCGCGTCAGGTGCGCGGCGCACTCGCGCACCTGGGCCACCGAGCCCGGGGCCGAGGTGAGCTGGTCGGAGTACACGGTCTGGATCGAGTCGATGACCGCGATCGCCGGGCGGTGCGCGTCCAGCGTGGCGATGATCTTCTCCAGCTGGATCTCGGCCAGCACCTGCACCTGCGAATGGTCCAGGCCGAGCCGGCGCGAGCGCAAGGCCACCTGGGCGCCGCTCTCTTCGCCCGTGACGTAGAGCGCGTTGCGGCCGGCGTGCTGCAGCGCATCGACCGCCTGCAGCAGCAAGGTCGACTTGCCGATGCCCGGGTCGCCGCCGATCAAGGTCACGCCGCCGTCGACGATGCCGCCGCCCAGCACGCGGTCGAGCTCGTCGATGCCGGTCGGCGCGCGCGCGATGTCGGTGGCTTCGATTTCCGACAGCGTCGCGAGCTCGGCCGAGCCGGCCAGCGACGAGAACTGGGTGCCGAAGCGATTGTTGGCAGCGCCGCCCGCGGGGCCGGCAACCTGCTCGATCAAAGTGTTCCAGGCGCCGCAGCTCGGACATTTGCCGAGCCACTTGGGGCTGGTGCCGCCGCATTCGCTGCAGACGTAGAGGGTTTTTTCCTTGGCCATGGGGGTGAGTGTAGGGAGGCGCAGAGCGGGAGTTCCGGAAGGTTCCCGACCGGGATCAGATCTTTCAGCGCGTTGAGTGCAGCATCGGCGGAAAGAGGCTCGATACATTGAACGTTCGATCGAAACACGGATGTTCAGAAGCACCATGCGCGACGCACACATCCAGGCCCAAAGATGCGCGACATCCAGGCTTCTGTGCTTGCAGGCCCTGGCGGGGCTGGCGCAATGGATCGATATCTTCCTCATCTTCTCGGTCCCCGCATTTCTTTGGAGGTCGAGCCCTTCGGAGATCGCCTTCCTTGCCGCGTGCTTCGGCGTACCCAGCCTGGTGCTTGGCCCCTTTATCGGCGCATTCCTCGACCACTCCGATCCTCGGAAGGCGATGGCGCTCGGCATCCATGCGCGCTCGATCCTTTCCGCCCTGATCGCGTTTGCACCAGGGTATGGCGCCTTCTGCGCCTTGGTCTTCCTGAAAGGGCTCGCGAACCAGTGCTACTGGCCTTCCACCTTCATCCTCACGAATCACGTGGTCGGCGAAGACGAAAGGACGCGGTACTTCAGCAGCCTCAGCGTTTGCGATCAGGTCTCGAAGATCGCAACGCCGCTCGTGGCGGGCGTTCTAGGACTCATCGCCGGATCACAGCTCACATTCCTGGCGTCGGCCGCGTTGACGTTCGTCGGCTCCAGCCTTCTTCCCGGCCTTTTTTCGAATCTCGACATCGAGCGGCGTCCGCGCAGGATTGTTCGCGAAATCAGAAGTGAATTGCTCTCCGGATTTCGTGCCATGGCCGCTCTCGATCGGCGCTTGATCGCCACCATTGCCTTGGCAGTTGGAATGTCGCTGACCCTGGCCCTCTATGACCCTCACGTGGCGAGCTTCCTCAAGCATTCGGGCTTCGACGCGCAGGCTTTTTCGTTGGTCGTGGCGGGAACGGCGGGTGGTGCGGTGATGGGTGCACTGCTGGTTCGACTCGGGCTGACTCGATGGACTCCTGCGCAACTCATTCGCAGTGGAATCGTGGTGTTCGCCATCTCGACTACGGGAATTGCCGTTGCCGCGATTTCGTCCAAGGGCCAGGGAGTTTCGGTCTACGTCGCCCTTTGGGCTGTGAACGGCATGGGGTATGAGCTGTTTCTCATCGGCCTGGGCGTGAGCATGCAGAACCTTTGTCCAAGGGATCTCCTGGGTCGAGTCAGCAGTTCCACCCGCAGCCTCCAGATGCTTGCCGTCGTCGCCGGGCCCAGCATTGGGGCCTGGCTCACCACGAGCCAGACGCGGGCGTCGTCGTTCGTGGCTGCAGCCGGGTTGTCCGTCATGCTGCTGTTTGCATCGGCCATCGGCCTGAGGCAAGCAGGACGAGGTCAACAGGGCGCCACATAGACGCCTGGGCGGCCAGCGCAAGGCTTCATGCCAACCGCCAGGTGCTAGGTACAAACCCAGGCAAGACGCCAACGCTCAGGGCGCCTATCGTTCTCCCACGCCGAATCTGCCAAGGGCGAGAGGATGGCCGCTGTACCACAGCGACCGAACGCGGCCGGGTCAGCGCTGCCGCGACCGGTTCATTCCCGCTGACGCCACCCGATCGAGGAGCATCGTCATGAACGGTTTCATGCTGGTCAGGCACAAGGTCAAGGACTTCACCGTCTGGAAGGCGGGCTATGACGCCCACGCGCCCAAGCGCGACGAGGCCGGACTCACCGAGCAATACCTGCTGCGCGGCGTCGATGACGCCAACGAGGTCGTGATGCTGTTCGAGGCGCAGGACATCGCCCGGGCCAAGGCGTTCGCCGAATCCGCGGATCTGCGCGAGACGATGCAGGCCGTCGGGGTGGTCGACAAGCCGGACATCCACTTCCTCAACCGCTGAGCCGATACGCCCAGAGCCTCAAGGACCTCGACATGACCAGCACCCTCACGCTCGTGATCTACATGGCCATCCTGACCTGGCTCACCGTGCTCGTCGCGAGCCTCATCCGGGTCAAGGGCTGGACGCCGTCCGGCACCATGATGGCGCTGAGCAACCGCGACAAGCTGCCCGAGGCCACGCTCTTCGCAGGGCGCGCCGAGCGCGCCGCCCGCAACACGCTCGAGAACTTCGTGCTGTTCGCCGCGATCGCGCTGGTGGCGCATGCAGCGGGCGCGACCAGCCCGAAGATCGCCACGGGCGCGCAGATCTTCTTCTGGGCCCGGGTGCTGTACGTCCCGGTCTACTGCGCCGGCATCACCTATCTGCGCACGGCGATCTGGGTGGTGAGCATCGCGGGGCTGGGGATGATGATTTCCGGCATCTTGTAGCCGGATCGAATTCCGCCACGGCTCCACGGCGCGGCCAGCGCCCGTTGCCCCGCCCTGCGCATCGTCATCAAGGCGGGGGATGGACCTACACCTACACGGTGACGCCGCGCTACGTGGATGCCAGGCCGAAGCGGAACTACGAACGCAGGAATTCAGCGCTTGAAAGCAGCCGCTCAATGCCTTGGACTCTCCATCTGAGCAACAAGACTGCGCACGGCGGGAGCGTCCGCAGATGAGAGGGTGAAGCGAGGTCGAGCGAACGGCGACTAGCAGACCGTCGTGAAGTTCTTCTCCCCAGCGAATTGTGTCGCCGTCGACGCCGGAGTAGAGTGCACCGCTCGCAGGACTTCAGGAGGCCCCATGACGCATCAGATGAATGACAGCATCGAAGCATTCCGTACGGCCTTCAGCGGGCAGACGTTGACGCCCGGCGATCCTGAATACGACAAATCGCGCGCAATCTGGAATGGCGCCATCGACCGCAAGCCTGCGTTGATTGCGTGCTGCACCACGGCCAATCAGGTCGCAGACGCCATCCGCTTCGCGCGCGAGCATGAGTTCCAACTCGCGGTCCGCGGGGGCGGTCACAGCTACGCCGGGAATTCGGTGTGCGATGGTGGCTTGATGATCCATCTCGGCGCAATGAATGGCGTCGTCGTCGATCCTTCGGCCCGGCGGGCCGTGTGCGGCGGCGGCGCGACCTGGGCGGACATCGATGCGGCGACGCAGGCGCACGGGCTGGCGACCCCTGGTGGCTTCATCAGCCACACCGGGATTGCAGGACTCACCCTCGGAGGAGGAATCGGCTGGCTCACCAAGACCGCCGGACTCTCGTGCGACAACCTCGTCGCCGCCGAAGTGGTGACCGCCGACTCGCGCGTGGTCCGCGCGTCAGCGGAAGAGAACCCCGACCTGTTCTGGGCGCTGCGCGGCGGCGGTGGCAACTTCGGTGTCGTCACGTCATTCGAGTTTGCGCTTCACCCCGTGGGCCCTCTGGTCAACCTCGGGCTGTTCTTCTTCGGCCTCGACAACGGCTCCAAGGCCCTGCAGTTCGCCCGCGAGTACGTCAACACCTTGCCCGCCAACACGACGGCCTTCCTCGCGATCGGCTTGAGCGCGCCGCCTGCGCCGTTTGTTCCTGAGCAGTACCGGTTCCTGCCCGGGCATGCGCTGCTGGTCGCAGGCTTCGGATCGGCCGAGGAACACCAGGCCGTCGTCGCCCCGATTCGCGAGGCTGTGACGCCTCTCTTCGAGTTGGTCACACCGATTCCCTACGTTGCGCTCCAGCAGATGTTCAACGACAGCGCGACCTGGGGAACGCTCGGCTACGAGAAGGCGCTCTACCTCGACGAGTTGTCGGACGCGGCGATTGCGGTCATCGGCGAACACGTACCGAAGAAAAGCTCGCCGCTATCGTTCTGCCCGACCTTTGTCCTGTCCGGTGCCTACCGCACCCCTGGCGACGCCGACACGGCCTTCGGCGGAAGCCGAGCTGCAAACTTCGTGTTCAACATCGGAGCCGCCGCCCTCGATCGCGAGATGTACGAAGCCGATCGAAGCTGGGTGCGCAACTTCTGGGAAGCGATGCGCCCGCATGCAACCGGGTCGGGCGGCTACGTGAACTTCATGGTGGAAGCCGATGAGGACCGCGTGCGCGCTTCCTACGGCGAGGCCAAGTACCAGCGCCTTGCGGGCATCAAGGCCGAATACGACCCGGGGAACGTCTTCCGCCTCAACGTCAATATCAAGCCGGCGCCGCCGGCTGCGTGAGCTTCGGCCGGAATGCCATGGCCAGTTCGATGGCCTCGTCGATGTCCGGTATCTGCCCCGCCGCGAAGGCAGCGTCGACTTGTTCCTTATGGCGATCGAACCAGAGCCTTGCCCGGCCGAGTTCAAGCAGATTGACGCCCGTCGACCGAAGGGAGCCGATCGCGTCATAGACGCCCAGAGCGGCTAACAGCAACGGTTGCGTAGGGTGCAACTGCGTGTCGTGCTCGGCAGCTTCACCGAAGGCCCAAAGAGCGTTCGCGATCTCGAATTTCGCTCGCCGCTCGACGGCAATCCGCAGTGACTGCCGCAACAAGTCCAGACCTCCATCGGCATCGCCGCTGCGCATGCGTTCCAGCCCGATGACGCGCAGCAGAACGCCCGCCCGAAGACTGTCGCCCGCAGTTCGAAAGATCGCGAGCGCTTGGTCCCACAGGCGCAGCGCGTGTTCGTGTTCGCGTCGTTCGTTGCGGCTTATCCCCATGTGCCACAGCGTGAACGCCACGCCCCAGCGGTCATCGATCTCGCGCATGACGAGCTGACTGTCCGCGAAGCGCTGGTCGGCCAGCGCGAAGTCTCCCTCCGCGAGTGCAAAAAAGCCGAGGAAGTCCAGCGCGTACGCCTCGCAGCGGCAGTCGCCGCAGGCTCTGGCCATCTCAAAGCTCTGATTCAACGCCCGGTGCATGGCGGACCTGTCTCCTTGAAACCAGGCCATGTAGCCCACGAAATAGAGGGCCCATGCATGTTCGACAGGGTACGCGACGGCATTCGGCGCTGCCATCATGCGGCGCAGCCAGAGGACACCCTCGCTGTATTCACTGCGTATGGACCAGTAGCGTCCCAGGCGGGACGCCAATCGCAGCCCAGGGTGCGTTCTGTGCGCGCTGGCCGCCCATTCCATCGCCGCACGCACGTTGTTATTCTCCGTCTCGATGGCCTGCAGTGCAGCGAGTTGTCCCGCGCCACACAAGTGCGGTTCGGCACCTTCGACGAGTCCAAGGAAATGGTCGAGATGGCGATCGCGAAGGACATCGAGTTCGCCTGCCTCGACCAGCTTCTCCGCGGCGTACTGGCGCACCGATTCGAGCAGCTGATAGCGCACCGTCTCCTTTCCTTCCCGTGCGCCGACCAGCGACTTGTTGACCAGATGGCTCAGCAGTTCCAGCACGTCGGCAAGGTCGATCTCCCCACCCGACGCAACCGCCTCCGCGGCGGCCAGCGTACAGCCGCCCGCGAACACGGAGAGCCGCCTCAACAGTGCACGTTCGGGAGTTGAAAGAAGGTCAAAGCTCCAGTCGATCGCGGCACGCAGCGTCTGCTGGCGCGGCATTGCCGTTCGGCTGCCTCCGGTGAGCAAGCGGAACCGATCGTTCAAGCGCGCTTGAATCTGTTGCGCGCTGAGCATCTTGGCGCGGGCTGCCGCCAACTCGATCGCCAGCGGTATGCCGTCCAGCCGGACGCAAATCTCCGCAACCGCTGATGCGTTCTGTCGATCCACCGCAAAGGACGGCTGGGCCGCAACCGCCCGATCGATAAACAATCGCACCGACTCATATTGCGACAGACCTTCGGCCTCGGCGAGTGGGCCGACGCCAGCTTCGGGCATCGTGAGGGGTCGTACCGGAAAGACGAGCTCGCCGGGAATGCCCAGCGCCTCGCGGGTCGTGGCGAGAATCGTGATTGCAGGACAACAAGCCAGCAGCCGCTGTGCGAGGCGCGCCACCGCCTCGACCATGTGTTCGCAGTTGTCGATGACCAGCAGCACCTGCTTGTCCTTCAGGAAATCGATCAGCACGTCCTCGGGCTTGCGCAAGCCCTCCTCACGCAGGCCGAAGGTATAGGCTACGGCGGTGGGCAGAAAGGTCGGGTCGGCCACCGGCGCGAGTTCCACGAGCCATGCACCGTCGGCGAACTCGCCGAACACCGATGAAGCGGCCTGGATCGACAGCCGGGTCTTGCCAGACCCTCCCGGGCCGGACAGGGTAAGCAGCCTGGTCAACCGCAGCTGGTCGCGGATCGTCGCAAGTTCGACTTCGCGGCCGATGAAGCTGTTGAGCGGGATGGGAAGATTGTGTGGCGGCGCATGCAGTGCCTTCAGGGCAGGAAACTCGCTGCGCAGCCCGGGCGCCGCGAGCTGGAAGATTCTTTGCGGTTGTGCCAGATCCCTCAGCAGATGCTGGCCCAGGTCACGCAAAGACACCTCCCGGGGCAACTTGTCGCGCACGAGCTCGACCGTCGTCAACGACAGCAACACCTGGCCGCCGTGGCCAGCCGACAGGATGCGCGAAACGCGGCTCAGCGTGATCCCAGAGACGTATTCTCCCGACTTGAACTCACCCTCTCGTACCTTGGCAGCACCGGTGTGCAGGGCCATGCGAACGCTCAGGCAGTCGACCCCATCCCAGCGTTCCGTGCGAAGCGTGCGCTGGGCTTCCAGCGCAGCAGCCAAGCCGTCCGATGCGACCGCGAACGCCGCGCAACAACCGTCACCGATCACCTGAAACAGATAGCCGCCATGCCGCTCGATGCTGGCCGTCAGCAGCGCATGGTGCCGCGAAAGGGCGGCCCCCATCGCATCGGGGAAGAGCTGCCATAGCCTGGTACTGCCCTCGATGTCAGTGAACAGGAAGGTGACCGTGCCCGAGGGGAGTTGCGTCATAGGTCACCGCTGGACGCAAGGGAACGCACCATCCGACAGAACGCCGTGATCCCGTCGCGGAGAAAAGACCGGCCGGCTTGTTTCATCGGTGGTGTGCAAAGTGGCGAACTGGTGACGGCGACCATTGTCATGTGTATCCGCCGCGGATGACAACCGTCGTCGCTCCGGAGTGCGCGAGTTCGCTGAGGCGATTTGAACGCTCCGCACCTTGGGCGGCGCTGGTGTGCATCAGCGCCAAAGCCGGTGCGATCGGTGCCTTGCCCCCCGAATCAATAGATGCTTAAGGGGGTTGGAGTTCAGGTGCTTGAAAGCGGACCGTCGCGAATGACTGGAAGTGGCCCGCAAGGTGCCGGACGCAAGATTCAGCCGCACGCATTGGTGCGAGGCGGTGCGTCGGGAATCATGTTCTCTCTTTGAGATGTGACCACGCCCAGCCGAACAGCGTGGCGACCAGGAATGGATAGGCGAAGAACGGCAACGGTGCCGACAAGGGCGTGAGTTGGCGTCCGGCAAAGATTTCCATTGCCACGAGCGCGAACAACGCCGACGCGATGAACCCGACCGCCCTGACCAGCTTGGGCATGATGT
>NZ_JBFUHO010000062.1:0-42517 GCF_056402355.1 Variovorax sp. P4_B11
GTTGAGCATGCCGATGAGCACCGTGCCCGGCTTCATCAGCGCGCACTCGCGGTCGTCGGGGCTGCGCACCTTGAGCACGATGTCGCAGCCGAAGGCCCCCGCGGCATCGGCGATCTCGGCACCGGCGGCCTGGTAGGCCGCATCGGTGACGCTGGCGGCCACGCCGGCGCCCGATTGCACCCGCACTACATGGCCTTGCGCCACCAGCTTCTTCGCGGTCTCCGGGGTCACGGCGACCCGGGTCTCGCCGGCTGTCGTCTCGGCAGGAACGCCTATTTGCATGGTTCTTTCTTTCGTGTCGAGGGTCTGCGTGCGCCGAGAATCAGCCGACGCGTTCAGTCGAAGTTCAGGATCACCTTCATCGCCTGCGATCGATCGGCCGCCAGCGCGAAGGCGCGGGCCGAGTCGCGGTACGAGAGCGTGGCCGAGATCAGCGGCTTGACGTCGACCAGCCCCTTGTTGAGCAGTTCCACCGCCACCGCGAATTCCTCGTGGAAGCGGAAGGCGCCGCGCAGGTCGAACTCCTTGGCGACGATGGTGTTGATCGGCAGCTGGATCTCGCCGCCCGCCAGCCCCAGCTGCACGATGATGCCGCGCGGCCGCAGCGCATCGAAGGCGCCGACCAGTGCGCGCGGGTTGCCGCTGGCCTCCAGCAGCACGTCGAAGCTGCCCTTGTCCTTGGCGAAGCGAGCCAGGCCGGCCGGCTCCTCGGCGACGTTGATCGCCTCGTCGGCGCCGACCTTCAGCGCCTTCTCGAGCGTCAGCGCGCCGACGTCGGTCGCCACGATGTGCGCCGCGCCGGCGCGCCGCGCCGCGATGATCGCCAGCGCGCCGATCGGCCCGCAGCCGGTCACCAGCACGCGCTTGCCGAGCAGCGGCCCCGCGCGCCGCACCGCGTGCAGCGCCACCGACAGCGGCTCGGCCATCGAGCCTTCGCCGTCGCTGACCGAATCCGCCAGCTTGTAGGCCTGGTGCGTCTCGACCACGATCTGCTGGCGGAAGGCGCCCTGCACATGCGGGTTGCGCATCGCGCTGCCGTAGTAGCGCATGTCCAGGCAATGGTTCTGCAGCCCCTGCTGGCAGAAGCGGCACAGGCCGCAGGGCCGGCTCGGGCTGATCGCGATGCGCTCGCCGGGCTGGAAGCCGGTGACGGCGGCGCCCACCGCCTCGATCATCCCGGCCACCTCGTGGCCCAGCACCATCGGCTGCTGGATGCGCACGGTGCCGAAGCCGCCGTGCTGGTAGTAATGCAGGTCCGAGCCGCAGATGCCGCCGCAGCGCACGCGCACCTGCAGCTGGTCGGCGCCGAGTTCGGCGGTTTCGATCTCCTCGACGCGCAGGTCGCCGGGGGCGTGGATGACAAGTGCTTCCATGGTCTTCCTCAGAGGGTTGCCGTCACGCCGCCATCCACGTAGAGGATGTGGCCGTTGACGAAGTTGGAGGCGTCGCTCGACAGGAACACGGCGGCGCCGACGAGATCCTCGACATCGCCCCAGCGGCGCGAGGGCGTGCGCCCGACGAGCCATTTCGTGAACTCCTCGTTCTGGACCAGCGCCTCGGTCAGCTCGGTCTTGAAGTAGCCGGGCCCGAGGCCATTGACCTGGATGCCGTGCTGGCCCCAGTCGATGGCCATGCCCTTGGTCAGCATCTTCACTGCGCCCTTGCTGGCGGTGTAGGGCGCGATACCCGGACGCCCGAGCTCGCTTTGCACCGAGCAGATGTTGACGATCTTGCCGCGCTGGCGTCCGATCATGTGGCGCGCCACGGCCTGGCCCACCAGGAACACGCTGTCGACGTTGGTTTTCATGAGCTCGTGCCAATCGGCCTCGGCAAACTGGTCGAGCGGTGCGCGGCGCTGCATGCCGGCGTTGTTGACCAGGATGTCGATGGCGCCGACCTCGGCTTCGATGCGTGCGATGGCGGCCGTCACCGCCTCGCCCGAGGTCACGTCGAACGCGGCGGTCAGCACCTGCAAACCCTCGCCGCGCAGCACGTCGGCCGCGGCTTCGAGCTTCGCGGCATTGCGCGCGTTCAGGATCACGCGTGCACCGGCGCCCGCGAGGCCGCGCGCCAGCGCGAAGCCGATGCCGGAACTGGAGCCGGTGATGAGTGCGGTGCGGCCGGTGAGGTCAAAGTTCTTCAGTACGGATTGCAAGGGGATCTCCAGCAGTGAATGGGGTTTCGCCGAGCCAGCGCAGGACGGCCGCGCACTGTGCCTGCACCGGCTGCGTGGCGTCCGTCCGGAACACGTCGGGCTCTCCGACAGGTGGCTCGAGCATCTGGAACTGATTGTCCACGAGGCTGGCCGGGAACAGGTGGGCGGCTCGCGCCGCGACGCGCGCCCTCGATTCGTCGCGGCCGATCTCGAGATAGATGATCTTCACGTGGGGCTCCGCGCCGCGCAGGCAGTCGCGGTAGCTGCGCTTGAGCGCCGAGCAGGTCAGGACCGTGGGGACGGCGGAGGCCGCGAGCAGGGAACCCAGCTTGGCAAGCCATGGCGACCTGTCGCGGTCGTCCAGGGCCATGCCACGCCGCATCTTCTCCTGGCTTTCCGGCAGGTGGTAGTCGTCGCCTTCGATGAGCACGCCGTGAAGTGCGCGCGCCAGGCATGCTGCAACGGTCGACTTGCCGCAACCCGCGACCCCCATGACAAGCAGCTTGTGGGGCATCGCTCAGCTCGCCAGCACCTGGGGATTGACAGGCGTGGGCGGCCGGCCGGCCGACGGACCGAAGCCGAGCGCGGCAATCAGGTTCTCCGCCGTGAGCGCCGCCATGGCGTGGCGGGTTCGTACCGAGGCGCTTCCGATGTGGGGCGTCAGCACCACGTTCGGCACCGCAAGCAGATCGGGATGGATCGCGGGCTCCCCCTCGAACACGTCCAGGCCCGCTGCGGCGATCGTGCCGTTGCGCAAGGCCTGCGCCAGCGCCGCGTCGTCGACGATGCCGCCGCGCGCGATGTTCGTGAGCGTGGCGGTGCGTTTCATCAGCGACAGTTCGGGAGCGCCGATCGCGTGGTGGGAGGACGGGGCGTAGGGCAGCACCAGCACCAGGTGGTCGGCTTCCTTCAGCAGCGTCTGCTTGTCGACGTAGCGGGCCCCGCATTCGGCTTCGACGGCTTCCGGCAGGCGAGAGCGGTTGTGGTAGATCACCTTCATGCCGAAACCCGCCGCGCCACGGCGCGCGATGGCCTGGCCGATGCGGCCCATGCCGAGGATGCCCAGCGTCGCGCCATGCACGTCGCCGCCGACGAACATGTCGTAGATGCCGGTTTTCGTCCATTCGCCGCGCCGCAGGAAGCGTTCGGATTCGGCGATGCGGCGCGCCGTCGCCATCATGAGGGCAAACCCGTAGTCGGCCGTGGTCTCGGTCAGCACATCGGGCGTGTTCGTGACGAGCACGCCGCGTTCCGTGCAAGCCGCGACGTCGACGTTGTTGTAGCCGACGCCCACGTTGCACACCGCCTTGATCGACGGGCAGGCGTCCAGAAGGGCGGCACTGATGCGCTCGCTGCCGGTGCTCATGACGCCTTGCTTGCCCTGGAGCCGGCGGATCAGCTCGTCAGGGCTCCAGACGGTGTCGGCGGGGTTGTCCTCGACGTCGAAATGCGCGCGCAGGCGGTCTGTGATGTCGGCGAAGGTGGCTCGGGTGGCCAGGACGGCGGGGCGCATGAATGTCTCCTGTGGCTCGGTCAGCGGTGGGCCCCAAAGGTATCCGTGCCGCTGGCGGCGACCAAGACGAGATCGTTCTAGTCCCATTCGAAACGCTTATGTACCGGGAACGCGCCGGTCGCCCATAAGGAAATGCGGCACCCCTAGAGCGATGCCGTCTTTGCGTCGAGGGCGACACGGCTCTACCGTTCGAGCATCGACATCGAGAGGAAGAATCCGTGAGCCCGTCCCGCATTTCCAGGCGCATCCGCCGCATCAAGCCGTCCCCCAGCAGCGCAGCCGCAGATCGCTTCGCCGAGCTGCGCAGGGAGGGCAAGGACATCATCAACCTGGCCATCGGCGAGCCCGACTTCGACACGCCGCCGCACATCCGCCAGGCGGGCTGCGAGGCGATCGAGCGCGGGGAAACCCGGTATACCCCGGTGGCGGGCACGCTGGCGCTGCGCGAGGCCATCGCCGCCAAGCTGAAGCGGGAAAACGGCCTGAGCTACAGCCCGCGCGAGATCATCGTCACCTGCGGTGCCAAGCATGCGCTGTTCAACGCGTTGTCGGTGACGGTGGAGGAGGGGCACGAGGTGATCGTGCCCGCGCCGTTCTGGGTATCCTACCCCGACATGGTGCTGGCCTGCGACGGCACCCCGGTGACGGTGGCCTGCCGCGAGGAGGACGATTTCCGCCTGACGCCCGAAGCGCTGGAGGCGGCCATCACGCCCGCAACCCGCTGGCTGGTCTTCAACTCGCCGACCAATCCCACGGGCACGACCTACACGACGGCACAGTTGCGCGCCCTTGCCGACGTGCTGCTGCGCCACCCGCAGGTCATGGTGCTGACGGACGACATCTACGAACACATCCGTTTCGAGGCCGAGGCGCCCAAGCATCTTCTCGCCATCGAACCGGCGCTGCGAGACCGCACGCTGGTGGTCAACGGCGTGTCGAAGACCTACGCGATGACCGGCTGGCGGATCGGCTATGCAGCCGGCCCTTCGGACATCATCGCGGCACTGGACATGCTGCAGTCGCAATCGACCAGCGGCGCCTGCTCGATCAGCCAGGCCGCAGCGGTCGGCGCATTGAACGCCGAAGCCGCATTTCTTCCGGATTGGGTCGCGACCTACAGGCAGCGGCGTGACGCGGCGGTTCGCCTGCTCAACGACATTCCCGGCATCCGCGCGCGGGCCCCGGGCGGTGCCTTCTACCTGTACCCCCACTGCGGCGGCCTCATCGGCAAGCGCACGCGAGAAGGCAAGGTGCTCGAGACGGACAACGACGTGGTGATCCACCTGCTCGAAGCCGGCGGGGTGATGGTGCTGGCCGGTACGGCCTACGGGGTTTCGCCCTACTTCCGGATGTCGACCGCGACCAGCATCGAACAGATCGAAGAGGGATGCCGCCGCATTGCGCATGCCGTGGCGCAACTGCGCTGAGCGCCCGTCGCCCGGCCTGCGTATCAAGAAAGTTTATGGGCGAAGGCGCATTCCCTATTGGCCGCGCCGAAGACCGCTTCCTATCATTCCCTCAACCCTTCAACCTTCGGAGAACAGCGATGACTTGCTACCCCACGACGACGAACAGGCGCGCGGCGGCCTTGATGGCGATCGCAGCACTCGCCGCCCTGTGCACGTACGCGCCGGCACGCGCCCAGACCGCGGAAACCTTCAAGGTCGGCATCATCAGTCCGATGAGCGGGCCCAACGCCCGCTACGGCGCCTTCGCCAACAAGGGCGCAGCGCTCGCCGCCAAGGAGATCAATGCGGCGGGCGGCGTGCTCGGCAAGCAGATCCAGCTCGTCAGCGGCGACAGCCAGTGCGTACCGGCCGAAGGGGTTGCTGCAACGCAGCGCATGATCAGCCTCGAGAAGACGCCGGTCATCATCGGCGACGTGTGCAGCTCCGTGACCCTGGCGATGCAACCTCTGGCCGAGGAATCGAAGGTGCTGCTGGTCAACGCCGCCTCGTCGAACCCGGACATCACCTACAAGTCCGGCGTCGGCGGCTTCAAGTGGACCTTCCGCAACTACCCCACCGACGAAGTGCGGGCGGCCACGGTTCTCGAGTACGCGGCGAAGACCAAGGGCTTCACGAAGTTCGCGGTGCTGTCGGTCGACAGCGACTACGGGCGCGGCGCGATCAAGTTCACCAAGCGCTATCTGCCCAAGTACCCAGGCACGGAGATCCTCAGCGAGGACTACTACAAGGACTCCGAGACCGACTTCCGCTCGGTGCTCAGCAAGATCCGCCGCTCGGGCGCGCAGGCGATCATCCTTTACGGCCAGGCCGACACCACGCCCATCATCGCGCGCCAGATGCTCGAACTGGGCCTGGCCGGCAAGGTGGCCCTGGTGGGCAACGGCGAGTTCAACACCAAGGACACCATCGCCGCCGCGCCGAAGGTCATGAACGGTGCGGTCGAGGCGGCCGCATGGCTGCCCGAAGTGCCGGCGCCGCGCAGCCAGAAGTTCGTCGAGGATTACAAGAAGGCCAACGGCGGCGAGATGCCCAACAACCACGCCTACACGCACTACGACACGCTGCAACTGGTGGCGCAGGCGATCAGGAATGCCAACAGCCTGAAGGGCGAGGACATCCGCAACGCACTGGCCAAGATCAAGTACGACAGCCCGATGGGCGTCGTGACCTTCGACGACCACAACCAGGCCGTGATGCCGATGGTGCTGCTGGAGATCACCGACGGCAAGCCGGCCATCAAGGGAACGATCACCACCAAGATCGACTACGCGGCCCAGTGATCGACCACCCCACGCCTGCGAGCACATCGTGAGTTCATTCATCCTCGAACAGATCGTCAACGGCATCATCACCGGGTCGATGTACGCCCTGGTCGCCGCCGGCATGACGATGATCTTCGGCGTGCTGCGGGCCATCAATTTCGCCCACGGCGAGTACTACATGCTGGGCACCTTCGCGGCATGGTGGGTCATGGCGCAGCTCGCGGCCGACTACAGCATCGCCATCATCGGCGGCGTGGCCATCGTCTCGCTGATCGCGGTGCTGATCGGCCGCGCAGTGATGCAGCGGCTCATCGGCCAACCCTTCCAGGCCGGCGTGCTGGCCACGCTGGGCCTGTCGCTGATCCTGCAGAACATCGTGATCCTGGCGTTCGGCGGCGGCTACAAGGTGTTCTCGGGCGGCTGGATCGAGCCGATCGAGATGGGCGACTTCGGCATGTCCCAGCAGCGCGTCATCCTGGTCGTCGTCACGCTCGCCGTCTTCGCCGGCCTCGAATGGATGGTGCGCGGCACCCGGCTGGGCCGGTCGATCCGCGCCGTGTCGCAGAACATCGAGTGCTGCCAGGTCAACGGCATCGACGTCGAGCAGGTGGTGCGCCGCACCTTCCTGATCGGCGTGGCCATCGCCGCGTTGTCGGGCATCCTGACCGGCCCGATCAACGTGAGCATCTACGGCGGCATGGGCGAGTCGATCACCCTCAAGACCTTCGCCGTGATCGTCATGGGCGGCATGGGCAACGTGCGCGGCACCCTCATCGCCGGCTGCCTGCTCGGCGTCGTCGAAAGCCTGGTCGCCAGCTTCATCGGGTTGCAGTACCGCGACTCCGTCGGCTTCATCGTGCTGCTCCTGATGCTGATGTTCCGGCCGCACGGCCTGTTCAGCAGCAAGGCGCGATTCTGATCACTCATCGTCTGGAGCAAGTCCTCATGTCTTCCACCACGCTGGACGCACCGCTCTTGCCGGCCGCAAGGGTCGCCAAGGTCAACTGGAGCGTCTCCGCCCTGGCACTCGCCGCATTGCTGGCCACGCCGCTCTTCCTGGGCGACTACTACCTGCACGCCATGGTGCTGGCGATGATCTTCCTGCTGCCCGCGCTGGGCCTGAACCTGATCCTCGGCTACACCGGGATGCTCTCGCTCGCACAGGGCGTTTTCTTCGGTCTCGGTGCCTATGCCTCGGCGCTGATGTCCATCCACTTCGGCACGCCCTTCCTCGTGAACTTCGTGGTCGCCGGCTTGTTCGCCGGGCTGGTGGCGCTGCCGCTGGGCATTCCGGCGCTCAGGCTGCGCGACACCTCCTTCGTGATGTGTACGCTGGGCATGGTCGTGATCGCACAGATGGTGTCGAAGAACTGGGTCGACTTCACCCGGGGCGACATGGGCCTGTCGGGCGTCGCGCGACCCCGGCTGGGCTTCGGCGACACGGTGTTCACCGTCATCAAGGCGCCGGAATACTTCTACCTGGTGCTGGCGCTCGCCGCGCTGGCGGTGGCGCTGTTCGTGGCGCTGATCCGCTCCCCGGCCGGCCGCTGCATGGTGGCGATCCGCGACAACGAGACGCTGGCCGAATCGCTGGGCGTTCCGACCTGGACCTACAAGCTCATCGTGTTCATGCTGAGCGCTGTCTTCGCCGGCCTCGGGGGCAGTCTCTACGCCCACTTCTCGACGGTGGTGAGCCCACTGGTGTTCCAGTCCTACTACTCCAACACGATCCTGATCATCGTGCTGGGCGGTGGCGTCGGGAAGATCCCGGGCGCCATCATCGGCAGCTTCATCTTCGTCGCGGTCTCGGAGGCGCTTCGGATCACGCCGGAGCTGCGCATGATCATCTACGGCTTCGTGCTGCTCGGCCTCGTGTTCCTTTTCCCGCAAGGCCTGGCGCCGCTGTTCCAGCGCGCGGCCGAACGCATCGCGCGCCTCGGCGGGGCTGGCAAGGAGAAGCACCATGTCGACTGACGTCATGCTGCGCATCGAAGGCCTGCGCAAGAACTACGGCGCCGTGGCGGCACTGCAAGGCGTGGACATCGATGTTCGCCGCGGGGAGGTGATGGGTCTCATCGGCCCGAACGGTTCGGGCAAATCGACGCTCTTCGATTGCTGCACGGGCTTGCAGAAGAGCGACGCCGGCCGGGTGCTTCTCAAGGGCGTGGACATCACGGCCTGGCCGATGAACAGGATCGCTCGCGAAGGGCGCTTCCTGCGCAGCTTCCAGAAGACGGTCGTGTTCCCGACCCTGGATTCGGAGGAGAACCTGATCCTCGCCGGGCAGATGTCGCGCTTTCCGAGCGTGCTGTCCACCTTCTGGGTCGGGCCGGCCGCCCAGCGGCGCGTGAAGGCGCTGCGCGAGCGGGCACGGGAGCTGATCGAGGTGTCGGGCCTGTCGCGCGTGGCGCACCTGCCGGCCGGAAACATGTCGGGCGGCCAGCAGAAGCTGCTGCAGTTCGCGTCGATGCTGATGCCCGATCCCGAGCTGATCCTGCTCGACGAGCCGCTGGCAGGCATCAACCCGATCCTGATCGAGAAGGTGATCCAGTGCATCGAGCATGCGAACCAGGTGCTGGGTGTGACTTTCGTCGTGATCGAGCACAACACCGACGTGCTCATGAACCTGAGCCATCGCGTCGTGGTGCTGCACCAGGGCACCAAGCTGGCCGACGACACCCCCGAAGCAGTGGTGCGCAACCCGGAGGTCGTCGAGGCCTACCTTGGAGGCTGAAATGAAGTTCACCCCCAGCCTCGCCCACTTCGTGTGGCTCGGACACCCCCTCTCCGGGGGCAACCCCAGCGGCCCGGCAAAGCCGGTTCCGCGGGGTTCCTGGCCTTGGCCGTGCCGTTTCATGCGTCGTTGGTCACGCGATGGCGTGGTGGAGAACTGATATGGCGGATACAGACATGGAACTCGAGATCGACAATCTGCGCGCCGGCTACGGCCACCTGGACATCCTGCACGGCGTGAACCTGAAGATCCGGCACGGCGAGTTCGTCACGCTGCTCGGACCGAACGGCGCGGGCAAGTCGACGCTGCTCAAGTCGCTCTTCGGCATGACCACGCACAAGGGCGGCGCGATCCGCTGGAAGGGCAAGGACATCGCCGGACTGCGTCCGCAGGCCATGCTGGCGCACGGCATCGCCTACGTGCCCCAGGGACGCTGCAACTTCCAGCTCATGACCATCGACGAGAACCTCGAGATGGCGGCCTACACGATCAAGGACGGCGACCTGAAGGGCGAGCGCGAATACGTCTACGACCTCTTTCCGATCCTGCGCAAGCGCCGCAACGAGCTGGCCGGGAACATGTCCGGCGGCGAACAGCAATTGCTGGAGATGGCGATGGCGGTGCTGCGTCGGCCCGAGATCCTGCTGGTGGACGAGCCTTCGGTCGGCTTGTCGCCGCAGGCGATCACGCTGGTCTTCAACGAACTCAAGCGCCTGCACCAGGGCGGCCGGACCGTTCTGCTGGTCGAGCAGAACACCCGCAAGGCCATGGAGGCCGCGGAACGCGCGGTCGTGCTGCGCCTCGGCAAGGTGATCTGGGATAGCCCGGTCGGCGAGCTGAGCAGCGCGGACCTGGGCGAACTCTTCATGACGGGCCGCCGCGCATCCGACGCACAACCGGCCTGATCGCTGCATCCAATCGAACACTGAAGGAGCTGAAAAGCATGAAACTGGCATTTGACACCGGCGGCACGTTCACCGACTTCGCCATGACCGAAGACGACGGAGCCATCCTGCTGCACAAGGTACTCAGCACACCCGACGCACCGGCTCGGGCCGTGCTGCAGGGCGTGGACGAACTGCTGGCCAAGGTTCGCGAGAAGAACGGCGGCCAGGCCGCGGGCGCCGGCACCCTGCAGATCCTCGGCGCCACCACGGTGGTGACCAATGCGGTGCTGGAGCGGCGCGGCGTGCACACCGCCTTCATCACCACCGATGGTTTCCAGGACATGCTGCGCATCCGCACGGAAGGACGCTACGACCTGTACGACCTGCGCATCAAGTACCCCGACCCGCTGGTCACGCGCGATCTCTGCTTCGGCGTCGAGGAGCGGATCGCGGCGGACGGCACCGTCATCAAGGCGTTGGACGAGGAGGGCGTTCGCACGATTGCGAAGACGCTGCTGCAGCGCAAGGTCGAATCGGTCGCAGTGTGCCTGCTGCATGCCTACAAGTACGCGCAGCACGAGCGGCGCGTGGCGGAGATCCTCGCCGAGGAGGCGCCGGGCATCTCGGTGTCCCTGTCGTCGACCGTCTGCCCCGAGGTGCGCGAGTACGACCGCGCATCGACCACCGTGGTCAACGCCTACACCCGGCCGATGATGGTCGGGCATGTGAACCATCTGGAACGCGAGCTTTCGCAGCGAGGCGTCGAGGGGCAGCTGCTCTGGATGACGTCGAGCGGCGGCGTGGTGCCGAGTTCGTCGGCTTCCCGCACACCGGTGCGCCTGATCGAATCGGGCCCGGCCGCGGGCGCGGTGGCGGCCGCCGACTACGCCCGCCAGGCGGGAGAGGCGAGCGTGCTCTCGTTCGACATGGGCGGCACCACGGCCAAGCTGTGCCTGATCCCGAACGGCGAGCCGATGGTCGCCAACGACCTGGAGGTCGCGCGCCACGAGCGCTTCCGCAAGGGCAGCGGCTTTCCGCTCAAGATCCAGTCGATCCACATGATCGAGATCGGCGCCGGCGGCGGCAGCATCGCGGCGCGCAGCAAGCTGGGCCTGCTCGGCGTCGGCCCGCGCAGCGCGGCGGCGGCCCCGGGCCCGGCCTGCTATGGCCGAGGCGGTACCGAGCCGACCGTGACCGATGCCGACCTGCTGCTGGGCTACCTGGACGCGAAATCCTTCCTCGGCGGCGACTTCGCGCTCGACAAGCCCGCGGCCGAGGCCGCGATGGCGCGGCTCGCCGAGGAACTGGGCATCACGCCCGAGCGTTGCGCCTGGGGCGTTCACGACATGGTCAACGAGAGCATGGCCGAGGCCGCGTCGATGCAGGCCACCGACAGCGGGGTCGACCCGCGCGCGTTGCCGCTCATCGCATTCGGCGGCGCGGGCCCGGTGCATGCCTACGGCGTGGCGCGCAAGCTCGGCATCCGCAAGGTGATCTGCCCGACCGGCGCCGGCGTGACCTCGGCCATCGGCCTGCTCGGAGCGCCGGTCGCGGCCGACCTGTCCACCAGCCTCCCGATGCGGATCTCGGCGTGGAATCCGAGCGCGGTCAACGTGGTCAAGGCCACGCTGGCCGAGCAGGGGCGCGAGGTCGTGCTGGCGAGCAAGGTGCCCGCCGACCTCATCCGCTTCTCGTACACCGTCGACATGCGGCACGTGGGCCAAGGCTATGAGATTTCCGTCCCGCTGCCGGATCTCGATCCGGCCGATCCGGCCTTCGTCGCGGAACTGATGGCTCGCTTCCATGCCAACTACGTCGCGCTCTACGGCCGCGCGGTGACGGGCACGGATGCCGAGATCATCACCTGGCGCATTCGTGCCAGCGGGCCCAAGAGTGCGGTGTCGCTGGCCGGACTGCGCGGAGCAGCCGGCGCGGCGCGCGATGCGCGCAAGGGAACGCGGCCGGTCTTCTTCTCGGAACTCGGCAAGTACGTCGAGACGCCGGTCTACGACCACTATGCCCTGCTGCCCGGCGTGCCGATCGAAGGCCCAGCGATCATCGAGCAGCGCGAGTCGACCGTGGTGATGGGGCCGAACGCCACCGCCTCGCTCGACGCCCAGCACAACCTCATCATGCTTCTGTCCTGAAGGTCACGTCATGCCCATCCTCCAACCCGATTTCAACGACCCGATCACGCTGCAGGTGATGTGGGACCGCCTGGTCTTCATCGCCGACCAGGCCGACACCGCCCTCGGGCGCACCGCCTTCTCGCCGATCGTGCGCGAGAACCACGACTACGTGAACGTGCTGCTCGACGCCCAGGGCCGCGCGCTGGCGCAGTGCACCTGGTCGATCCCGGTGTTCATCACCACGCTGCCGATGGCCGCGCAGAACTACTTCCTCAAGGCCTTTCCGCCGGAATCGCTGGAGCCGGGCGACGTGCTCGCCACCAACGATCCGGTGATCGGCACCGGGCACCTGCCGGACATGGTCATGCTGACGCCGATCTTTCGCAACGGGAAGATCGTCGCCTACGCCGGCAGCATCGCGCACCTGCCCGACATCGGCGGGCGGCCGCAGTCGCCGGATTCGACCGACATGTTCGAGGAGGGCATCCGGATCCCGATGCTCAAGCTCTTCAAGGCCGGCAAGCCGAACACCGACGTGTTCTCCGTGATCGAGGCCAGCGTGCGTCTTCCGCACGAGGTCCGCGGCGACATCCAGAGCATGGTGGCGGCCAACGAAGTGATGAGCCGCGAGTTCAGCCGCTTCATGGACGAATACGGGCTCGACGACTGCGAGGCGCTCGGCCAGGCCATCTTCAGCCGCTCCGAGCGGCACATGCGCAAGGCCATCGCCGCCTGGCCCAACGGCAGCTACAAGGCCGACATGACCATTGACGGCTTCGAGACCGAAGTGAAGCTGTGCGTCAGCGTCGAGGTGGGTGACGAATCGATCCACGTCGACTACACCGGCACCTCGCCGGAGGTGGCCAGAGGCATCAACGTGGTGCCGCACTATCGCGTCGCCCACAGCGTGTACGCGCTCAAGTGCCTGCTCGATCCCGATACCCCGAACAACGAAGGCTGCATGATTCCCCTGACCGACTCCGCGCCGGCGGGCTCGATCCTCAACCCGCGGCCGCATGCGGCGGGGGCAGCGCGGAACCTGGTCGGGCACTGCATTCCGAGCCTGATCTTCAAGGCGCTGCAGAACGTCGTGCCCGAAGGCGCGATGGGCGACAGCGGCGGCGCGCCGATCTGGGGCATCAACTGCCAGGGCCAGCGCTCCGACGGTACCGCCTATGGCAGCGCGCAGAATTTCCACGGCGGGCAGGGCGGCCGTTCGTCGATGGACGGGCTCGACACCCTGAGCTTTCCGTCGAACTGCCGCGTGACGCCGATCGAGATGTACGAACTGGCGGTACCGGTGTTGACCGAATGCAAGGAACTCATTCCCGATTCCGGCGGCCCGGGCAAGTACCGGGGCGGCCTGGGCCAGCGCGGGATCATCCGCAACCTGTCCGACCGGGAGATGAACATCTACCTCAGCACCGAGCACGTGAAGCATCCGTGCCTGGGCGTGCTGGGAGGCCAGGCCGGACGCAACGGTGCGGTGCTGCACGACGACCAACCCGTGTTCGCCAAGGGCCGGCTGGTCCTCGCCCCGGGCGAGCGCCTGACGATCGAATTGCCCGGCGGCGGTGGCTGGGGTCACGCCGAAGAGCGACCGCGCGAGCTGATCGAGGATGACCTGAAGCAAGGCCTCATCAGCGTGAAAGGTGCCCGCGCCGACTATGGCTATGAAGCGCCCGCCGCCGCGAAGCCGGTGAAGGTGGCTGCGTGATGGCCGCCAAGGCACTGGCAGGCCAGGTGGCCCTGGTCACGGGCGGTGGGTCCGGCATCGGCCGCTCGACCGCCCTGATGCTCGCGGCCGAGGGCGCGCGGGTGGTCGTCATGGGGCGCCGCATCGACCCACTGGAGACCGTGGTCGCACAGATTCGCGCGGCCGGCGGCGAAGCGTGGGCCCGGCAGGCCGATCTGCAGAGCCGCGAACAGTTGCAGGAGCTGGTGCGCTGGACCGAGGCGGAAGTCGGCGCCATCGGCATCCTGGTCAACAACGCCGGCCTGACCAGCCGCGTGCGCAACATCCGCTGGATCGAGCCGGACGACTGGGAATCCGCGATCTCCGTCAATCTCACGGCGGTCTATGTGCTGATCCAGGCGGTGCTGCCCGGCATGCTCGCGGCAGGGAAGGGGACCATCGTCACGGTGTCGTCGCTGGCGGCGGTTCGTCCCAACCTGCTGGGCGGAGCGCCCTACGGTGCGGCGAAGGCGGCGGTGACGAACCTCATGGGCTTCATGCACGCCACCTTCCGCAACAACAACATCCGCTCGACGACGATCCTGCCCGGCGAGGTCAACACGCCGATCATGGACACCCGCGTGCGCCCGCCGAGCGAGGCCGAGCGTGCGGCGATGGTCGCGCCCGAGGACGTGGCGCGCGCCATCCTGCTGGCCTGCACCTTGCCGCAGGGCACCACCATCGAGCAGCTGGTCATCAGTCCGACCCTGGCGCGCGACCAGGGGCCCGATGTCGAGATCAGCCGCTGGCTCGGCGCGCCCGACGGCACGCCCGGCAAACCCTGAACCGGAGCAAAACGATGAGCACGACTCTTCATGAACGACTGGCGCACGGCGATGCCGTGCTGATGGTCAACCCCAATCACGTGTCGCCCACGCTGTGCGAGAAGCTGGTGCGCTCGGGCGCCGACTCGGTCTTCATCGACTGCGAGCATGGCCTCGCCAGCTTCGAGGACATCCACCACATGGCCAAGGCGGCGCGCTACGCCGGCGGCTGGGGCATCGTCCGCCCGCAGAACCAGGAACGCTCGACCATCACGCGCTGCCTCAACGCCGGCGCGGACGGCGTGATGGTGCCGCTGATCCACACGGCCGAGATCGCCAGGCAGGTGGTTCACACCTTCCGCTACGCCTGTCCGGACGACCATGCGAGCAAGCTGCTGATCGGCATGGTGGAGTCGGTCGAGGCGGTGCGCAATCTCGACGAGATCCTCGCGGTCGAGGGCATCGACGTGTTCTTCGTCGGCCCGGGCGACCTGTCGCAATCGATGGGCTATTCGCCCGCCGTCGGCGCGGGCAAGCGTCGTCCGCAGGCGGTGCTCGACCTCGTGGACCAGACGCTGCAACGCATTCGTGCGGCCGGCAAGATCGCCGGCACGCTGGTCGTGCGGCACGATGTGCAGCATCTCGTGTCGGTCGGTGCGCAACTGCTGTACTACCACGCCGATCCGTTCGTGAGCGAAGGGGTCGCAGCCATGCGGCAGCTCACTTCGGTTCCTGCCGACGAGGCCGTAGCCTGATGTTCAGGGCGACGGAACTTCCTTGGTCGGCGCACTGATTCCAGGGAGCCGGCCGGCAGCGAAGAGGTTGTCGATCTGCGCTCGCAGAATATCGAGCACGGCCTTCGCCTGGTCGGACATCGGCAGATGATTCGGTATGCACAGCGACACGGTCGCCTGCAGGCCCGGCTCGACGATGCGGCGGATGTCGGACGCTGAAGAGAAATCCGCGAGTGCCGCGGGAAGGATCGCGGCACCCATGCCGGCTTCGATGGCCTGACGCAGCGTTTCCGACGATTCGATCTCGGCCCGGATCTTCGGGACGACGCCGACGCGGGCGAAGGCCTCGTCAACCGTCCTTCGCAAGAAGTGCATTCGGCTGGGGAGGAGCAGATCGATGCCGGCCAGCGAGCGAAGGGTGATCGTCTGGTCGTTCGTCGGCGGCAGGCGGATGCTGGCGGGCGCGATGAGAAACAACGCCTCGGTGAGGAGGGGATGCAGCGTCACGCCTTTCATCGGACTGCTGGCGTAGATGATGGCCATGTCCATGCGTCCCGTCATGACCATCTCGCTGAGCACCAGCCCGAAGTTGTCGTTGATGAAGAGGTTGACTTCGGGGTATTGGCTCCGCACCGCCTTGAGCAGCGGCATCGAAAGGATGGACGCCGTGCTGTAGGTTGCGAGCCCGACCGACACCGGGCCCGAGATGGCGCTCGCGTCGACGCGATGGGCAAGCTCGCGTTCGAGCTGATCCAGGTGACCCAGCATGATCTGCGCATGCCGATACAACTCGGCGCCAGCGCTTGTCGGCGTGACGCCGGCATTGGATCGGACAAGCAGCTTTTGTTTGAAATGCTCTTCGAGGGAGGCGATGTGCTGGCTCAGCGCAGGCTGCGCAAGGCTCAGCTGATGGGCCGCCGCCGACAGGCTCTTGGCCTCGACCGCCGTCACGAAGCTCTTGAGGGTCTTGAAATTGACTGTCATGGAAGCGGATCCGTTTTCCGGTCGTGGCGGGCGTCTTTCCGGCGCCGGCTTGGTTCACTGATCGTAACCCCGGTTGACGACGCCAGAGGGTGGCTTGATGCTTGCTTGATTCCATTTTGCAAGCAAATTCGGGGCCCTCGTGAATCTCAGGCGTTTGAAGTATTTCGTGAAGATCGTGGACGTTGGCAGCCTGACTTTGGCGTCCGAGATCCTGCATGTCGCGCAGCCGGCGCTGAGCCAGCAATTGGCGACTCTCGAAGGCGAGTTCAATCAAAAATTGCTTCTGCGAACTCAACAAGGCGTGGTGGCCACGGAGGCGGGAAAGGTGCTGTACCGGCACGCACAAACGATCTTGCGACAGTTCGACCAGGCGCGTGCGGATGTGCTCAACGCCGGGCGCAGTCTGGCGGGACAGGTGTCGGTGGGACTGGCGCCCGGGACCGCCGCGTCGACGCTGGCGCTCAAGCTGCTGCAGACGGTACAAGGGCGGCATCCCCAGATCGTGCTCCATATCAACGAGAACTTCGGCACCACGCTATGCGATGTGGTGCGAAGCGGCCGCATGGACATGGCCGTGCTGTATGGCGGCGAGAGCCCGGCGCAGGGGCTTTCGTTCGATCCGTTGCTGACGGAGGACCTTTGCGTCGTCGCGCCCGCAGAACTTGTCAGCCGGGATGGCGACTTGGCGCTGTCCGACCTCCGAAACATCGATCTGCTCCTGCCTTGCACGAGCAACCAGCTTCGCCGTTACCTCGACCAGGCGTTCGCGTCGGTGCAGGTGGTGCCCCGCGTGGTGGCCGAAATGGAGTCGTCGAGCACGTTGGCCGCCGCGATCGCTTCGGGCGTCGGTGCGACGATCCTGCCGGTTTCGATTGCGAGGTCGGTCGCTGCCACGGCGTCGGCGAGCGTGTGCCGACTCGTTTCGCCCACCATCGAAGTGCCGCTCTCGCTTTGCGCGTCGGATCATCTGCCATTGTCCGAGCCTGCGCAGGTTGTCAAAGGCATCCTGCTCGAGCTTGTTGGCGGGCTGGATCTGGCGGGCGGGCTGCACATGGCTCACTGATTCGGGTGCGGACCGACGCCGCTCTTCTTCTTGTCGTTGCAATGACAACGTGCGCTTGCGAAGTTCCATAGCATTCGGCCCATGAAGCGCACCCTGGCGGCGCAAGGTGTGCCGACTTCCGGCACGGCTGACAAGCGAGAAGGAGACTGTATGGCATGGGACATCGAAGTGATCGAAGGATGCGCCGTCGTGCGCATGAACACCAACAAGGTCAATGTGCAGAACGACCCGTTCTTCGGCGACCTGCACGACGCTTTCGACCGCCTGGAGCGCGAGTTCGGCGCTTTGCCGGTCGTGCTCACCGGCCAAGGCGATGTGTTCTCGGCCGGCATCGATTTTCAGTACAGCTTCGAGATCTTCGGCAGCGGCAGCCAGGACAAGATCAGCGATTGGTATCGGGCCTACCGCGAGACCAACCTTCGCATCTTCAAGTACCCGAGGCCCACGGTGGCTGCGATCAACGGGCATGCCATCGCCGGCGGGCTGATCACGGCGCTCGACTGCGATTTTCGCGTGGCGGCCCGCAAGCCGGCGAAGTTCGGGCTCAACGAAGTGCCCATCGGCATCCCGATGCCGGCGGCCTACGTCGAAATCATCAAGTACGCCTTGGGAACCCAGGTGGGCGCGCTCGCCACGCTGCGAGGGCAGCTCTATGGACTCGAAGAAGCGCAGCGGCTTGGCTTCTTCCATGCCGTGGTGGAACCCGACCGTCTGCTGTCCACGGCGATCGCGCATGCGAAGTGCATCACGCCCGACTGCAACACGGCCTACGCGATGTCGAAGAAGGCGCTGCAGGACGCCGTGCTGCGTCAGATCGAGGAACGGACGGTTGCCCTGGACCACCTGCTCCCGAACGGCATGAGCGATCCGGGCAATCGGCGCGCGCAGGATCTCCGGCGGCAGGAGATCATGCACCGGCGCTGAGGACGTGGTCTCTCAATCTCGGCACATGGACTTCCAGGAAGCCCTTGCGAGGCTCGCTGCGCACGAGTCCACGATGGCTGAAGACGCTGATCGCCATGTTGACACGCTGGCGCGAGAGTCCGGAGATCAGTGCCAGCTCGTGCTGCGAAATGGCGAGTTGATGCAACTCCTCGTCCCGGGTGCCTGCCAGCATCAGGAGCGCCCTCGCGACCTGCATCTCGGGTCCGCCCAGACGGGATGCCGCGAGCATTCCGACGAATTCGCCCATGCGCGCATTCATGATGTCGCAAAGGAAGTGGTTGAACTCGATGGAGGATCGGCGCAGCGTCTCGAATGTCGCTGCCGGGATCAGGCAGATGTGCGTGGGAATGCGGCTCAGTTCGGGCAGCGTGCTTCGAGGGCGTCGACGAAGCTGCGGTCCCAGCGGCCTTCCTTCATGGCACGCATCGTCTCGGCTTCGGTCGCCAGGTGCGCCCGGGCCTTCTCGATCAGCCATTCGGCATCGTTCGGCGAGAACGCCATCAGCCCGTCCTGGTCGCCGACCACGACATCGCCGGGATTCACCAGCATGCCGCCCACCGACACCGGAACGTTGATCTCGCCGGGACCGTCCTTGTACGGGCCGCGATGGTTCACGCCGCGCGCGTAGACCGGAAAGTCGCGCGCGCGGATCTCGGCCACGTCGCGGATGGCGCCATCGAGCACGACCCCCACGGTGCCGATGGTGGCGGCATAGAAAGACAGGATGCCGCCGATGACCGCGTTGGCCAGGTCGCCGTCGGCGTCGATCACGATCACGTCGCCGGGCCGGCAGAACTCGAAGGCGCGCAGCAGCGTCAGGTTGTCGCCGCCGCGCGACTTGATCGTGACGGCCGTGCCGGCCATCGTCCCGGGCCCCGGTCGGTGATAGGGGTTCAGCCCGACGCTGCCGATGTTGCGGTGCATGTTGTCGCTCAGCGCCGCGACCGGAATGTCGCGCAGCGCGGCGATGTGGGCCGGGTTCACTTGCGGCGCGGACGGGTTCTTGCGGATGCCCTTGAATTGCATGGATGTCTCCTGTTCGGTGGGGGGGCGAGGCGGCCGGTCCCTGCTCAACGCAGTTCGGCGACCGCGCGGGCGATGCGCGCGCAGCCTTCCTCGAGGATGTCGATCGAGGTCGCGATCGACAGCCGGAAGTAGGGCGAGAGGCCGTAGGCGGTGCCCGCGACCATCGCGACGCCTTCGCTTTCCAGCAGGTACATCACGACGTCGCCGTCCTCGGCCAGGACCTTGCCGGAGGGCGTGGTCTTGCCGATCAGGCCGCTGCAGTTGACGTAGAGATAGAAGGCGCCGGGCGGCGTGGCGCAGCTCAGGCCGGGAATGGCGTTGATCAGGGCCAGGGTGCGGTCGCGGCGCTGCTTGTAGACGGCGACGCTCTCGGCGACGAAGGACTGGTCGCCGTTCATCGCGGCCGCGGCGGCGGCCTGGCTGATCGAGCAGCAGTTGCCGGCCGACTGCGACAGCAGCGTGTCCATCGCGCGGACCATGTCGACCGGCCCGGCCACGTAGCCGATACGCCAGCCGGTCATCGCATAGGTCTTCGAGACGCCGTTGACGACCAGCGTGCGATCGCGCAGCTCGGGTGCCACGGCGAGAATGTGCGGCGTCTTCTCGCCGTCGAAGCGGATGTGCTCGTAGATGTCGTCGGTCATCACCATCACTTGGGGGTGGCGCACCAGCACGTCCGCCAGCGCCCGGTATTCGTCGGCGGTGTAGGCGGCGCCGGTCGGGTTGCTCGGCGAATTGATCAGCAGCCAGCGCGTGCGCGGCGTGATGGCGGCCTCGAGCTGCGCGGGCGTCAGCTTGAAGCCGTTGGCCTCGGGGCAGGCGACGATCACCGGCCTGCCGTCGCAGGCCAGCACCATGTCGGGGTAGGACACCCAGTAGGGCGCGGGCACGATGACTTCGTCGCCCGGCTCCAGCGTGATCGCGAAGGCGTTGTAGATCGCGCTCTTGGCGCCGTTGGTGGCGATGATCTCGTTCATCGCGTAGCTCAGGCCGTTTTCCCGTTTCAGCTTGGCGACGATGGCTTCGCGCAGCTCGACGGTTCCGGCCATCAGGGTGTAGCGGGTGGCGCCCTTGTCCATCGCCGCGGCGGCGGCCTGGCGGATGTGCAGGGGGGTGTCGAAGTCGGGCTCGCCGACGACGAGGTTCACGATGGACTTGCCCTGGCGGCGCAGCTCGTTGGCGCGGTCGGCGGCCGAGGTGCTGGGCGAAGGCTTGATGCGGCGGACGCGCTCTGCGATGCGGGAGGTGGTCATGGCTTCCTGGAGTGGGATGGCAGGACCGTACGGTACGCAGATCGCCTTCCCGAAGCCAAGACGAGATCGCTCTGGTCGTATAGGTAGAGCTTATGGAAGGCCCCGATGGCCCGCCCCAGGGGCCGGTGCTAGGCTCGGGATTTGCTTTGGAGGCAGGGTGAACCTGCGGCGACTCAAATACTTCGTGAAGATCGTGGACATCGGCAGCCTGACGCAGGCGGCCGAGGTTCTTTACATCGCCCAGCCGGCGCTGAGCCAGCAACTGGCCACGCTCGAAGGCGAGGTGCGGCAGCAACTCCTGGTGCGCACGAAGCGCGGCGTGACGCCGACCGAGGCCGGCAAGGTGCTGTACCGCCATGCGCAGATCATCCTGCGCCAGTGCGAGCAGGCGCAGGTCGACATGGCGGCGGCCGGGCAGGGCGTCTCCGGCCAGGTGTCGGTGGGTCTCGCGCCCGGCACCGCGGCGGCGGCGCTCTCGCTGCCCTTGCTGCGCACGGTGCGGGCGCGCCATCCGGGCATCCTGCTGTACCTGAACGAGAACTACGGCACCACGCTGAGCGAACTGATCATGAACGGCCGAATGGATCTGGCCGTGCTCTACGGCGACAAGGCGATCCATGGCCTGAGCTTTCTGCCGCTGCTGAGGGAGCCTTTGTTCCTGGTCGGGCCGGCGTCGATCCCGGCACCGGCCCAACCGGTGCGGCTGGCCGACCTGCGCGACATGGAACTCTTCCTGCCGCGTCCGTACAACGTGGTGCGCAAACTGGTCGATGCGGCCTTCAGCCGGCTTGGCGCGGCGCCGCGCGTCGTGGCCGAGATCGAATCCGCCTTCACGCTGACCGCGGCCGTGGCCGACGGACTGGGTGCCACGATCCTGCCGGCGTCGATGGCGCGCGAGGTGGTGGCGTCCTGCGGGGCCTGGCAGTTCCAGATCGTCGACCCGGTGATCGAGGCGCCGCTGGCCCTGTGCCAGTCGGACCACCTGCCGCTCTCCGAACCGGCGCAGGCGGTGAAGGACATCCTCCTCGAACTGGTCACCGAGCTGTCGAACAACGCCGCCGCGACCGGGGAGCCGGTGCTGGCCAAGGCGTCATAAGCCGACCTTATCCCGGCACAGCCAATCCGTCTTTGGCTTTGCAGCCTTCGCGGGCTACCGTTCATGCCTGCCGTCACGCGTTCGCGGAATGCGTCGGCCACCAAGGAGATCCCGCCCTTTTGCGGCGGGTCCGGCATGAAACAGGAACAGATCAGGATCCTCATCGACGCACTGGCGGCCTCGGCGCTGTCGGAGCTGGAGTACAGCGAAGACGGTTGCACGCTGCGGCTGGTGAAGCAGGGGGCGTCGACGCCGCTGGCCCGCGCCGGGCGCGGCGCCGCGGATGCCTGCGCCGCCCCGCAGGCCACCGCGCACGGGAGGGACGATGCACGCGCCGACCTGGCTGGCGCCATCCGGGCGCCCTCCGTCGGTCTGGCTGCGAGCCCGATCGAATGCCTGGCGCCGCTCTATGGCGTGATCCACCTGCAGCCGTCGCCCGGCGAGCCGCTGTTCGTGCAGCCGGGCCAGCCGGTCGCGGCCGGCCAGACCCTGTGCGTGATCGAGGCGATGAAGGTCTTCAACGAAGTGCGCGCCGAGGCCGACGCGACCATCGCCGAGGTGCTGGTGCGCACCGGCGACGAGGTCGAGGCCGGCCAGCCATTGTTCCGTCTTGCCTGAGAAGGACATCATGTTCGACACCGTCCTCATTGCGAACCGCGGCGAGATCGCCTTGCGAATCCTGCGCGCCTGCCGCGGCCTGGGCCTGAAGACGGTGGTCGCGCACTCCGACGCCGACCGCGATGCGGTCTATGTGCAGCAGGCCGACCAGGCGCTGTGCATCGGTCCGGCCAGCCCCGGCCAGAGCTATCTCAACCAGTCGGCGCTGCTCTATGCGGCCGAGGTGAGTGGCGCGCAGGCGATCCATCCCGGCTACGGGTTCCTGTCGGAGAACGCGGGCTTCGTCGAGAAGGTGGAGCAGGCCGGATTGCGCTTCGTCGGACCGAGCGCCGCCTGCATCCGCGTGATGGGCGACAAGGTCGCGGCCAAGCGTGCGATGCGTCGGGCCGGCGTGCCTTGCGTGCCGGGTCCGGACGACGGCTTGCCCGACGATCCGCAGGCCGTGCGCGCGCTGGCGCGCGAGGTCGGATACCCGGTGATCGTGAAGGCGGCCGGCGGCGGTGGCGGTCGCGGCATGCGCGTGGTCCGGGAGGAGGGCGAGCTGCTGGAGGCGCTGGCGCTCACGCGCGAGGAGGCGCGCCGCGCCTTCGGCAATCCCGAGGTCTACATCGAGAAGTTCCTGCTGCATCCGCGGCATGTGGAGATCCAGGTGCTGGCCGACAGCCACGGCCACGCCATCTGGCTCGGCAGCCGGGACTGCTCGCTGCAGCGGCGGCACCAGAAGGTGATCGAGGAAGCACCCGCGCCCGGCATCGACGAGGCGCTGATCGCCGCGGTCGGGGAGAGTTGCGCGGCGGCCTGCCGGCAGATCGGCTATTGCGGCGTCGGCACCTTCGAGTTTCTCTACGAGAAGGGCGCTTTCTACTTCATCGAGATGAATACGCGGCTGCAGGTGGAGCATCCGGTGACCGAGATGACCACTGGCATCGACATCGTGCAGCAGCAGCTGCGCATGGCGCGCGGCGAGCGGCTGGCGATCACGCAGGCCGATGTCCCCTGCAGGGGACATGCGATCGAATGCCGTATCAATGCGGAAGATCCCGACAGCTTCGCGCCGTCGCCGGGTCGCATCACGGGCTGGCGCGTGCCCGGCGGCTTCGGCGTGCGCTTCGATTCGCACGCGGGCCCGGGCTACCGCGTGCCGCCGTACTACGACTCGATGATCGGCAAGCTGATCGTGCATGGTGCCAGCCGCGAGGACGCACTGGATCGCATGCGGCTCGCACTGGGCGAGCTGCAGGTCGACGGCATCGCAACCAACGTGCCGCTGCACCGCGCGCTGCTTCAGGACGACGGCTTTGCCACCGGCGGGGTCGACATCCACCACCTCGAACGCTGGTTGCAGCGCAGGAACGCACCGTGAACGCCCCGACGACTGGATCGATCCCGACGCTGAGCCTGCTGGGCACCACGGCGCTGCTGTTCGAAGCCCCGGGCGCGATGGAGCTTCATTCGCAGCAGCGCATCTGGGCGCTCGCGCAGGAGGCCGCCGAATGGCCCGAGGTGCGCGAGGCCGTGCCCGGAATGAACAACCTGATGCTGAGCTTCGTTCGCCCGCCGCGTGCGCTCGATGAACTGAAGGCCCGGCTGGTGGCCGCCTGGGAGGCCGTCACGCCGCTCACCCGCGAAGGCCGCGTGGTCGAGCTGCCGGTGCGCTATGGCGGTGCGGGCGGCCCGCACATGGCGGACGTGGTGGCGCACACCGGCCTGTCGGTCGAGGAGATCGTCGAGCTGCACAGCGCACCGCTGTACCCGGTGTATGCGCTGGGCAGCCATCCCGGCTATTGCTACCTGGGTGGCATGGACCCGCGCATCGCGACGCCGCGGCGCAAGGTGCCGGTGCTCAGCATTCCGGGTGGCGCCGTGTCGATCGGCGGGGCGCAGACCGGTGTCTCGGCCTCCGCCGGGCCGAGCGGCTGGAACACCATCGGCAGCACCACCATGGTCTTCTTCGACCCGGGGCGCAATCCGCCGGCCACGCTGCAGCCGGGCGACCGCATTCGCTTCCTGGTGGAAGGGATAGAAAAATGATCGAGATACTTTCCAACGCGGCCCTGGCGACCGTGCAGGACCTCGGGCGCCTGGGCAGCCTGCGCTTCGGCGTGGGTACCGCCGGTGCCATGGACGACCTCGCGCTGGCGGCGGGCAACCTCCTGCTGGGCAACGAGGTGGGTGCTGCGGGCATCGAGATCCCGGTCTTTCCGTTCAAGGTCCGCTTCACCGGGGATTGCGCCTTCGCGCTGACCGGCGCGGACTGCGGCGCGACGCTGGACGCACAGCCGCTGCTGCCGTGGTGGTCGCACCAGGCGCGGGCCGGCCAGGTGCTGACGCTGGGCCTGCCGCAGGGCGCGCAGCGCGCCAGCCGTGCGCTGCTGTGCCTGCCGGGCGGCATCGATGTGCCGGAGGTGCTGGGTTCGCGCAGCACCCAGATGCGCGGCGCCTTCGGTGGCCATGAGGGCCGGGCATTGCGCAAGGGCGACGTGCTGGGCGCCGCCGACCCGAAGCGCGCCTGCCGGACCGGCTTCGGCCTGGTGCCGCCGGCCATCGCCCTGCCGCTGGAGCTCGACGGGCGGGTCGCGCTGCGGGTGTTGCCGGCGGCCGAATACCTGGGCTTCGAGGCCGCGTCACGCGAGGCCTTCTGGGCCGGCGAATGGCGCATCACGGCGCAGAGCGACCGCTACGGCTATCGGCTCGCTGGAGAGGCCTTGCAGCCGGTCGCTCCGATGGAACTGCGCTCACATGGCATCGTGCCCGGCGTGATCCAGGTGCCCCATAGCGGGCAGCCGATCATCCAGATGCGCGACGCGCAGCCTTCGGGCGGCTATCCCAAGTTCGGCACCGTGATCGAGGCCGATCTGTGGCGGCTGGGCCAGGCGCCGATCGGCAGCCGGATCCGCTTCATCGAGACGAGCTGGGACGAGGCCGTGGCCGCGCTCGAACAGAAGGAAGCCTGGCTGGCGAGGGTGGCACGCATGGTGGCGCTGCACCGCAGCGGGCCGATGGGGAGCGCTGCATGAAAAAGGCGCCTCACGAGCTCCTGGAGATCGCCGGCTGGATGGCGGCGACGGACATCGGCTTTCTCGAACTGCGGATGCCCGGCGCGACCGTGCGGCTGGGGCGGCAGGGCGAGGCGGTCGTGGCGCTGGACCCCATCCAGCCCGGCGAGGCCGCCGGGCCGGTCGCCCGCGGGCCCGTGGTTCCAACCCAGGCAGGGCCCGCTCCCGACACCGTGAGCGCCGCTTCCGTCGGCGTGTTCCTGCACGCCCACCCCGGCGCGACGGCGCCGTTCGTGCGCGTCGGCCATGGCGTCCAGGCCGGCCAGACGCTCGGACTGCTGCGCATCGGCGTCCTGCTGCTGCCGGTGAGCGCCCCGCGAGCCGGCACCGTCGCCGCGCTGCGGGCCGACGACGGCGCGACTGTCGGCTACGGCACGGTCCTGGTCGAGCTGCATCCCCTCTGACGACAAGGAAAGCATCATGGACATGGACCTGAACGCGGACCTGGGCGAAGGCTTCGGCGCCTGGCGCATGGGCGACGACGAGGCGCTGCTGGGCATCGTCTCGTCGGCCAACGTCGCCTGCGGCTTCCATGCGGGCGACCCGCAGATCATGGACCGCACCGTGCGCACGGCGCTGGCGCGCGGCGTGGATGTGGGCGCGCATGTCGGCTTCCCGGACCTGGCCGGCTTCGGCCGCCGCCCGATGCAGATGGACACGGGCGAGCTGGTCGCGGCCGTGGTCTACCAGCTCGGCGCCCTGGCGGGCATCGCACGCACCGCGGGGCACCGCATGACGCACATGAGCTTTCATGGCGCGCTCGGCAACATGGCGGCGGCGGACGCGGAATTCGCGGCGCCGCTGGTGCGGGCGGTGGCGGACTTCGATCCGTCGCTGACGATCAGCTCCTCGGCCAGCCGGGCCATCGAGGATGCGGCGCGGCGCTGCGGCTTGCGCCTTCGCACCACCTTCCTGGCCGACCGCGCCTGCGACGAAGCGGGGCTGCTGATCCCGCGCAAGATGCCGGACTCGGTGATCCACGACCCCGAACGGGTCCTGGCGCGTGTCCGGCAGTTGCTGGCGGAGGGCACCGTCACCACCTACGCCGGCAAGACGATCCCGATGCGCGTGCATTCGATCCTGGTCCACGGCGACACGCCCGGCGCGGTGACACTGGCGCGCGGGGTGCGCGAGGTGGTCGAGGCGCACGGCCGTGTGGTCCCGATCTCGCGCCAGGCCGCCTGAAGCGCGCTGTCGAGCAGGCACGGACATGGTGCTTACCCTAGGTCGGCGCGCACGCTTCCAGGGCGACATAAGGGGGGCTTATCGCTCCACAGCCAAACCGTCTTGGCGCGCCGAACCTGCGGTCGATACAGTGAATTCATCGCGGTCCGAAAGCGCATTCGACAAGGGCGCGACCGGCCGCCATCCCACAGAAAGAAAGTGATCCAGATGCCCTTCTCCGACTACAAGACCGCCCTGGTGACAGGTGCCTCCTCCGGCATCGGCGCCGCCGTTGTCGAGCGCCTCTGCAAGGAAGGCCTGCAGGTCCATGCGCTGGCCCGCAGCGGCGCCAAGCTGAAAGAACTCGCCGCGCGCACGGGCTGCATCCCGCACGCCATCGACGTGAGCGACCTGCACGGCGTGACCGCGCTGACGAAGGAGGTCGAGTTCGACGTTCTCGTGAACAACGCCGGCGTCGATCGGCCGGGATCGATCCTGAAAGCCGACGCCGAAGGCATCGACCTCCTGGTGGACGTCAATCTGCGCGCGGTGCTGCATCTCTGCCGGCTGGTCGTTCCGGGCATGGTGGCGCGCGACAGCGGCCACGTGGTCAACATCAGCTCGATCGCCGCGGCCTACAACTTCGGCGGCAACAGCACCTACCACGCGACCAAGGCGGCGGTGAGCATGTTGTCGAGGCAACTGCGGGTGGATTGCTTCGGCAAGCGGGTGCGCGTGACCGAGATCTGCCCGGGCCGCGTGGCGACCGACATCTTCGCGCACGTGCACGGCGACTCCGAGGAGACGCGCAAGCGCTTCGTCGAAGGCTACGAGCTGCCGGAGGCTGCCGACATCGCCAACGCCATCGCCTTCGCGATCGCGGCGCCCGTCGCGGTGAACATCGGCCACATGGAGATCACGCCGACCTTGCAGGTGCCCGGCGGCCTCTCCACCGCCAAGCCGGAGACGGTGCGGGCCTGAGCCTCGCCCGTTCACACCAGAGCACGCCATGAAGGACTTCGACCTCCTTGCGATCCTGCTGAAGCCCGAGTTCGGCGCCATGCTGCTGCACGGGATGGTGCTGACCCTGAAGATCGCGGTCGGCTCCTGGCTGCTCGCGATGTCGATCGCCGTCGTCCTGCTGGTGGTCCGGCTCAGCGCCAACCCGGTGGCCGAGCAGGCCGTTGCGGCCTATGTCTCCTACCACCGCAATGTGCCGACGCTGGTGCAGCTGATGCTTTGGTACTTCGGCATCTTCAGCCTGTTGCCGGATCCCGTGCAAGCCTGGCTGTCGAACAACAACGCCGAGGCGCTGATCTCGATCGTGGCGCTGGGTCTCTGCCAGGCCGCCTACTTCAGCGAGGACATGCGCTCCGGCCTGCGGGCTATCCCGGCCGGACAGTCCGAGGCTGCGCGTGCCCTGGGACACGGCTACATCGGCGCGATGCGGCACGTGATGCTGCCGCAAGCGGTGCGCAACGCGGTGCCGGCCCTGGTGAATCACAGCGTGTCCCTGTTCAAGAACAGCAGCCTGGCGATGGCCATCGGCGTCGCGGAACTGACCCATGCGGTCAAGGAGATCGAGAGCCAGAGCTTCCGCACCTTCGAGGCGTACAGCATGGCGACCATGATGTACCTGCTGGTGTCCCTGCTCATCATGGCGGTCGGCGCCTGGATCGCACGCCGCTATCGCGTTTCCGGGGCGAGGTAAGACATGTTCGGCATCTTCGACATCCTGCGCGACAACTGGCTGCTGCTGCTGGTCGGCCAGTATCCCAACGGGCCGATGGGCGGCATCGTCGCCACGCTCATTCTTTCGGTGCTGGGCATCGTGCTGGCCTTCCCCGTGTCGGTGCTGCTGGCGCTGGCACGCCTCTCCCCCTGGCGCGCGCTGCGCTGGCCGGCCACGGTGCTGGTCTACATCGTGCGCGGCGTGCCGCTGCTGATGGTCATCCTGTGGGTGTACTTCCTCGTGCCGATCCTGATCGGTCACGACGTCACGGGGTTCACCACCATGCTGTGCACGCTGGTGATCTACGAAGGCGCGTATCTGTCGGAAGTGGTCCGCGCCGGCATCCAGGCGCTGCCGAAGGGACAGACCGAGGCGGCCCGCGCGCTGGGCCACAGTCACCTGGGCACCATGGCTTACGTGATCCTGCCCCAGGCCCTCTACAACATGCTCCCGAGCATGCTGAGCCAGTTCATCTCCACCATCAAGGAGACCACGCTGGGCTACGTGATCAACGTGCAGGAACTCACCTTCGCCGCCAATCAGATCAACAACCAGTTGCTGACCAAGCCGTTCCAGGTGTTCTTCATCCTGGCGATGACCTACTACGTCGTCTGCTTCAGCCTGACCCAGCTGGCGCAATGGCTGGAGCGCCGAATCGCCCACAAGCGGCTCGGCAGCGCGACACCCGCCACCACCGAGGACGGCCTGCCGCTGCCGCCGGTGGCAGCCAACTCCTGACACCGCGATTCGACGGTGAGCGAAACAAAGAACGGAGACCGACCATGGAAACGCTTGAACAACCCAGCGCACGGCTGAAGCCGCGCGAGGACGACACCATGATCCTGTTTTCCAACATCAACAAATGGTATGGCGACTATCAGGCGCTGACCGATGTCAACGCCGAGGTCAAGAAGGGCGAGGTGGTCGTGGTCTGCGGTCCCTCGGGCTCCGGCAAGTCGACCTTGATCCGCACGGTCAACCGGCTGGAGGAAATCAAGTCCGGCCAGTTGCTGTTCGATGGCCACGATATCCATGCCCCGATGAGCAGCCATGCGCTGAACAAGCTGCGCAGCCGCATCGGCTTCGTGTTCCAGAGCTTCAACCTGTTTCCCCATCTGTCCGTGCTGGACAACATCATGCTGTCGCCAGTGCATGTGCTGGGTGTGAAGCGCAGTGACGCCAAGGCCAGGGCCGGCCAGCTGCTGGAGCGCGTGGGGCTGTCGAACAAGGCCAATTCCTATCCGGCGCAGCTCTCGGGCGGCCAGCAGCAGCGCGTCGCGATCGCCCGCGCCCTGGCGATGGAGCCACCGGCCATGCTCTTCGACGAGCCGACCAGCGCGCTGGACCCGGAAATGGTCGGCGAGGTGCTGTCGGTCATGCGCAGCCTGGCCAACGAGGGCATGACGATGATGTGCGTCACCCATGAGATGAACTTTGCGCGCGAGGTGGCCGACCGCGTCTGGTTCATGGACGCCGGCCGCATCCTGGAGAAGGCGGACCCCGAGACCTTCTTCACCCGACCCCAGCACCCGCGTGCGCAGCGATTCCTGTCGGACCTGCGGGCGCATTGAGCCGATCGATTTCCCCTTGTCTTTCACCCGATATTCTTCCCAGGAGCTTCCCATGTCGAATGCCAACGTGTTTCGTCTTGCCGCCCTCGGCGCGGCCCTCTGCGCATGCTCGCTCGCGGCCCAGGCCGACCAGTGGAGCGACATCGCTGCACGCAAGGAACTCAAGTGCGGCACCTTCGCCGACGTGCCGCCCTTTGCAGCGCCGGACCCGAAGACCCGTGAGATGGTCGGCCACGACGTGGACCTCTGCAATGCCATCGCGAAGGAACTCGGCCTGACGGCCAAGGTGACGCCGCTGTCGGTCGAGGCCCGCGTGCCCGAGGTCAAGCTCGGTCGCGTCGACGTGACCATCGCCAACCTGGCCTACACCAAGAGCCGCGGCGAGCAGATCCAGTTCAGCGACCCGTATTACGTCGCGAAGGAAATGCTGGCGGTCAAGGCGTCGGACCCGGGCACGACCAAGGCCGATTTCAAGGGCAAGCGCCTGAGTTCGACCAAGGGATCGACTTCGGAGCTGTCGATCAAGATGAACGGTTCCGAAGCCGTGACCTTCCAGGACACCGGCTCGGCCTTCATGGCCGTCCAGCAGAACAAGTCGATGGGCATGGTGGCGAACACCATGACGATCACCAAGCTGGTCAACCAGTCGAAGACCGAGGGCGTCGAGCTGAAGATGATCAAGGAACCGATGGTGCTGCAGCCGATCGGCATCGGGATGAAAAAGGACGAGCCGGTGCTGCTGGCCAAGGTGAACGAAGCGCTCTACGCGCTGGAGAAGAAGGGCGAGCTTGACAAGCTGTGGAACAAGTGGCTCGGCCCGAACACCGAATACAAGATGACGCGAGAAGAGAAGGTCATGCCGCTGGCCGACTTGAAGTTCGAACTGCTGCCTTGAGTGCGAGCGGGCGTCACCGCCTCCTCAAGTCGACCGAGCCGCAGCAACGGATGCCGAGAGATGGACGCACCCCCGGCGAGGCGTCATGCGACCAGCGCGAGGACCCGCAGGGGACCCTGCTGGTCGTGCCGGCCTAGCCCCGCTCGCTTTGCCGCGCGAGGAAACTGCAGCTGGCCACCAGCAGCCGCGCTACTTCGGCCACGTTGGCCTCGATGCGGTGCTGCGGTCCGGCGACCGCCACCGCCAACGTGTCGTTGTGCAGGTTGAGGAAGGTCGCCACGGCCCACACGTCGCTGACGTTCTCGCCCCGCGTCACGAAGTAGCCCAGCTTGCGGCTTTCCAGCACGTCGTTCACCAGCGCCTCGTGCCCGGTCTTGGTGGTGGCGGTGACGGCGGGCAGCTCGCGTTCCTTCAGCCAGGCGCGCATCTCGGGCTCTTTCAGGCTGCCTAGCAGCGCCTTGCCGATCGAGCTCGAGTGCAGCGGCTTGAACTCGCCGGGCTTGGCCGAATAGCGGATCGAATGCAGCCCCTCGACCACCTGCAGGTAGATCACCGAATCGCCCTGGCGCTTGCCGAGGATCACCGTCTCGCGGGTTGCGTCCCGCAGCCGTTCGAGGACCGGCGTGGCGCGCTCGATGAACGGATCCTTGGCGCTGATGTCGCGCATCACGTCGTACATGCGCCGGGTCGGGTAGAGCGCGCGCGGGCGGCTCATCGTGTAGAGGTAGCCGCGCGCCGTCAATGTCGAGACGATGGCGTGGCAGGTGCTCTTCGGCACGCCCACGGCTTCGGCCAGCTCGGTCAGCGACAGCGGCCGCTGACTCGCCTGAAAGGCTTCGTAGATGTCGATCACCCGCGCGATCGCGGTCACGGTGACGCCAGTCATGGGCGGCTCTCCTTGGTAGTGGAACGGACCGGGCGACGAAATTCAGCCGCCTGAACAAAACGGATCTGCGCGTGCGATCCCGGCGGCATTGTGGCATTTTGTTCGTAATACCGAATATCGGTTCTTGTGCAGGAATAAATCGATTCCTACGATCGGGCCACGACAGTTCGACGGAGACAAACCAAGGTGCAAGCCAGCCAGGAAATCACGGTGGAAGAACGGGCCAACGGCGTGGTGTGGATCACCATCGACCGTGCGCACAAGCACAACGCCCTCGCAGGCAGCGTGCTGGCGGCGTTGGCACAGGCGGCCGCCGGGTGCGGGGCCCGGCCCGGGACCCGGCTGGTCGTCCTTCGCGGAGCCGGCGAGCGCTTCTTTGCAGCCGGCGGCGATCTGGTGGAGCTGTCCGAGGTGCGCGACGAAGCCGCCACCCATGCGATGGCCGAGCGTTCGCGTGGCGCGCTGGATGCCGTGCGCCGCTGTCCCGTGCCGGTGCTGGCCTACCTCAACGGCGATGCCATCGGTGGCGGAGCCGAGCTGGCGCTGGCCTGCGATCTGAGGTTGCAGGCCGCGCACGCGCGCATCGGCTTCATCCAGGCCCGGCTTGCGATCAGCACGGCCTGGGGCGGCGGTCCCGATCTGTGCCGGTTGGTGGGCGGTGCGCGCGCGCTGCGCATGATGGGCCGCTGCGAGATGGTCGACGCGGCGCAGGCCCTGCAATGGGGACTGGCCGATGCGTCGATCGCGGACGGGGCCGACGGCGAGGACATGCGCGCGTTCCTCGCGCCGCTTCTGCTCCACCCGCCGCAGGTGCTGCGCGGCATCAAGGCACAGCTCATCGCCTGGCGCGAGGGCGCGTCGTACAGCGAGCGGCGAGAGGTCGAGCGCGCGCAGGTGCTGACCACTTGGCTGCACGACGACCACTGGCGCGCCTCCGACCGGTTTCTGGCCAAGGCCTCCCAATGAAGCGCGACGACGACATCGCCCGTTCCGCCGTCGAGCCTCGCTTGCGCAGCACGAGCCCGACCGGCATCGAGGTGCCCGGCAGCGTCGATGCATCCGCCGTGCGGCCCGAGGGCATCGGCCAGCCCGGCGAGTACCCCTTCACCCGCGGGATCTTCCCGGACGGCTACCAGGGGCGCCTGTGGACCATCCGCCAGTACTCGGGCTTCGGCACCGCCGAGGAATCGAACGAGCGCTACAAGTTCCTGCTGGCCAAGGGCCAGACCGGGCTGTCGGTGGCGCTGGACCTGCCGACCCAGTGCGGCCTGGACCCGACGCACCCGATGGCGCGCCCGGAGATCGGCAAGGTCGGCGTGTCGCTGTCGAACCTGAGCGAGGCGGAGATTCTGTTCAAGGATCTGGACCTGTCCCGGATCTCGACCTCGTTCACGATCAACGGCACGGCCGCGATCATCTATGCGATGTACCTGGCCGTCGCGGACAAGCAGGGCGTTCGGCGCGACCAGCTCACGGGCACCATCCAGAACGACATCCTGAAAGAGTACGTGGCGCGCGGCACCTGGATCTTTCCGGTGCGGCCGTCCATGCGGCTGATTGCCGACACCATCCTCTATTCGAACGAGGTCTCGCCGCGCTTCAATCCGATCAGCATCGCCGGTGCCCACGTGCGCGACGCGGGCGCGACCGCCGCCGAGGAAATGGCCTACACGCTGGCCAACGGCCTGGCCTACGTGGACGAACTGCGCGCGCGCGGCGGCGACGTGGAAAAGTTCGCCAAGCGGCTGTCGTTCTTCTTCTACGTGCACATGGACTTCTTCGACGAGATCGCGAAGTTCCGCGCCGGCCGCCGGCTGTGGGCCCGGCTGATGAAAGAGCGCTACGGCGTCCAGGACCCGAAAGCGCAGCATTTCCGCTTCGGCGTGGTGTGCGGCGGCTCGTCGCTGGTGGCGCCGCAGCCGTACAACAACGTGGTGCGCGTCGCGGTGGAAACCATGGCCGCCGTGTTCGGCGGCGCGCAGTCGATCTTCACCTGCGCCTTCGACGAAGCATTCCAGATCCCGACCGAGTTCTCGGCCGAGCTGGCGGTGCGCACGCAGCAGATCCTGGCCTACGAAAGCGGCATCGGGCGCTCGGTCGATCCGCTGGGCGGCAGCTATTTCCTGGAGCAGCACACGGACCGCATCGAGGAACAGATCGTGCGGGTGATGGACGAGATCGACGCCTATGGCGGCGTGGTGCGCGCCATCGAGGAAGGCTGGATCCAGATGCGGCTGGCCGAGCGCGGCCTGGAGCGCAAGCTCGACAACGATGCCGGGCGCACCGTGGTGGTGGGCCAGAACCACTTCAAGAAGGAGAACGAGGAGGTCAAGGTCGGCGAGGTCTTCACGCTCGACCCGACCGTCGCGCAGCGCGCGCTGGAGAAGTTCCAGCGCACGCTCGACACGCGCGACAACGCGGCGGTGGCGCGTTCGCTCGCGCGGCTGTCGGCCGCCGCGAGCAAGGACCGCGAGAACGTGATGCCTTATCTCGTGGAGTGCTGCCACAGCTACGCCACCGTCGGCGAGATGGTGGCCAGTCTGAAGGCCCAGTGGGGCGAATTCAAGGAGCCGGTGAATCTATGAGCACGCAACCAGGCATCGCCGCGCTCGCGGCAAGGCGCATCCTGATCGGCAAGCCCGGGCTCGACGGGCACGACATCGGCGCCAAGATCATCGCGCTGACACTGCGAAATGCCGGTGCCGAGGTGATCTACACCGGCCTGCGCCGCAGCCCCCTGCAGATCGCCCAGGTGGCGGTCGACGAAGGGGTGGACGCGGTGGGCCTGAGCATCCTGTCGGGCAGCCACAAGGAACTGGTGTCGGAGGTCATCGCGCAGCTGCGAGAACTGAAGGCACTGGACGTGAAGGTGTTCGTCGGCGGCACCATTCCGGCGGAAGACCATGCCCATCTGCGCGCGCTGGGCGTGAGCGCGGTCTTCACCGCCGACATGCCGCTGGAGCAGGTCGTGGCCTCGCTGGCGGAGTGCCTCGCATGAGCACGGCCGGCGTTCGCGGCGCGGAGGTGTCCCGATGAACGGGCCGCTCGCCGGCATCCGCATCATCGAGGTCGGCCACATGCTGGCCGGCCCCTACTGCGGCCTGATGCTGGCCGACATGGGGGCGGAGGTCATCAAGATCGAGACGCCCGACGGCGACATCGGCCGCACGGTCAGCCCGCATTTCATCGGACCCCACAACGCCTACTTCGCCAGCCTCAACCGCAGCAAGAAGAGCGTGGTGCTCGATCTGGCCAGCGCCGAGGGGCGCGAGGCGCTGGGCCGCATCGCCGAGACCTCGCACGCGGTGATCACCAACCTGCGGCCCTCCGCGATCCGCAAGCTCGGCCTCACCTACGACGCGATGCGCCACTGGAACGAGCGCCTGGTCTGCGTGGCGCTCACCGGCTACGGCCTGGACGGACCGCACGCCGACAGCCCGGCCTACGACTACGTGATCCAGGCGCTCACCGGCGTGATGGCCCTCACCGGCGACCCCGACGCCCCGCCGACCAAGGCCGGCTATTCCGCGGTCGACAACTCCGCCGGGCTGGTGGCCGCGGTCGGCCTGCTGGCCAAGATCGTGCAGGGAAAGGGGGGGCAGGTCGACGTCGCGATGTACGACGTGATGCTCTCGCAGCTCAACTACCTGGCCGGTGCCGCCCTCAATGCCGGCGAGACCGTCGAACGCCAGGCCGATTCCTCGCACCCCTACGTGGTGCCGGCCCAGATCTTCCAGACCGCCGACGGGTGGCTCACCCTCTTCATCACGCACGACAAGTTCTGGAAGATCTTCTGCGACGAAGTCGGCCACGCCGAATGGACGACCGATGCGCGCTTCAGCACCATGGCCGGCCGGCGCGCGCACCGCGCCGAGGTGATCGCCGAGATCGCGCCGCTGCTGCGCCGCGCCCCGGCGGCCGAATGGGTGCGGCGGCTGGTGCCGTTGGGCGTGGTGGCCGCCGAGGTCGGCACGCTGAACGACGCGCTGCGCGGCGACATCGCGACCGCGCGCAGGCTGATCGTGCCGCTGGGCGACGGCAGCCTGCCGCTGCACGCCGTCGCCAGTCCGATCCGTTTCGACGGCTTCACGCCGCGCTACAGCCTGCCGCCCCTGCTCAACGAACATGCGCACGAGGTGTTGGGGAAGGTGGCGGCATGACTGCAGCGCCGGGCCGCCCCAAGCAAGCTCGCACCGCAGTGCGAAGCACGGAGCTTGCCTCATGAGCATGTCGCCGCAGGCACCGCTGGACCGGTGGGCGCTGAGCCGTGCCCTCACGCGGCTCGCGAACGCCGACCCGATGGCGCTCGCGCACGGCCCATTGCGCGACCCGCCGGCGCACGCGGCGCGGCGTGTCGGCATCACCGGCGCGCCCGGCGCCGGCAAGAGCACCCTCGTCGGCCACCTCGCGCAGCTGCGCGCGCCGCGCGGTCGCCTCGGCGTGCTGGCGGTGGACCCGAGCAGCCCGAAAAGCGGCGGCGCGATCCTCGGCGACCGGGTGCGCATGGACGAACTGGCGGGCAACGCGCAGCTCTACATCCGCTCGCTCGGCTCGCGCCGCACCGGCGACGGGCTGGCCGACAACCTGCCCGAGATGCTGGACCTGATGGACGCGTTCGGCTTCGACGAAGTGCTGCTCGAAACCGTCGGTGTCGGCCAGGCCGAGCACGCGGTGCGGGCGCAGGTCGACACGATGGTGCTGGTGCTGCTGCCCGACAGCGGCGACATCGTGCAGGCGATGAAGGCGGGCATCATGGAATTGGCCGACATCTTCGTCGTCCACAAGTCGGACCTGCCGGGCGCGCAGCGCATGGCGACCGACATCCGGCGCATCGCGGCGATGGCGCGCCATGCGGCGGATGCCTGGATTCCGCCGATCCTGCTGAGCTCGGCCACCGAGGCCGCTTCGGTGCAGGCGCTGTCGGAGGTGATCGACCGCCACCAGGCCTGGCATGCGCAGGTGCCGCAGGCGCGTGCGCTCGGCCGGGCACGGCGTGCGCGCTACCGGCTCCAGCGCCTGCTGGAGCTGCGCATGGGGCAGTTCATCGCGCGCCAGGACGACGCCTTCTTCGATGCGCCGATCGCCGAGCAGCTGGCGCGGGCGGTGGACGCGCTACGCCATGCCGAAGGGACGCAGAGTCT
Organism: Variovorax sp. P4_B11; assembly: GCF_056402355.1. Classification (NCBI taxonomy): domain Bacteria; kingdom Pseudomonadati; phylum Pseudomonadota; class Betaproteobacteria; order Burkholderiales; family Comamonadaceae; genus Variovorax; species Variovorax sp. P4_B11. The sequence goes on from NZ_JBFUHO010000062.1 coordinate 36,813, forward strand.
GCAGGCCGACCCGGTGATCGAGCCGTGAAGCGCGTCGCCATCCGGCTGCTCAAGAAGACGCTGCGCGCCGGTTGCGACGCGCAGGCTTCGCCGGCGCAGGCGCAAGAGGCGCGCGCGGCGGCGCTGGTCCTGCTGGAGCGCAGCGTGGCCATGAAGCACGACCGCCTGGCGATCCAGCGGCTGCTGGATGCCGTGCGACTGAATGCGGCCGTCGAGCCGGCGCTATGGGCGCACTGCGAAGCGGCCGCTGCACGCGTGCCGGGACCCGTGCGGCCGCAGATGTTGCAGTTGCTGCGCCACCAGTCGGCGCAGCGCGCAAGCCATGGGAGCCACGTTGCGCACCGATAGCGTTCGCAGCCATTGAAGAAGGAGACAAGAAATGCAGAAGCACCCGAAGAAGAGAGATTTTCCATTCACCCGGCAGCTGCGCCGTCGCGTCGCGGCGACCCTGCTGGCTGCCGCGGCCGCGCCGGCCCTCGCGCAGGTCAACGACGACGTCGTGCGCATCGGCGTGCTGGCCGACATGTCCGGCATCTACTCCGACATGGGCGGCGCCGGCCTCGTCGAGGCCGTGAAGATGGCTGTCGCCGACGCCGGCGGGACGGTGAACGGCAAGACGATCGAGGTCGTGAGCGCCAACCACTCGGCCAAGCCCGACATCGCCGCGACCAAGGCGCGCGAGTGGTTCGACACCCAGGGCGTGGACATGATCATCAGCGGTCCGAGCTCGGGAACCAGCCTGGCCATCGCCAGGATCGCCGCCGAGAAGAAGAAGGTCGTGATGGTGACCGGTGGCGTGGCCGCGCAGCTGACCAACGAGGAATGCTCGCCCTACACCGTGCACTACCTCTACGACACCGTGGCCCTGGCGCGCGGCACCGGCGCCGCGATGACGCGCCAGGGCGGCAAGACCTGGTATTTCCTGACCGTGGACTACGCCTTCGGCGACTCGCTGGAGAAGGAAACCACGCGGGTCATCCAGGCCAACGGCGGCCAGGTCCTCGGCAGCGTGCGGCATCCGCTGTCGGCCACCGACTTCTCCTCGTTCCTGCTGCAGGCCAAGGCTTCCAATGCCCAGGTGCTGGGCCTTGCCAACGGCGGCGGCGACACCGTCGGCGCCATCAAGGCCGCGCAGCAGTTCGGCATCACGCCATCGATGAAGATCGCCGGCCTGATGCTCTTCATCACGGACGTGCACGCGCTGGGTCTGAAGCTCACCAGCGGCATCAACCTGACCGAGGCCTGGTACTGGGACACGGACGACAGGTCGCGGCAGTGGTCGGCCCGCTTCTTCGACAAGACGAAGAAGATGCCCACCAGCATGCAGGCCGCCAGCTACTCGGCGGCGCTCCAGTATCTGAAGGCGGTCGCCGCCGCCGGCACCGACGGCGCCGAGCCGGTGATGGCGCAGCTGCGCCATCAGAAGATCGACGACATGTACACGTCCAACGGGCACATCCGCGGAGACGGCCGCATGGTGCACGACCTGCAACTGATGGAGATCAAGAGCCCGGCCGAATCGAAGCGCCCGTGGGACTATTACAAGCTGGTGCAACGCATTCCGGGCGAGCAGGCGTTCGCGTCCAAGGCCGAGTCCAAATGCAGGAACTGGGGTTGACGCCCCGCCGGACGATCATTTCTACCTCAAGGAGACAAGACCATGACAGCCTCGCCACGCGCAAACCCTCCCACCGTCGCCCCTTCCGAGAAGGTGAAGGCGGCCATCGCGGCCGCCAAGGAACTGCCCATCCTCGACGTCGGCCCCTACCTTTCCGGTGCACCCGGTGCGCTCGAGCAGCTGGCCGCGGATGTGAAGCTGATCCAGGAGAACCTGGGCTTCTTCGCGATCGTGAACCACGGCATCCCGCAGTCGCTCATCGACGAGTCCTTTCGCCAGACGGCAAAGCTGTTCGAGCTGTCGATGGAAGAAAAGCTCAGGCACCGGGTCGGCTACCACCACCAGGGCTACCTGCCGCCGAAATCCTCGATCCTGAAATCCGCCGCCATCATGGAGAAGATCGCGGTCAACACCAAGAAGGACACCAACGCCGCCTGGCTCTTCATGCGCAACCGCAGCGCCGACGATCCGAAGGTGCGGGACAACGTGCGGCACCGGGGCCTGAACCAGTGGCCCGAAAGCCTGCCGGCGTTCAAGACGGCGCTGTACGCGTACCAGACCTCGATGGAGAAGCTGTCGATGCGGCTGCTGCCCCTCTACGCGCGGGCGCTCGGCTTGCGGGCCGAGCACTTCGACAGCATGTTCAAGGCCCCCGAGTACTACCAGCGCTGCGCCTACTACCACCCCGAGGAACACATGGACGAGGGGCAGTATGCACTGGCGCCGCATTCGGACGGCAGTTTCCTCACGCTGCTGCCGATGACGCCGGTGCCGGGCCTGCAAGTGATGACGCCGGCCAAGGAGTGGCTCAATGTCAGCTACGTGAAGGATGCGTTGATCGTCAACACCGGGCAGGTGCTCAACCGCCTGTCGAACGACCATTTCATCGCCACGCCGCACCGCGTCGTCAATCCGCCGATGAAGCGCTATGCGCTGACCTTCTTCTTCTATCCCGACGACGACGCCAGCGTCGCGCCGATCCCGGAATGCATCGCGGCGGGCGAGCAGCCCCGGTACGACTCGCGTTCGTTCTACGACTTCTTCGTTCCCTACCTGGACGATCTGTACCACTACAACGACCCCAACTTCATGAAGGAGGTCGAGCCCGCCGGTGTCGCCGCGCAGGCCTGAAGCAGCGGCGCCGGGTTCGGCGCCACGACCAAGGAACAGGTATGAAGAGTCAAATGTTGATCGACGGCCGCTGGGTCGATGCGCTGGCGGGCGAGACCATTCAAGTCCTCGACCCGTGCAGTGCGCAGCCTTTCGGCACCATCGCCCGCGGTCGGGCCGAGGACGTGGACCTCGCGGTGGCGGCGGCTCGCCGCGCACTCGAGGGTGGATGGGGCCGCATGACCGCCACCGAGCGCGGCCGCATCCTGCAAGGTCTCGCGCAACTGATCCTGGCGCACGGCGAGGAACTGGCGCAGCTCGAGGCGCGCGACACCGGCAAGCCGATGGCGGTGGCGCGCGCCGACGCGGCGGCCGTGGCGCGCTACTTCGAGTTCTATGGCGGCGCGGCCGACAAGATCCATGGCCAGACCATCCCCTATCTGAACGGCTACAACGTCAGCGTGGTGCGCATCCCGCACGGCGTGACGGCGCACATCATCCCGTGGAACTACCCGGCCCAGATGATGGGCCGCACCCTGGCCCCTGCGCTGGCGATGGGCAATGCGGCGGTGGTCAAGCCTTCGGAAGACGCCTGCCTGAGCGCCCTCAAGCTCGCCGAGCTGGCGATGGAGGCGGGGCTTCCGCCGGGCGCGCTGAACATCGTGACCGGCTACGGCGCCGAGGCCGGCGCGGCGCTGACCGCGCACCCGGGGATCGACTTCGCGACTTTCACGGGCTCACCCGAAGTCGGCATGCAGGTGCAGCAGGCCACAGCGCGCCACCACGTGCCTTGCGTGCTGGAACTGGGCGGCAAGTCGCCGCAAATCGTGTTCGACGACGCCGACCTCGCCAGGGCCGCGCCGATCATCGTTCGCGCGATCGTGCAGAACGCCGGCCAGACCTGTTCCGCCGGCAGCCGGCTGCTGGTGCAAAAGGGTGTCTACGACCGCTTCGTCGACATCGTCGCGACCCACTTCGCGGCGCTGAAGGTCGGCACATCGGCGCAGGACCTGGATTGCGGGCCGATGATCAACGCCAGGCACCATGCGCGCGTGCAATCCATCGTCCGCGATGCGGTCGCCGAAGGTGTTCCGCGTCTGGCGGAAGGTCGACTGGCCGACGGCCTGCCGTCCGGGGGCTACTTCGTCGCACCGGTCCTCTTCGGCCCGGTGCCCCGCACGCACCGCCTGGCCAGCCAGGAGATTTTCGGCCCGGTGCTGTCGGCGATGCCTTTCGACGACGAGGAAGACGCGGTGCAGCTGGCGAACGCCACCGAGTACGGCTTGGTGGCCGGCGTGTGGACCGAGAACGGCGGTCGCCAGGCACGCCTGGCGCGCCGCATTGCCAGCGGCCAGGTCTTCATCAACTGCTACGGCGCGGGAGGCGGCGTCGAGTTGCCCTTCGGCGGCGTCAAGAAGAGCGGCTACGGCCGCGAAAAAGGTCTGTTGGCGCTCGAGGAGATGAGCACCACCAAGACGGTCGTTCATCACTACGTATAAGGAGACAAACATGTCGATGCTGACCCAGAAGACGGCGATCGTCACGGGGGCGGGGAGCGGATTCGGCGCCGCCATCGCCCGCGCGTATGTCGCGGCAGGCGCGAAGGTCGTGCTGGCCGACATCAACCTGGACGCCGCGCGGGCTGTCGCCTCGCCGCTGGGCGACAACGCGATGCCCATCGTGTGCGACGTGAGCAGCTTCGACCAGGTGCAGGCGCTGGTCGCGCAGGCGCAGGCGCGCTTCGGGGTGCCCGATGTCGTCGTCAACAACGCGGGCACGACCCACCGCAACCAGTCGATGCTCGAGGTGGACGAGGCCACCTTCGACCGGGTGTTCTCAGTGAACGTGAAGTCGATCTATCACATGGCGCGTGCGGTCGTGCCGCTGATGAAGAAGAAGGGGGAGGGCGTGATCCTCAACGTCGGTTCGGTCGGCGCCATCCGGCCGCGTCCCGGCCTGACCTGGTACAACAGCTCGAAGGGGGCGGTGCGGGTGATGACGAAGTCGATGGCGGTCGAGTTGGCGCCGGACGGCATCCGCGTCAACCTCATTGCGCCCGTCATGGCCGCCACGGGCTTGCTGCAGGACTTCATGGGCGTCGCGGACACCGCCGAAAATCGATCGCGCTTCATCTCGACGATCCCGCTGGGCCGCATGTGCGACCCGGACGACGTGGCCAACGTCGCGGTGTTCCTGGGCAGCTCGCAGGCGCGCTTCCTGACGGGGGTCGAGATGCCGGTGGATGGGGGGCGTTCGATCTGAGGCAAGTGCAAGTCGAGAATCGCTTCGATCTCCCCTGTGCGCGCGGTGTCGATAGCGGCGCTTCGCAAGGCCCTGCGTGCGAGGGGGGCGTTGCTGCTCGGATGCACTGAGTGAGTGCGACGCGCCGCAGGGTTGCGCCGCCCGGCTGCCTTCGGCTTCAGGCGTTCGAACGCGCGCCTGCGCGGCGCAGGGCATCGGCTTGATGCGCCTGTTCGGCGTCGCGCAGGCTCTTTGCCGCGCGCGCCGCCGCGTACTGCACGTAGAGCACGTCGATGGCTTCCGTCCATCGCTGGATGGCTGCCTTGTGTTCGATGTCGGCGTCGTGATCGTGCACATGCGCGGCGGGGTCGCGCTCGGGGAAGGCGGGAACGGCGGTGCCGGCCCTGCGAAGGATGGCTTCTTTTTGGTCTATGGTGAGCATGACTGTCTCCAGCAAGCACCGTTCCAGCCCCTGGGCCTGAATCTGGCGATGGGGGCCATTTTCATGCGGCCATCCTCGCCATGGCGCCCGACGACCACGCCCGATATCCCCCAAAGAGGGGAGAAAATCACGACGATGCACCGACACCCTTCCTCGCAGTTTCGAATGCAAGGGCTTTCCGCCCTGACACTGGCTGCCGCCGTCCTGGCGGGCTGCGCTTCCGCGCCGCCGACCGCGCCTTCATCGCCGGCCGCCTCCGCGCCCGCCGCGCGGCCGGCTGCGGCGTCGCCGCCG
>NZ_JBFUHO010000063.1:0-40598 GCF_056402355.1 Variovorax sp. P4_B11
GCCGGCGCCGGGGCCGGCAGCGCCGCAGGCGTCGGCGGAGCGGCCGGCGCGGGCGCAGGCGCAGGTCCCTGCGCCGGCGCCTTGGCTGCCACCAGCGGCGCGCCGCTGGCGACCGCCACGGCCTGCGTGACCTCGCCTTCGGCCATGGCGACGATCTCGACGCCCTCGGGAATCGCACGGTGGTTCAGCACGATGGCCTCGGCACCCAAGGCCTCGCGGACCCGGCGCAAGGCTTCTCGGCTGGTCGCCGCAACGAATTTGCGGGCCGTGGTCCGCACGTCTGTAGACATGTTCAAACTCTTCCTCCGATAGTGGCGGTGATCTTGATGTTGCGAGAGTCAGGGATCTCCGCGTGGGAGAGCACCTTGAGTTGCGGCAGGCTGCGGCGCAGGAAGCGCGACAGCAGCACGCGCAATCCATGCTGGACGACCAGCACCGGTGCCAGCCCCATCTGTTCCTGCCGCACGATCGCGGCTTGCGCCTGCCGCAGCAGGTTGTCGGCCAGGCCGGGCTCGATGCCGCTGCTGCTGGTCATGGCCTGCTGCAGCACGCTGTCGAGCGAGCCGTCGAGTCCGATCACCTGCAGCTCGGTATTGCCCGGGAACAGCTGCTGGGTGATCGCGCGGCCGAGGGCCAGCCGAACCAGCGTCGTGAGTTCGGTGGCGTCCTTGACCGTCGGCGCGTGCTCGGCCAGCACGTCGAGGATGGTGCGCATGTCGCGGATCGGCACTTCCTCCTCGAGCAGGTTCTGCAGCACCTTGTGCAGTGTGCTCAGCGAGATCAGCTTCGGCACCAGGTCCTCGGTCAGCTTCGGCGCCGTCTTGGCGATCTGGTCGAGCAGCTGCTGCACTTCCTGGCGGCCCAGCAGCTCCGCCGCGTGGGTCTGGATCAAATGGTTCAGGTGGGTCGCCATCACGGTGCAGGCATCGACCACCGTGTAGCCGTGGATCTGCGCCTGCTGGCGCAGGCTGCCGTCGATCCACACCGCCGGCAGCCCGAAGGCCGGGTCCTGGGTCGGCGTGCCGGGCAGGCTGCCCGTGACCTGGCCCGGATTGATCGCCATCCACTGGTTCGGGAAGGCCTCGCCGCGGCCGATCTCGACGCCCTTCAGGCTGATGACATAGGTGTTCGGCTTGATCTCGAGGTTGTCGCGGATGTGGACCACCGGCACCAGGAAGCCGATCTCCTGCGCGATCTTCTTGCGGATGCTCTTGATGCGGCCCAGCAGCTCGCCCTGCTGCGACTGGTCCACCAGCGGGATCAGCCGGTAGCCGACCTCCATGCCGAGCGGATCGACCAGCGCGATGTCGTCCCAGCTGGCTTCGGCGGTCTCGGCTGTCGGCGGCAGCGAGGCCTGGGCCGCGGCGGCCTGCGCCGCCGCCTGCTGCGGCTTGCGCTTGAGCAGCCCGCGACCGAGCCATGCCAAGCCGCCGGCGACCAGCAGGAAGGCCACATTCGGCATGCCCGGGATCATGCCCATCAGGCCGACGATGCCGGCGGTCAGGAACAGCACCTGGGGATTCGAGAACAGCTGGCCGGTGAGCTGCCGGCCGACATCCTCGTCGGTCGCCACGCGCGAGACGATCACGCCGGCGGCGGTGGAGATCACCAGCGCCGGGATCTGCGCCACCAGGCCGTCGCCGATGGCCAGCAGCGTGTAGGTGGTGCCCGCGGTCTTGAAGTCGAGCCCGTGCTGCACCACGCCGACCACCAGGCCGCCGATGATGTTGATGACCATGATCAGCAACCCCGCCACCGCGTCGCCGCGCACGAACTTGCTGGCACCGTCCATCGAGCCGTAGAAGTCGGCTTCCTGCGCGACTTCGGTGCGGCGCTTGCGGGCCACGTCCTCGCCGATCAGGCCGGCGTTGAGGTCGGCGTCGATCGCCATCTGCTTGCCGGGCATGGCATCGAGCATGAAGCGCGCGCCGACCTCGGCGATGCGCCCCGCACCCTTGGTGATCACCATGAAGTTGATCAGCACCAGGATGATGAAGACCATCACGCCGACCGCGAAGTTGCCGCCGACCAGGAAGTGGCCAAAGGCCTCGATCACCTTGCCCGCGGCATCGGGCCCGGTGTGGCCATGCATCAGCACCACGCGGGTGGAGGCCACGTTGAGCGACAGCCGCAGCAGGGTCGAGAACAGCAGCACCGCCGGGAAGGCCGCGAAGTCGAGCGCCTTCATGGTGTACATGCTGACCAGCAGCACCATCACCGACAGCGCGATGTTGAAGGTGAACAGCAGGTCGAGCAGGAAGGGCGGCAGCGGCAGCACCATCATGCTCAGGATCATGATGATGAGGATCGGGCCGGCCAGTCCCTTGAACTGGCTGCCGGAGAAGAACTGCGTCGGCAGACGCATCAGATTGGTCATCGCGTTCACAGGAGTACCTTCGTGCTGCGCGCTGCGCTCATGCGGCCACGGTGTATTGAAGTTCTTCGGGCACGGCGACATCGGTCGGCGTGCGCGGCGCCTCGCCGCCTTCGGATTTCCAGCGCTTGAGCTGGTAGACCCAGGCCAGCACCTCCGCCACGGCGGTGTAGAGGCCCGCCGGGATCTCGTCGCCCAGCCGGGTGTGCTTGTAGAGCGCCCGGGTGAGCGGCGGCGCCTCCAGGATCGCGACCTTGTGGGCGGCCGCGATCTCGCGGATGCGCTCGGCGACCAGGTCCGTGCCCTTGGCCACCACGCGCGGCGCACGCATGTCGCCGTCGATGTACTTGAGGGCCACCGCGAAGTGCGTCGGGTTGGTCACCACGATGTCGGCCTTGGGCACCTCGGCCATCATCCGGCGCTTGGCGATCGCCTGCTGCTGGCGACGGATCTGCGCCTTGATGTGCGGATCGCCCTCGCTCTCCTTGTGCTCCTGGCGAACGTCCTCGCGCGACATGCGCAGCTTCTTGTAGTACGTCCACAGCTGCCAGGGCACGTCGACCAGCGCCACCAGCAGCAGCGCGGCCGCGATCAGCGCACAGCTGCGTGCCACCAGCATGATGGTGTGGGGCAAGGCGGTCGATTCGGGCTGGCCCATCAGCGCCATCACGGCCTCGAGCTCGTCCGTGATCACCAGGTAGGCGACGCCGCCGATCAGCAGCGACTTGGCCAGCGCCTTGAACAGCTCGGCCAGCGACTGGGTCGAGAACATGCGGGCGATGCCGGCCAGCGGATCGAGCTTGCCGAAGTTCGGAGAGACCGCCTTGCCCGACAGCAGCCAGCCGCCGAGCATCATGGGCGCCGCCACGGCGGCCAGCACCATCATCGCGAACAGCGGCGCCATGGCGAGCAGGGCCTCCAGCGCCATCCACCCGGTGCGCGCCAGCATCTGCGAGGGCTCGAAGGCGATGCCGCGCTCGAACTGCAGGCCGCGGCGCATGGCGGCGCTCAGGGTGCCGCCGAGCGACCCGGCGGTGAACCAGAGGCCGCCGATGGCCGTGCCCAGCATCGCCAGCGTGGTCAGCTCGCGGGAGCGGGCCACATTGCCTTCCTCGCGCGCCTTCTCGAGGCGCCGCTCGGAGGCGGGTTCCGTTTTTTCGAGATCGCTTTCCTCAGCCATTCATGCTCCTGGAGCAGCAGGCGAGGAACGCCTGCACATGACTGATTATTCGATTCGAAGGGCCGGAACAATCGCCCGATCAAGAGCGCTATCGCCCTCCTTCTCGCTGAATCGGAGCCTCAGAAGCCCAGGCTCTCCAGCAGGTCGTCCACCTGCGACTGGTCGGCCACCGCATCGGGGTTCCCGGCCACGATCTGCGGACCGTTCTGCAGGCTGTTGTTGACGATTTCCTGCCGCTTCTCGAGCGGCGTGTTGTCGATCAGGACCTGGAGCAGCTCGGTCTCCATGTCGTTGACCACTTCCATCATCTTCTTGATGACCTGCCCGGTCAGGTCCTGGAAGTCCTGCGCCATCAGGATCTCCATGAGCTGGGTGTTGATCGCGTTGGTCTTCTGCGGCACCTGCTGCAGGTAGCCGCGCGTGTCCATCACGAGCGCGCGCGCATGGTCGAGCTCGACCGGATTCTCGAACCATTCGTCCCAGCGCTTGCTCAGGCCCTTGGCCCCGCTGGCCAGCTCTTCCTGCAGCGGCTGCGCGACATCGATGGCGTTGAGCGCGCGGTGTGCCGCCCGCTCGGTGGTTGCGGCCACGTAGGCCAGCCGGTCGCGGGCATCGGGAATCGCCTGCGCGGCCTTGGCGACCTCCTTGTCGAGGCCCAGTTCGCGCAGGCCTTCGCGCAACTGACGCGTCAACTGCCCGATGCGGCCCAGCAACTCTTCAGCGGTGTTCCCCTGTTCGGCGTCGGACGCGTTCTTGCTCATGGCGCCTCACCCCTTCGCGAGTTTCTCGAAGATCTTGGTGATCTTCTCCTCGAGGGTGGCCGCCGTGAAGGGCTTGACCACATAGCCGTTCGCGCCGGCCTGGGCCGCCGCGACGATGTTCTCCTTCTTGGCTTCGGCCGTGACCATCAGCACCGGCAGCTTGCCGAGCTCGGGGTCGGCGCGGATGGTCTGCAGCATGGTCAGGCCGTCCATGTTGGGCATGTTCCAGTCCGACACCACGAAGCCGAAGTTGCCGCCGCGCAGCTTCTCGATGCCGGCGGCGCCGTCCTCCGCCTCGTCGACGTTGAGGAACTCGAGCTCCTTCAACAGGTTGCGCACGATGCGGCGCATGGTCGGGAAATCGTCCACGACCAGGATCTTGATGCTCTTGTCAATCACGTTTCTCTCCACTCCAACAGTTCGTTGTCAAACCCGATTCGTGCGCGCACCGAAGGTGCGCAGGTGCGCCAGCACACGGCGCGCCATTTCTCCCAGCGGCGCCACCTCGTCGGCCGCGCCGAGCGCGATGGCTTCCTTCGGCATGCCGAAGACCACGCAGCTCGCCTCGTCCTGGGCCAGGGTGTGGGCGCCGGCGCGCTTCATGCGCAGCAGGCCCTCGGCGCCGTCCTTGCCCATGCCCGTGAGGATCATTCCAATCGCGTTCTTGCCGGCGTGCTTGGCCGCCGAATCGAACAGCACGTCGATCGAGGGGCGGTGCCGGTTCACCGGCGGCTCCTGGTCGAGGTGCGCCACGTAGTTGGCGCCGCTGCGCGCCAGCGACAGGTGGAAGCCGCCCGGCGCGATGTAGGCGTAGCCCGGCAGCACACGTTCGCCGTGCTCGGCCTCCTTGACGGTGATGCGGCACAGGCCGTCGAGCCGCTGCGCGAAGGAGCGCGTGAAGCCGGACGGCATGTGCTGCGCGATCAGGATCCCCGGCGAGTCCGGCGGCAGCGGCTGCAGCACCTCGCGGATCGCCTCGGTGCCGCCGGTGGAGGCGCCGATGATGATCAGCTTCTCGGTGCTCAGCAGCGGGCTGCGCAGCAGCGCCTCCGGCGCGCCGTCGCCAGCCGGGCGGGCCGATGCGGCATGCTTCGACGGCAGCAGCCGCGCGCTGGCGGCGGTGCGGATCTTGGAGGCGATCAGCTCGGTGTAGTTGAGCAGGCCGTCGCGCACGCCCAGTCGCGGCTTGGTCACGAAGTCGATCGCGCCGAGTTCCAGCGCGCGCAGCGCGATCTCCGAGCCGCGCTCGGTCAGCGAGGACACCATGACCACCGGCATCGGCCGCAGTCGCATCAGTTTCTCGAGGAACTCGAGGCCGTCCATGCGCGGCATCTCGACGTCCAGCGTCAGCACGTCCGGATTGGTGACCTTGATGAGGTCGCGCCCCACCAGCGGATCGGCCGCCGTGCCGACGACGGTCATGTCGGGCTGGCTGTTGATGATTTCGGTCATCACGCTGCGTATCAGTGCCGAGTCGTCGACGCACAGCACCTTGATCTTGTTTGCGCTCACCAGCTTCCTTTGCTTTTTGCCAGCAGCTGGGTCTCGCCCGCTGGACTGTTGGATTTGCGCAGGCCGAACGCCGGGCGCTGGGCGGCCAGCGTGCGCAGCAGCTCGCCCTCCTCGCGCCGGATCGCCTGCACGTCGTTCTGTCCGCGCAGCTTGCGAACCACGGCCTTGCCGCTCGCGGGCATGAAGCAGACGCGGCGCGCATGCTGGCCGCGCAGGTCCTGGGCCGCCACGCTGATGCGCTCGGCCTTCAGGTAGCGCAGCACGAAATCGGCGTTGCGGTCGCCGATGTTGAGCGTGGTCATGTTGGCCAGCACCGCGGCGCCACCGAACACCTTGGCCTGCAGCCGCTCGCGCCGCGCACCGGCACGGATCAGCTCGCGGATCAGGACGTCCATCGCGTAGGCGCCGTAGCGCATCGACTCGGCGGCGTCCCGGCTGACCGAATCGCCCTCATCGGGCAGCATGAAGTGGTTCATGCCGGCAACGCCGTTGTCGGTGTCGAGGAGGCAGGCCGACACGCAGGAGCCCAGCACCGTGGTCAGCACGGTGTCGGTGGTGGTGACGAAATACTCGGAAGGCAGCAGCTTGACCGCCATGCTGCCGACGTCGCGGTCGAAATAGTGATGGCTCGCCAGCGACCCCGGCACCCCTGAATTCATCGGAGCCCCCACGCTCGGCACTYCGTGTCCTCGCTGCCCCCCGAGGGGGCGCGAGCTTGCTTGGGGCGGCCCGGCGCGGCGCTCATTCGAGCCCCCACGCTCGGCACTTCGTGTCCTCGCTGCCCCCCGAGGGGGCGCGAGCTTGCTTGGGGCGGCCCGGCGCGGCGCTCATGGAGCTCCCGCCTTGCCTTTCGCACGTGCCAGTTCGTACACCGTCTGGCCGAGCGGCTTGAAGGTCTGGTTGACCAGCGAGGCGTTCTCCGAATGGCCGGCGAACAGGAGCCCGTTGGTCTTCAGCAGCGGCGCGAAGCGGTCGAGCACCTTCTTCTGGGTCGGCTTGTCGAAATAGATCATCACGTTGCGGCAGAAGATCGCATCCACCGGCTCCTTGACCGACCAGGAGGGATCGAGCAGGTTGAGGCGCGAGAACTTCACCAGTTGCGCGACCTCCGGCCGGATGCGCACCTTGCCGGCATTCGATCCGGTTCCCTTGTTGAAGAAGCGCCGCAGCCGCTCGGGCGACAGCCGCCCGACCTGCTCGGCGGTGAAGACCCCCGCCTGGGCCTTGGCCAGGACGGCAGTGTCGATGTCGGTCGAGATCACGCGCGCCGCGTTGGCCTTCTCGCCAAGCGCCTCGATCAGCGTGATCGCGATCGAATACGGCTCCTCGCCGGTCGAGGCCGCCGAGCACCAGATCGTGACCGGCTCGCGCGCCTTGCGCACGTGCTCGGCCAGCACCGGGAAGTGATGGGCCTCGCGGAAGAAGGAGGTCAGGTTGGTGGTCAGCGAGTTGATGAAGGACTGCCACTCTTCGCCGTCCTGGCGAGATTCCAGCAATTCAAGGTACGAAGAGAACTCCGGCAGCCGCAGCTCGCGCAGCCGGCGCGACAGCCGGCTGTAGACCATCTGCCGCTTCTGCTCGCCCAGCGCGATGCCGGCGCGCCGATGGATCAGCGCGCGGACCTTCGAGAAGTCGTTGTCGGTAAATGGGAATTCGGTGTTCACGGCGGGCTTCGGTGCGAGCGTCTCAATGTACATAGCGAGCCTCTATTCCAATGCTTCGATCAACGGGACAAATACCTTGCTGCTCGCGCCTCATTCAGCTTCCGCCTTCGTGGACGTCGACTTCCTGCGACCAGACCATCGCCGCGAGATGCGCCGCGTTGACCTGGCCGGCACTCACGAAGAGCGCTTCCGACAAGCGCGCCGCCTCGGCGCCGTCGGTCTCGCAGGCCTCGGCCAGGGCCAGGAACGGCGCATAGACCCCTTCGCGGCGCAGGATCGCCTGCTGGACCGCTCCCGGCAGCTGCACCTTGGCGAGCACCTGCGCCATCGGCACGCCGAGCAGCTGGTCGATCAGCGAGAACATGCCAACCACGAACAGGTTGTCGGCCTCGCCCGGCGGCAGCATCCGCTGCCCCATCAGCTCGACGAAACGGCCGCGCGTGATCGCCTTCTTGGTCATGAATGGCGCGCTGGCCCGGTTGCTCGTGGCCAGCAGCAGCGACAGCCAGCGGAACAGGGGCGCATAGCCGAGCATCGCCACCGCGTGGCGCAGCGAGTCGATCTCGACGCCGGCGCCGATGGCGGGCGAGTTGATGTGACGCAACAGCCGGTAGGTCAGCGCGGCATCGCGCTTGAGCGCCGATTCGATGCTGCGCACGTTCTCGTTGCGCTGGATCATGTGCATGAGGCGCACGATCAGCACCGACTCGGGCTGCAGCGCATCGGCGCCCTCTCGCACCGGCGGATTCCTGAGCGCGCCATCGACGAACAGGTCCACGCGAAGATCGGCACAGGCCGCGGCCTGCTGCCAGCTGTCGACGCGGGTCGCCACCAGTTGCAGCGGCGCAAGACCTGGTTCCTGACGCTCGCGCACGCGCGACACGCGCTCCGCGTCGCCGTCGCCGATGTCGAGATGGGTGATGATCTCGCGCAGCTCGGGATCGGCCGGCAGCGCGTCGGCGCCCTTCAGCATGAAGCCGAAACCCTGCTCGCGCAGGAAGAGCAGCATCGAACGCGTATCGGCGTCGCTGAGATCGGACATGCCCATGCACAGCACCACGTTCTCCGGCGGCAGCGACTGCAGCGCCGGCTGGAACAGCGCATCGGCCGTGACGTCGAGGAACAGCACCAGGCGACCGAGCCGCCAGCCGGTGCGCGGAGGATTCAGGTGCCTGCAGATGTTGTCGAGCAGCACGTTGAACTGGCTCGACGCGTCGGGCACCGGCTCGGCGCCGGGCGTTGCGAGCCAGGCCATGCGATAGCCCCTGACGCGTTGCTGGGCGTCGAGCTGAAGGGCATAGCGCACATAGCCGCAGGCTTCCTGCGGCGCCGAAGCCCCCGCCTCCGGCTCTCCGGCATCGCTGGCGTCGGCCCGCCTGCCGTCGTTGGCGGCGCTGGCCGCGGAACCCGCATCGGGGCGTCGAAAGAAATCAAAGCGCATTGCAAATGTCTCCGTCTGAAGCTTGGATCAAGCGTTCCTGACTACAGGATGTCCGGGCATTGCATGGGCGGGCTCAGGCGGCGGTCGTCGCCGGCCGGGCCGCGCCCGCCAGCACGGCGCTGCTCGCGGCCTGCGCGCGCTGGATGCGCGGCATGGCGGCGACGTCGATGATGAACGCCACGCTGCCGTCGCCCAGGATCGTCGCCGCCGAGATGCCCGGCACCTTGCGGTAGTTGGTCTCGAGGTTCTTCACCACCACCTGGTGCTGTCCCAGCAGCTCGTCCACCAGCAGCGCGAAGCGCGCATCGTCGGCCTGCACGATGACCAGGATGCCCTGGGTCGGGTTCACCTGCGCACCGGAGACGTCGAAGACGCGATGCAGTTCGATCAGCGGCAGGTATTCGCCGCGGACCTTGATGACATGGCCGTCGCTGGTGATCGAATGCAGGTGCTCCGCAAGCGGCTGAAGCGACTCGATCACGTAGCTCAGCGGCAGGATGTAGGCCTCGCTGCCGACCTTGACCGACATGCCGTTGAGGATCGCCAGGGTCAGCGGCAGCACGATCCGGGTGGTGGTGCCGCGCCCGCCGCGCGACTGGATCTCGACGTGGCCGCCCATCTCCTGGATGTTGCGCTTGACCACGTCCATGCCGACGCCGCGGCCCGAGATGTCGGTGACCTGGTCGGCGGTCGAGAAGCCCGGCGCGAAGATCAGTTGCCAGACTTCCTCGTCCGGCATCGTCTCGCTCACCGGCAGGCCCTGCTGCAGCGCCTTGGCCAGGATCTTCTCGCGGTTCAGGCCGGCGCCGTCGTCGCTGACCTCGATCACGATGTTGCCGCCATGGTGCTGCGCCGACAGCAGGAGCTGGCCAGTGGCTTCCTTGCCTTTCGCGAGCCGGATGTCGGGCGTCTCGATGCCGTGGTCGAGGCTGTTGCGCACCAGGTGCGTGAGCGGGTCGATGATCCGCTCGATCAGTCCCTTGTCGAGCTCGGTCTCGCGGCCGTTGGTGTCCAGCCGGACCTGCTTGCCGAGCTTGGCGCTGACGTCGCGGATCACGCGCGGGAAGCGGCTGAAGACGTAGTCCATGGGCATCATGCGGATCGACATCACCGACTCCTGCATGTCGCGCGCGTTGCGCTCCAGGTGGCCCAGGCCGCTCAGGAAGCGCTCGTAGATGACCGGGTCGAGCATCGTGGCGGCCTGGGTCAGCATCGACTGCGTGATGACCAGCTCGCCCACGAGGTTGATCAATTGGTCGACCTTCTCGACGTCGACGCGGATCGAGCTCGATTCCTTGGCGGCGGCTGCAGGCTGGGCCGCGGCCGCCGGCGCCGCCGCGTTCGGCTTGGCGCCGGGCGCAGCCGACGGTGGCGCCTCGGCGGCGTCGGCCGCATCGCGCGAGATGTCGATCTGCGACTCGTCGATCACGAAGCAGCAGACGGCGATGATGTCCTCCGGTTCGCAGGTGGTCTCCAGCATCACGGTGAGCTGGTCGTTGCTGCGGGTGCGCGAGGCGACGTTGCCGAGGTTGCCGAGTTCGCCGACGAGCAGCTCGCATTCGCTGTCCGACAGGCGGGCGAAGCGGATGCGCAATGCGCCGGATGGCGAGGATGCGGCGGCAGGCGCGGGTGCAGGCGCGGCGGCCGCGACCGGCGCCGCAGCGGGTGCCGGCGATGCTGCGCCCTCGCCGCTGTCGCGCGCCAGCTGCTGCAGCACGGCGCAGATCTGCGCGACGCGTTCGGCTTCAGGCTCTTTGCCCGCCTGGTAGGCAGTGAGTTGTTCTTGCAAGGCGTCCTTCGTTTCCAGAAAGGCATCGATCATCGGACCGCTCAGGCGCAACTGGCCATGGCGTGCCCGGTCCAAAAGGGTCTCCAGCACGTGCGTCGTCTCCGTCAGCGCGGTGAAGCCGAAGGTGGCGGCTCCGCCCTTGATCGAATGCGCCGCACGGAAGATCGCGTTGAGCTGCTCGCTGTCCGGCGACGCGATGTCGATTTCGAGGAGCAGCTGCTCCATCTGTGCCAGAAGCTCGATCGCTTCGACAAAGAAGGCTTGGGAAAACTGGCTGAGGTCCATCTGTGTGTTCCGATGCCGGCGCTGAACGCCGGCGCTGGGTCTGTCGTTGGTTACTGCGTCGGGGCCGCTGGCTTGAATGAGGTCGGCTTCATCTCGCTGCTGCTGCCCGATGCGCGAGCCTTCAGCGCGCTGGCGCGCATCGCCGAGCCGTCGCCGCTGTTCTCGCGCTCGATGCGGTCCTGGGTCTGGCGGTTCAGCAGGATGATGCTGATGCGCCGATTGATCGGGTTGCGCGGATCGGCGTTGTCCAGGTGCATGCTGTCGGAGAGGCCGACCACGCGCAGCACCTTGGACTCGGCCATGCCGCCGATCACCAGTTCGCGCCGCGAGGCATTGGCCCGGTCGGCCGAGAGTTCCCAGTTGCCGTAGGCCTTGTCGCCGTTGGTGTAGACGATGGCGTCGGTGTGGCCCGACAGCGTCATCTTGTTCGGCAGCTCGTTGAGCTTCGGCCCGAGTTCGCGCAGGATGGCCCGCATGTGCGGCACCACGCGCGCGCTGGCGAGGTCGAACATCGGCCGGTTCTCGCTGTCGACCAGCTGCAGCCGCAAGCCCTCGGTCGTGATGTCGATCAGGATCTGCGAACGGAACTGCTTGAAGACCGGGCTGTTCTCGATCAGCGTGTCGAGCTTCTGCTTCATGTCGGCCAGCCTTTGCGCGTCCAGCTCTTCCTCGCTCGGGTCGGCCTTTCTTACCTCGCCTTCGGCCTGCATGACGTCGGCGCCGCCGCCCGGGATCACGCTGCTGCTCAGGCTGCTCTTCTCGCCGCCGGAGAGCGCCGCCTTGAGCGGCATCCGGAAGTGCTCGGCGATGCCCGCGCGTTGCTTCGGCGTCGAGATCGACAACAGCCACATGACCAGGAAGAAGGCCATCATCGCGGTCATGAAGTCGGCATAGGCGATCTTCCAGGCCCCGCCATGGTGGCCGCTCCCATGGGCCGCCACCCGCTTGATGACGACGCGGTGCTTCTCTGCGCTCATGGTCGCTGCCCCGGGAACTCAGCGTGCCTTGACTTCCCGAACATGGTCATCCAGTTCGGTGAAGGAAGGACGTTCGGTCGAGAACAGCACCTTGCGGCCGAACTCGACCGCGAGCTGCGGCGCGTAGCCGTTCAGGCTGGCCAGCAGCGTGACCTTGGCGCACTGGTAGACCTTCATCGCCTCTTCGACCTTCTGGCCGATCAGCGAGGCCAGCGGCGCCACGAAGCCGTAGGCCAGCAGCACGCCGAGGAAGGTGCCGACCAGCGCGTGCGCGATCAGGGCGCCCATCACGTCGGGCGGCAGGTTGGCCGAGGCGAGCGCGTGGACCACGCCCATCACCGCGGCCACGATGCCCAGTGCGGGCAGCGCGTCGGCGACAGCGGCCAGGCTGTGCTGGGGCACCTCGGCCTCGTGGCGGATGGTCTCGATCTCGTGGTCCATCAGGGCCTCGATCTCGAAAGGGTCGGTGTTGCCGCTGATCACCAGGCGCAGGTAGTCGCAGAGGAACTCCATCAACTCGCTGTCGGCCATCAGCGCCGGGTAGCGCCCGAAGATCTCGCTCTGCGCCGGGTTCTCGACATCGGACTCGAGCTTCATCATGCCGTCCTTGCGCGCCTTGGCGAGCAGCTCGTACAGCAGCGCCAGCAGGTCCATGTAGAGCTGGCGGTTGTGCTTGGAGGAACGCAGCAGCAGCGGCAGTTCCTTCATCGTCGCCTTGATCGTCTTGCCGTTGTTGCCTGCGATGAAGGCGCCCAGCGCGGAGCCGCCGATCATCAGCAGTTCGACGGGCTGGAACAGGACGCCGAAATGCCCACCCATCAGGGCGTAGCCGCCGAAAACGGCCCCAATCACTACCAGGTATCCAACCAGCACCAGCACGCGCGTCCCCTTTTGCCCGCAGGCATCAAATCAAGATCGAAGAGTTGAAAGAAATTGCCGGTTTCAATGGGCTGCGTTGGCGCTCAGCGCGGAATGCACGGCCAGAGCGGGAGGCGGCGAGACCCGCGGCGCCTGGACGGTTTCGTCGTCGCGTTTCGGGGCGCGCGCCTTGCCGGCCCGGGACGGCGGGCGGCACAGCACGCACACGTAGCCGTGCTTGTGGTCATGCGCATGGGCAACGAAATGGCCGCCGCAGCGGCTGCACGTGCTCAGTTGCAGCATGTCGCTGTCGAAGAACCGGACCATCGTGTAGGCCCGCGTGAAGTCGAGCACGATTTCGCCGCCATGGGCCCCGATCTGCTCCGTGTAGAGGCGATAGGCCTTGATCAGTGCCTGCAAGCCGGTCTCGTTGGCCTCGAGCAGCATGAACCGGTACAGGTTGTAGAACATCGACGAATGGATGTTGGCCAGCCAGGTCATGTACCAGTCGGTGGAAAACGGCAGCAGGCCCTTTGGCGGCGAAACGCCCTTGAGTTCCTTGTAGAGGCGGATGAGCCGCTCTCGGCTCAGTCCGACCTCCGCTTCCAGGAATTGCAGGCGGGCACCGAGCTCGATGAGTTCAACCGCCAGCTGAACCTGGCGGACCTCGCCGAGAACGCTCTTGGCGGTCACCCGAGCACCTTCGCGCGGCAGCGCTTCGGCATTCGCCTTGGGAGCGGCCCGGCGGCTCATGCCAGGGCATCCGTGTCACGCGGCTGAAGCTGGCGTGCGGCCATCAGGATCGACATGTGCGCCTGCTGCAGCGAGGTGTCCTTGCCCTCCCCGAACACGGCGAACATGGGGTGGTCATCGAGACGGAAGCTGCAGAGCAGGAAATTGGATGTCGCCAATTTGACAATCTGCGTCAAAGACATGTTGGCCAGCAAATCGGCCAATTCGCGCCCGACGCCGAGGCGGTACATTGCCGCGGCACGATCCTGTTTGGCAAGCTTTTGAGCGAGCAGCATATAAGCCAGGTTGATGTCGCCGATCTCTTTCGAGATGTGGCTTGCCGCATCCCCATCCGTATCGATTTCCACTCTGAACTCCAATCAATCAATGTGTATCTTAAACACAAAATCTGACAATTTGAAATAATTCTTTTATGGATTCAATGAATTCCGGGCACCATCCACCGCCTCGCAGGCAAATTTCTTGGAACGATTTCCTGTCGAAAACCGAATTCTTCTCATCTGCGATTCAGACGATTTCGCACCTGAAAAAACATGTTCCGAGCAAAGCCAGCTACAAGGACAGTGCCTCAGACTCCCCAAAAAAATCAATCACTTGAAGATCCACCCTCCGATCGAATTCGCTCCTGCAGCGCCTTCGCCTTCAAGTCTTCAATCGACCGCGACAACCACCTGAAAAGAGAGGCGAAGAATGCAGTTGATTCTTTCGACAACCACTTTGCGGAGGACCGCCGACATGCATTTCTCCATACCTCATTCCATCAAGTAGGCAGTCTATACACAATTTTTAACAACTTCATCAGACTGTAGAAGAGCGTTTTCAGAAAGTGAGACTTTTCTGACATCCCCCCAAACGACTTGCACGCTCGAAATCAGAAGTAACCTAAACTGTTTACAGCCCAAATGGGCGCATGAGCCGCATTGAATGTTTAATAAAGTACTAACATTTCCACCGAGCTAAAAAGTATTCATTTCCTCAAAAACAGATTCAATCCAATGAAGATTCATTGATATTTAAACGAAAGAGTTCATTCACCATCAGGACGAACGTGACATATTTCATGGCGGGCCCGGCGGCGCCTCGGCGCGGCTTTCGAGACCATGGATCCAGCGCATGACTTCCGCCACTGCGAGATAGAGTTGCGGCGGAATCTGCCGGTCGAGGTCGACCTGCATCAGCAACTTGACCAGGCCCACCGATGCATGGACATAGAGACCGTTGTCCCTCGCCTCGCGCATGATCGATTCGGCCACCACGCCGTAGCCCTTGGCCACGACCACGGGAGCGCGCGTCTTGTCGGCATAGGACAGCGCCACAGCGCTTTGCCGATCGTCCATTGGGGTGCTCACGATGCGCCCTCCCCACCGTCCGCCGGCACCTTCTCCATCGGCGCCACCTGAAGCTCCTGCACCCGAAGGCCGGCGGCTTCCAGCCGCTGCACCAGCGAGCGGCCGTCGGCGTGCAGCACCGACACCGTGCCGGGCTCGCTGGCCGCCAGCCGCGCCTGCAGACCCGGGCCCGCAAGAATCAGGCGAACGTCCACCTGTCCGAGCCGCGGCAGGCTCATCGACACCCGGGTCGACCAGCGTTGCGGGTTGTCCTCGACGGCCGGATCGGCGTCGGGCTCGCCGGCGTCCTTCTCGACGGACCAGTCCATCGGGACCCCCGGCCAAGCCTCGCCGTGCCAGCGGAACACGGCGGTCGCCAGCAGGTCGAGTTGCTGGTGCACCAGGCTCACGGCCTGCGGATGGATGACCTCGGCGGCCGGAGTGGCCGGCCTGGCGACGGCCACGGGATGCGCAGGGCGGACTTCCTCGGCTTTGTCGGAGGCCCCGTCCGCCTCGCTCCCCGTCACCGGACGCGCGGCCTCGCCGCGTCCGTAGGTGGCTTGCAGCCTGGCGGCATCCGCCGGTGCCGCGGCAGCGGCGGTGCCGATGGACGGCGCCCCATCCGTCCGTGCGGCAAGAGGCGCCACCGGAGAAGCGGCCTCCGCCGGCGACGCGGATTCGCCTCGCCCGGTCGCGGCGGCGGGCATTTCAGTCGCCGGCGCCCCTGCGGCGAGGGCGAGCGCAAGCGGCGACGACGTGGTCGCAGCGCCCGGCGACGCGGCCGCGGGCGCAAGCGCTTCGACGGCGCGCTGCGCGGCCAGCGGCGTGGCCCACTGCGCCTGCGGCTCCTGCATCAGTTGCGCCAGCGGCCGGATGCCGGATGCGAATTCGACCAGATGGGACTCGTAGAACAGGCCGCTGTGATCGACGGTCTGCGCCAGCGCGCGCGCAAGCTCGGGCACCGGAGGTGCCTGCCGCGACGGCCAGGCGGGCGCAACGCCGCGCACCGGTCCGGGATCGGATTCGAGATCGGCCAGCACCGCGCTGATGACGCGCGCCGCCACCGACAGTTCGGCCTCCCGCTCCAGAGGCTGCTGCGGCGCCGCTGCGGCCGGCAGGCTCGTCGGCCTTCCGGGCAGCACGCGGTCGAGCGCGGCCTTCGACGGCAGGCGGATGTCGTTCTCGACCTTCAGCACTCGCGCCACCGCACCAGGCGAGCCGATCTCGGCTTCGGCCTTGATCGCGAGCACGTCCGGCCGCGGCGACGCCTTGACGGCAAGCAGCGCATCGATCAGTCCGGTGAGTCCACTCATGGGCAGCTCCTGCGCTTCAGTGCGGCGGCCCGTAGGCCTTGCCCAGGCTGCGCTGCTGTTGCAGGTGGCCCATGTGGGCGATCAAGCGCTCGATCTGCGGCTTGACCAGCCCGCAGACCTCGTCCTGGTCGGCGCGGATCCGCTCGATGAGGCGCAGCGCTTCCTCGAACTGGCTCGCATCCAGTGCCTCCAGCGGCACCAGCACCTTGAGCCGCTCGACGATCGCCGCGCATTGCGCCTCCAGCGCGGGAAGGCGGCCCCACTCCTTGGAGCGGGCCAGTTCCGCCATGCGTGCGACGCCCGAGGCCAGTTGCCCGTAGCAATGCACGACTTCACTCCTGGTCGCCATGGTGTCCCCTGTGTTGGTCGGCGGCCGCGTCAAGCGCGCCCCGGGCCGGCGTCGATCTCGCGCCAGGCCGATGCAATGTCTTCGAGAAGGCCATCGGCTTCGTCGAGCGCCCGCGTGTCGTTGCGCAGGTTGGCATGGAGGAGCCTCTGGATGATGTAGCCGTAGAGCGCCGACAGGTTGGCCACCAGGGCCTCGCCTTCGGGGCCCGCGGCCTTGGCGTCGAGTGCGGCCTTGAGGCCGTTGTCGACGATGTCGATCGCCTTGGAGATGGCGTTTCCCTTGGGCCCGATGTCGCCGTTCGACATGTGGTGGCGGGCCATGCCGATGGTCGACTTGGCGCCATCGAACAGCATGCAGATGAGCTGGTGCGGCGAGGCGCTCATGGCGCCGGTCTCCACGCCGACGCGGGCATAGGCGCCGGCGCCGGTCCTGGCAGTGTGCGGGGTGTACATCGGGATCTTTCGGTGGGTTGCGTCAGTTGCTGCTGGCATTCATCGCGTCGAACTGCTGCGTCAGGTAGGTCATGGTGCTCTTCATGCTGTTGATCAGCACGTCGAGCTGGTTGAACTGCTTGCGGTAGCGGTCCACGGTGTCGTTGACCCGGGTTTGCATCGCGTTGTACTGATCGTCGAGCTCCTTGATCGTCGAAGTCACGCCGTCGGTGGCCACCTTGAGGGAGCCGCCGGTCTGGGTGAGATCGTCGACCAGTGCATCCAGCTGCTTGCCGTAGCCCGCCGTGCTTCCGGTCGCGCTCGCGAAGAGCTTCGAGACCCCTTCCAGGTTGGTGTCGAGCGCCTTGTCCAGCTTGGTCGTGTCCACCGCCAGCGTGCCGTCCTTCTGGAACCCGACACCGATCTCGGTCAGCACCTTGAAGTCGTTGGCGCCGCCGGCCTGCGGCGTCGTGAGCGCCTGGCGGATCCGGGTCTGCAGGTTGCGCAAGGTCGAGTCGCCCATCAGCGCGGCACCGGTCTTGGTGTCGGCGTCGTAGGCGGTCAGGCTGCTCGCGGTGCTCTGGAGGCTGTTGTAGGCCTTGACGAAATCATTGATGGCGGTCTTCACCGAGGCCGTGTTGGCCTTCATCGAGAGACCGGTCGTGCCGGTTTGAACCAGCGTCAGCGTCGTGCCCTGGATCGCTTCCTTGACCGTGTTGCTCGCACTGGTGATCGCAATGCCGTTGACGCTGAGCTTGGCGTTCTGCGCCGCGATGGTCTGCTGCAGGTTCTGCGTGCCGGCCGGATCGTTGTTCAGCAGGCTCTGCAGTCCGGCGTCGCCATCGACCGCGATCCGCATGCTCGAGGTCTCGCCGGTCTGCGTCGAGACCAGCACCAGGCGATTCGGCGTGCCGCTGCCGTCGTTGACGATGCTGGCCGTGACGCCGGCATCGGCCGCATTGATCGCATCGCGGATGCCACCCAGCGTGTTGTCGGTGGGATCGATGGTGATGGACTTCGCGGCACGCGACGCATCGGGCGTGAAGGCGGCGCCGCTGTACTTGCCGGTGGCCGCGTCCAGCGCCCCCCCGCTGATGGTGCCGAACTCGATCGTGATCTTGCCGTTGCCGATCGCGGTGGTGGTGCTGGCCTGCCCCGCCGTGATCGCCGACTGCGCCTGGGCCAGCTGCGACACGGTGATGCTGTAGTTGCCGGCGGCGCTGGCATCGGTCGACGAGGCGGCCAGGATGCCGCTCACCGTGGGCGTTCCCGTGACGGTCTGGAACAGCGCCGGGTCGCCCAACTTCTTGGCGGCGGTCTGCAGGACGCCCAGCGCGCTTTGCAGCGTTCCGTAGGCGGACAGCTTGCTGGTATAGCTCTTCGCCTTGGCGTCCAGGGCCACCAGGGGCTGGCTTTCCGCCGTCTGGAGCTGGGTCAGGAGCGTCGCCAGATCGAGGTTGGAACCGACGCCCAGGCTGCTGATCGTTGCCATCTTGCTGCTTTCTTGAACTGCGTAGGAAAAGAGGTGCGTGCTTCAGGCCTGATGGCTCACCAGCAGCCCGCGCGCCTTGCCCATGACCTTCGCGATGCGAACCACTTCCTCGGTCGGAATCTGGCGGATCACCTCGCCGTTGGCCTGGTCGACCACCTTCACGATGACCTTGTCGGTGTCCTTGTCGATCTCGAACTGCAGGCTGATCGAACGGCTCTCGAGCGAGGCGTTGACTTCGCGCACCGCCGTCTCGATCTGCGCAGGCGTCGCCTGCGCCACCGCGCCCGCGGCCGTCTCTGCCGCCGCGGCCGTGGTACCCGCGACGGGACCGGCGAGCAGTTGCGTCCATGGCGTTTCTTTGGCGGGAATGGCTGGCAGCGGGTTCGACATGATTTCAATCCTGGTTGCGGGGTTCGCTGTGCTCTGCGGCCTCGCCATGAGGCATGGCCGCAGAGGACAACGCAGGCGGCGGGGCCTGCGGTGGCCAGGCCCTCCCTTGCAGGAGGGGCCCGGCATTCCTTTCCTTTTCTGTTCTCTTCCGATTAACGCAGGAGGGACAGCACGCCTTGCGTGGTCTGGTTGGCCTGGGCCAGCACCGAGGTACCGGCTTGCTGCAGGATCTGGGCGCGCGTCATGTTCGACACTTCCACCGCGTAGTCCGCGTCTTCGATGCGCGAGCGCGACGAGGACAGGTTGGTGACGGTGGTGCCGAGGTTGGCGATCGTCGAGTCGAAACGGTTCTGCACCGCACCCAGCGAACTGCGCAGCTTGTCGACCTTCGACAGGGCGGCGTCGATGGCGGCGAGCGGATCGACCGTCTTGGTCGAGTTGCTGACGGCTTGCGTCGTGACCTTGCCCGGATGGGCGGAGTCCGCATAGACCACGCTGCCGGCCGAGTCGGTGACCACGCCATTGGCGTTCAGGTTGACGTTCTCGGCTGCGACAGTGGTCAGGCCGGCGACGCCCATGAAGGCACCCGTCACCGCGCCGCCGGCGGCTGCCACCGCGTAGGCCGCCGTGGCGCCTGCGCCGTCGATGTCGATCGAACCGGCGCCGGCGTTGATCAGGGCCGAGACCTGGCCCGCCGTTGCACCTTCGTTGGCCACCGTGAAGGCGTTCGCGCCTGCTGCCGCGCCGCTCGCGTTGACCGTGTACTTGGCGCCGGTGCTGGCGATCGTGATCGAGTCGCCGGCGGTCGTCATGCCGTTGGTCGAATCGACCAGGTTCGTCAGCGTGGCCGCCACCGTGGTGCCGCTGCCGGTCTTGGTCAGGTTGTTCGAGGCGTCGAGGTACAGCGTGGAACCGTCGGCCGCATCGGTCAGGTTGCCGTTGCTGTCGATCTTGACGTCCGTCGAGTAGCTGCCGAGCTTGACCGTCGCGGTCACGCTGGTACCGGCGGCCGGCGTCAGCGAAGTCAGGGTGTTCGCCTGGGTGCGTGCGGCTTCCGCGGCCGTGTAGCTCTTGGTCGACGCGTTGTAGGTGTAGGTCGCCGCGCCGGTGATGCTCACGGTGCCGCCGTTCTGCATCTTCGCCAGCACGTCGTCCGCCTTGGCGCCGTTGGCCGCCGCGGTCAGGGTGCGCGAGTAGGCCGTGACGCCGTTCGTCGTCGCGCCGGCCGCGAAACCCGCCACCAGCAGGTCGCTGGCACCGGCCTGCTTGTTCTTCGAGCCCGTGCCGTCGACGTTGAAACCATCGAGACCCAGGGTCTTCGCGCTGATTTCCTGCAGGTCGATGTCGATCGTCTCGCCGTCATTGGCACCGACCTGGACGGTCAGCTTGCCGGCGTCGGCCGAGAGGACCTTCACGCCGTTGAACTGGGTCTGTTCCGACACGCGGTTGATTTCGTCGAGGCGCTGGGTGATTTCAGCCTGGATCGAGGACAGGTCGCTGTCCGAGTTCGTGCCGTTGGCGGCTTGCACCGACAGTTCGCGAACGCGCTGCAGGTTGTTGTTGACTTCGGTCAGCGCGCCTTCGGTCGTTTGAGCGATCGAGATGCCGTCGTTGGCGTTGCGGGTCGCTTGCGTCAGGCCCTTGATGTTGGCCGTGAAACGGTTCGCGATGGCCTGGCCGGCGGCGTCGTCCTTGGCGCTGTTGATGCGCATACCGGAAGACAGGCGCTCGATCGCGGTGTTCAGCGACGATTGCGACTTGTTGAGGTTGTTCTGCGTGAGCAGCGAGAGACTGTTGGTATTGATGACTTGCGCCATGCTCGACTCCTGTTTGACAAAGGTTGTGGACTTCCGGCCTCTGGCCGTAACGCTGGACCTGCTCTCGCCGTGAGACTCAGGCCAC
Organism: Variovorax sp. P4_B11; assembly: GCF_056402355.1. Classification (NCBI taxonomy): domain Bacteria; kingdom Pseudomonadati; phylum Pseudomonadota; class Betaproteobacteria; order Burkholderiales; family Comamonadaceae; genus Variovorax; species Variovorax sp. P4_B11. The sequence continues at coordinate 20,800 of NZ_JBFUHO010000063.1, forward strand.
CGTTGGATCAGTTATCGGCAGGCCCCCTGAAACCTTTAGGGAGGCATTGAGAAAACCCCCAGGTTGGCTCACTTCGTGTAGCCGCCCACCCCCTTTCAGGGGGCGCAGCCAGCGGCCCGGCGAAGCCGGTTCCGCGGCTGCCCACGAAGGGCGCGCTGCGCGCAGCCGAAGAGCAGACGCAGCGCCGGCTTCCCCGGCCGGCGCAGCCAGGCCCGTTGGGGGAACACCGCGGAACCGGCTTCGCCGGGCCGCTGGTGTTGCCCCCGGCAGGGGGTGGGCGCCCGGACACGAAGTGCCGGGCAACCTGGGGGCGAGCCACACTCAAGCCGGCAGGTTCATCACCTCTTGATAAGCGCTCACCAGCCGGTTGCGCACCTGCAGCCCGGTCTGGAACGCCACGTTGGCCTTCTGCAGGTCGACCATGACGTCGTTCAGCGCGATGCCCGGCTTGCCGAGTTCGAAGGACTCGGCCTGGCCGTAGGCCCTGGTCTGCGCGCCGCTGATGTTGTCCAGCGAGCGCTTGAGTTCGGCGGCGAAGCCACCGGTTTCGGTGGGTGCGGCGGCGGCGGGCGAGAAGCCGGCCTGCACGGCGGTGGCCCGCATCTGTTGCAGGACGGATTCGATGGCGGTGATCGACATGGGCTTTCCTTTGTTTACTTTGGTGTTGCTATAGAAGCGCCCAGGCGCTCCGTCGTCCTTTCAGCGTAGCAAGGGAAGACCCCGATACAAGCCGCCAACAGACGGCAAAAGCCCCCGCTGTTCGGTCTATCGAATTTGTTACGGCTGCTCACAATCAACCGCGAAACGACAAGCCCGCTGACGACTTCAACGCCCTACGGCATGACCTCTGAACAACAACCTCACTCCCTCCGCATGACGACGCACCTGCCCGGCGCACCGGCCATGGCGAGGATCCGCGCATGAGTTCGACGGCACCGGCGATCGCTGCGCCCGCGACGTCCTCGCTCCCCCCGCTGCTCGAGCGCCTGCGGGCCCAGCCGAAGCTGCCGATCGTCATCGGCGCCGCGGCGCTGGTGACCGCCGTGGCCGCGTTCACGCTGATGAACCGCGGCCCCGACTACAAGGTGCTCTACACCAACGTCTCGGATCGCGACGGCGGCGCGATCATCGCCTCGCTGCAGCAGATGAACGTGCCCTACAAGTTCGCCGAAGGCGGCGGCGCGATCCTGATCGCCGGCGACAAGGTGCCCGAGGTGCGGCTCAAGCTCGCCGCCCAGGGCCTGCCGAAAGCCGGCGGCGTCGGCTTCGAACTGATGGACAACCAGAAGTTCGGCACCAGCCAGTTCGCCGAGCAGGTCAACTACCAGCGCGCGCTCGAGGGCGAGCTGGCGCGCTCGATCGAATCGGTCGGCACGATCGAGTCGGCGCGGGTGCACCTCGCGCTGCCGAAGCCCTCGCTGTTCGTGCGCGAGCAGAAGAAGCCCTCGGCCTCGGTGGTGCTGACCCTGCAGCGCGGCCGCAGCATCGACGAAGGCCAGGTCAGCGCCATCGTCCACATGATCTCCAGCAGCGTGCCGGAGCTCGACCCGAAGGCGGTCACGGTGGTCGACCAGCGCGGCAACCTGCTGTCGGCGGCCAACAGCGGCGCCCGCGGCCTGGACGTGAGCCAGCTCAAGTACGCGCAGGAAATCGAGCAGGGCTACATCCGCCGCATCGAGGCGATCCTGCAGCCGATCGTCGGCGCCAACAACGTGCGCGCCCAGGTCGCGGCCGACATCGACTTCTCGGTGATGGAACACACCGACGAGAAGTACAAGCCCAACCAGGAGCCCGGCAAGGCCGCGATGCGCAGCCAGCAGTCGAGCGAATCGCTCCAGCAGGGCGGCACGCCGCCCGGGGGCGTGCCCGGCGCCCTGTCGAACCAGCCGCCCGGCACCCCGAGCGCGCCGATCACGACCGCGCCACGGCCCGGCACGCCCGGTGCCCCGGCCGCTCCCGGCGCCTCGAACGGCGCCACGGTGGCGAGCAGCACGCAGTCGAGCGGACCCAGCAACTCGCGCAAGGACGTGACGACCAACTACGAGCTCGATCGCTCGATCCGCCACGTGCAGCAGGGTGCCGGCGGCATCAAGCGGCTGTCGGTGGCGGTGGTCGTGAACTACAAGGATGCGACCGACAGCACCGGCAAGAGCAGCCCGCGGGCCCTGACGCCGGTCGAGATCGAGCAGATCCGCAACCTGGCGCGCGAGGCGATGGGCTTCAGCCAGGAACGCGGCGATTCGCTCAACGTGGTGAACAGCGCCTTCGCCGACGACAACAAGGAGCCGAGCGCGGCCGTGGTCCCGTTCTGGCGCGATCACGACAAGCTCGAACTCGGCAAGACCCTCGGCCAGTACCTGCTGCTCGCCTTCCTCGCGCTCTTCGCCTGGTTCGCGGTGCTGCGGCCCCTGCTGCGCAAGCACCTGGCGCCGCCGCCGGCCCCGGCACCGACCGCGGCCGAACCGGGCGCCTCCGGCGATGCCGCCGGCGACGCGCCGCAACAGCCGGATGAACCGGCGATCTCGGCCGAAGAAGCCCTGCGCCAGCGCGAGGCCCTGCGCCAGAAGGCCGACCTGGACTACGCCCATCAACTCGCCGAACAGGATCCCAAGCTGGTCGCCACGCTGATCCAGCACTGGATGAACAAACATGATCAGTGAAGCAGGTACCCGCAAGAGCGCCATCCTGTTGATGGCCCTCGGTGAAGACCGCGCCGCCGCGGCGCTGGCCCACCTCGCCACCGGCGAAGTGCAGACCCTCGGCCTCGCGATGGCGAAGCTCGTCTCGGTCTCGAAGGACGAGCTGAACGCGGTGCTGTCCGAGTTCCGCCACGAGACCGAGCAGCTCTCGGCGCTGCACCTGGGCTCGAGCAGCTACATCCGGGCGGTGCTCAAGAAGGCGCTCGGCGACGATCGCGCCAGCAACCTGCTGGAGGACATCCTGCAGGCCGACGAGCCGCACAGCGGCATCGAGCGCCTGAACCAGCTCGAGGCCAGCGAAGTGGCCGAGCTGATCCGCGACGAGCATCCGCAGATCCTGGCGACCGTGCTGATCCACCTGGATCGCATGAAGGCCTCGGAGGTGCTCGAGAAGCTGCCGACCCGCCTGCGCCACGACGTCATCATGCGCGTGGCCACCTTCGGCGGCGTGCAGCCCTCGGCGCTCATGGAGCTGACCGATGTGCTGACCGAGATGCTCTCGGGCCAGGGCCTGAAGCGCAGCCGCCTGGGCGGCGTGCGCACCGCGGCGGAGATCGTCAACCTGATGAACAGCGCGCAGGAAGAAGAAGCCATCGCCCACGTGCGCGAACACGACGAGGCGCTGGCGCAGCGGATCATCGACGAGATGTTCGTGTTCGAGAACCTGCTGAGCCTGGAGGACCGCAGCATCCAGCGCCTGCTCAAGGACATCGAATCCGACTCGCTCATCACCGCGCTCAAGGGCGCGCCGCAGGAGCTGCGCGACAAGTTCCTGGCCAACATGTCGCAGCGCGCCGCCGAGACGCTGCGCGAGGACATCGAGCTGCGCGGTCCGGTGCGCGTCTCGCAGGTCGAGGCCGAGCAGAAGGCGATCCTGCAGGTCGCACGCCGCCTCGCCGAAGCCGGCGAGATCGTGATTGCTGCGCCAGGCACCGATGACTACGTCTAAGTACCCAGCGCCTTCGCCCTTCGGCGCCCGGGCGCGCGCGGCCACGGCCTATGCGCCGCCGCGCGCCGCCGCCTCGAAGCCCGACAAGCCGGTGCTGTCCGCCTGGCAGCGCTGGGAGATGGACACGCTGGACGAGCCCGCGCGGCGCGCCCCGGCCCCCAGCGGCCGCGGGACGTCCGTCCCGCCGGTCGAAGCCCCGCCCTCGGCGGCACTGCTGCATGCCGCCGAACTGGTGAGCCTGCGCCGCGAGGCCCGCAGCGCCGGCGAGGCCGAAGGCAGGCGCGAGGGCCATGCCAAAGGCCATGCCGAAGGCTATGCGCAGGGCCGCACCGAAGGACTGGCCGCCGGCCTGGCCGCCGCCAGCGCGCATGCCGAGCAACTGCGCGCGCTGGCCGCCAGCCTGCCCGCCGCGCTGCGACGCGCCGACAGCGAGCTGGCCGACGCCGTGCTCACGCTGGCGCTCGACGTCGCGCGCCAGGTGGTGCATCGCACCTTGCGTGCCGAGCCTGAATGGGTGCTGCCGCTGGTGCAGGATCTGCTGCAGACCGAGCCGGCGCTGCAGGGCGAGCCGCGCCTGCTGCTGCATCCGGACGACGTCGCGCTGGTGAAGAACAGCCTCGGCAACGAACTGCAGGCCGCCGGCTGGCAGCTGCGCCCCGACGACACAATGAGCCGCGGCAGCTGCCGCGTGCAGTCGGCCACCGGCGAGATGGATGCCAGCCTCGAGACGCGCTGGAAAAGCGTCACCGCGGCCTTGCGCCGCGACATCGACGCCCAGGAAGCCTGAGCCATGACCAGCCTTGCGCCCAACCCCCATCTGCAATCGCTGCTGAGCACGCTCGCGCAGGCCCGCAGCGATGTCAGCCAGTGCGCGATGACGGCCCATTCGGGCCGCCTGACTCGCGCCGTCGGCCTGGTGCTGGAGGCCGTCGGCCTGCAGCTGCCGGTCGGCAGCGACTGCCTGATCGAACTGCCGCCCGGCCATCCGCAGCGCCATGCCGAAGCCGAAGTGGTCGGCTTCGCCGGCGACAAGCTGTTCCTGATGCCGCAGACCGAAGTGGCCGGGCTGGTGCCTGGCGCGCGGGTCTTCCCGCGTACCGGCGCCCCCGGCTCGGGCCTGGCCGGCGACGCCCACACCAAGCGGCTGCCGGTGGGCATCGGCATGCTCGGCCGGGTGGTCGATGCCGTGGGCCGGCCGCTCGACGGCCTCGGCCCGCTGGACGTCAGCCGCAAGGTGCCGCTGTCGTCGCCGCCGATCAATCCGCTCACGCGGGCGCCGATCGACTCGGTGCTGGACGTCGGCGTGCGCGCCATCAACGCCATGCTCACGGTCGGCCGCGGCCAGCGCATGGGCCTGTTCGCGGGCTCGGGCGTCGGCAAGAGCGTGCTGCTCGGGATGATGGCGCGCTACACCAGCGCCGAAGTGATCGTGGTCGGCCTGATCGGCGAGCGCGGCCGCGAGGTCAAGGACTTCATCGAGAACACGCTCGGCGAGGAAGGCCTGGCGCGCGCCGTCGTGGTGGCCGCGCCGGCCGACAACTCGCCGCTGCTGCGGCTGCAGGGCGCGGCCTATGCCACCTGCCTGGCCGAGCACTTTCGCGACCTCGGCAAGGACGTGCTGCTGATCATGGACTCGCTGACCCGCTACGCGATGGCCCAGCGCGAAATCGCGCTCGCGGTCGGCGAGCCGCCGGCCACCAAGGGCTACCCGCCCTCGGTGTTCGCCAGGCTGCCGGCCCTGGTGGAGCGGGCCGGCAACGGCGCCCGCGATGCCGAAGGCCGCGGCGGCTCGATCACGGCCTTCTACACGGTGCTGTCGGAAGGCGACGACCAGCAGGACCCGATCGCCGACTCGGCGCGCGCCATCCTCGACGGCCACGTGGTGCTGTCGCGCACCCTGGCCGAGGCCGGGCACTACCCGGCGATCGACATCGAGGCCTCGATCAGCCGGGCGATGACCGCCCTGATCCCGTCGCCGCAGTTCGACACGGTGCGCCGCTTCAAGCAGATGCTGTCGCGCTACCAGCGCAACCGCGACCTGATCAGCGTCGGCGCCTACGCGCCCGGCCACGACCTGCAGCTGGACCAGGCGATCGCGATGTATCCGCGCATCGAGGCCTTCCTGCAGCAACCGATGGACGAGCGCACCGACTACCCGGCGTCGATCGCACGCATGAGCAAGCTGTTCGAACCCGCCTGAAGAAGGAAGCAAGACCGATGGCCAGCAAACTCCCGCTCGACACCCTGACCGACCTGGCGCGCACCCGGACCGACGATGCCGCCCGGCGCCTCGGCGCCCTGCAAAGCGCGCAGCTGGGTGCCAACCAGAAGCTCGACCTGCTGCTGCAGTACCGCCAGGACTACTACGACCAGCTGCACCTGCTGATGAACAAGGGCCTGCCGACCGCGCAGTGGCGCAACTTCCAGGCCTTCCTGGGCACGCTCGACGGCGCCATCGAACAGCAGCGCGCGATCGTGGCCCAGGCCGCCAGCCGGCTGGACCACGGCCGCACCGACTGGCAGCAGCACAAGCGCCGGCTCAACTCCTTCGACACCCTGGCCGAGCGCGTGCGCCGCCAGGACATGCTGGCGCAGGCCAAGCGCGAGCAGCGCGACAGCGACGAACGCTCGGCCCGGAAGTTCTTCGACCGCGCCGCCCATCCGACTCCCTGAAGTCTTCCCAGGATTGCCCATGTCCACCCTCATTTCGCCTTCCGTCAATCTTTCCGGCCCGCAGGTCTCGCAGGCCGGCCCGCGCGGCCGCGGTGCCGAACAGCCCGAGGGCCGCGGCTTCGGCGCAGCGCTGGAGCGCTCGCGCGCCGCCCGCGGCGAGCAAAGCCCGGACGCTTCCGATGCCGCACCGGAAACCGCGGCCGTGCGGCGGCCGGTCCGCGACGGCGAGCGCAAGAGCGAGCTCAGCGCCGCCGACGTGCTGGCCTTGCTGGCACCGCTGGCGGCGCCGGTCGCGGCACCGGTGGTGGCCGACCCGGCCCATGCCGGCCCGGGCACGGATGCGGCACTGTCCGCCGCCAAGGGCTCGGCCGGCGTCCTGCCGGACGGCAGCGCACGGGACAGCGCTGCGAATGCGCTTCACGAAGCGGACGCCGCAACCGCCGCGGCCTCGCGGTCAGGCGCAGCCGAAGAGGCTTCCGAGACCGTGGCAACGGATGCAGCGGCGGACACCGCGCACGCGGCCAAACCGGCCAGCGCGATCGACGCAACGATCAAGACCGCCCTGGCACCGGCGGCTGCGGCCGAGACGGCCGCCGCACCCGCAAGCGCCTCGTCCCCGGTGGCCACGGCCGCGCCCGCACCGGCCATGCCCTTGCCTGCCGCCAAGGACGCCCTGAAGTCCGCCAGCGAAGCCGGCGGCGCCGCGGCCACCGCTGCGACCGACGCACCGAAGACCGCCGCGGTCCAGGCCGCCGGCGCGGCGAACGGCTTCGCCGCCGTCCCCGAAACGAAGCGCAGCGAGGCGATCGACGCGGACAGCGCCTCGAGCCCGCAGACCCTGCCGCAGCTGGCCTCGGCCCTGCCGGCGGCCGATCGCACCAATGCCGGCCGCGACGCCACGCCCGTGCTGTCGGTCGCGCCGCCGGTGGGCAGCCACGAATGGGGGCCCGCCATCGGCCAGCAGATGATCCGCATGAGTGCCAGCGGCCACCAGGTGGCCGAGCTGAACCTCAACCCGGCCGGCCTCGGCCCGCTCAAGGTGACGCTGACGATGGGAGACAACCAGGCCCAGGCGATGTTCGTCTCGGCCCATGAAGGCGTGCGCCGCGCGGTCGAGGCCGCCCTGCCGCAATTGCGCACCACCCTCGCCGACCAGGGCATCAGCCTGGGCCACACCTCGGTCGGTGCCGAGACCCGCCAGCCCTCGCAACAGGGCGGCTTCGCCGACCAGAACCCGGGGCGCTCGTCCGGCCAGCCGGCGTATCCGGGTGCCGGCCGCGGCATCGACAGCGCCACGGCAGCGCAGCCAGCGCCACTGGCCCCTGTCGCACGGGCGGCCAATGCCGGCCTGGACACCTTTGCCTGAGACCTTGCGGGACAGACCAAGAAACTGCGCAGCAGTTTTTGCTCTGTCCTCAACTGATCAGACCGCAATGAACGGATCTGACGCGCTTTTCCACCCCTGATCGGCCGTTCGCCAAGCCTTCAGTTCGCAAAGAATAGACCGAACAAGTCAATCGAGCTTCACCATGGCCACCTCACCCAACGCTTCCTCCGCCGCGCCTCGTTCCTCGAAGCTGCTGATCGGCCTCCTGATCGGGATCAGCCTGCTGGCCGCCGGCGCGGTCGCCTATGTGTTCGTCGCCCCCAAGGCCGCGCAGGCCGAGGCCGCCAAGCCGGCGCCCGAGAAACCGATCTTCGTGACCCTGGAGCCCTTCACCGTCAACCTGCAGGGCGAAGGCCGCGCCAAATTCCTGCATGTCGGCATGGCGCTCAAGGTGCACGGCGAGCCGTCGAAGGCGCAGATCGTCGAGTTCATGCCCGAGCTGCGCAGCCGGGCCCTGATGCTGCTGTCGAACCGGACCGCCGATTCGCTGGTCTCGCCCGAGGACAAGAACAAGCTGGCCGAGGAGATCCGCACCGAGCTGAACCGGCCGCTCAACGGCGATCTGCCCGAGCAGGGCATCGCCAGCGTCGCCTTCAACACCTTCGTGGTGCAGTGACCCCCACCAGGCAAGCCACCCATGGCCTATGAACAAGTCCTCTCGCAGGACGAGGTCGATGCCCTGCTGCAAGGCGTCACCGGCGGCAGCGTCGACCAGACATCCACGCCGCCTGCGCCCGCCGACGGGCTGCCGGCCTACGACCTCGGCGCGCCCGACCGGGTCGTGCGCAGCCGCATGCACACGCTGGAGGTCATCAACGACCGCTTTGCGCGCGGCCTGCGCGGCGCGCTGCTGAACTTCATGCGCCGCAGCCCCGACATCTCGGTCGGGCCGGTACAGATCCAGCAGTACGGCGAGTTCGTGCGCCACCTGCCGGTGCCCGCCAACATCAACATGATGCACATGAAGCCGCTGCGCGGCACGGCGCTCTTCGTGTTCGATCCGAAGCTGGTGTTCCTGGTGGTCGACAACCTGTTCGGCAGCGACGGCCGCTACCACGTGCGCGTGGAAGGCCGCGACTTCACGCGCACCGAGCAGCGCATCATCAAACGCCTCCTCGACCTCTCGCTGCAATGCTACGGCGAGGCGTGGCAGCCGGTGTACCCGCTCGAATTCGACTACGTGCGCGCCGAGATGCACGGCAAGCTGGCCAACATCGTGGCGCCCAACGAGGTGGTGATCAACACCACGCTGCAGATCGAGTTCGGCCCCATCGGCGGCTTCCTGCACGTGTGCATCCCCTATTCGATGATCGAGCCGATCCGCGACCTGCTGTCGAACCCGATCCAGGACGAGGTCGAGATCGACAAGCGCTGGGTCAAGCAGATGTCCAGGCAGATGCAGGCCGCCGACGTCGAGCTCACGGCCGACTTCGTGACGATGTCCTCGACCATCGGCGAGGTCCTCAAGCTCCAGGTCGGCGACGTGCTGCCGATCGAACTGCCCTCCACCGTCATCGCCCGGGTCGATGGCGTGCCGGTGATGGAGTGCGGCTTCGGCACCTCGAACGAGCGCTACGCCCTGCGCGTGCAAAACATGATCTCCCACCAAGACAGCGATGTGAAGAACGACCATGACTGACAACAACGCCACCGCCAGCGACGCGGACGACTGGGCCAGCGCGCTGGCCGAGCAGACCGCTGCAACGCCTCCCGCGCCGGCCGCCGAGCCGGTGCCGGCGCCCGCCACCGCACAGGTCTTCCAGCAGATCCAGGAACCGGCCTCGACCGCCGCGGTCTCGGCGGTCGACATCGCGCGGGTGATGGACGTGCCGGTCCAGCTCACCGCCGAGATCGGCCGCACCCGCATCACCATCAAGAGCCTGCTGCAGCTGTCGCAGGGCTCGGTGGTCGAGCTCGACGGCCTGGCCGGCCAGCCGCTCGACGTGCTGATCAACGGCTACCTGATCGCCCAGGGCGAGGTGGTGGTGGTGAACGACAAGTACGGCATCCGGCTGACCGACATCATCACGCCGCCGGAACGGATGCAGAAGCTGGCGCGTTCATGAGCCTTCCGACCGTGCCCTCCCAGGCCGTCGAGGTGGCGCCGGTGGTCGGTGCCTCGGGCCTGCTGCAGGCCGGCCTCGGCATGCTGATGGTGCTGGGCCTGATCTTCGCGTGCGCCTGGCTGGCGCGCCGCTTCGGGCTGCAGCGCTTCGGCGGCAGCGGCCAGGTGGTGAAGGTGGTCTCCAACGCCAGCATCGGCCAGCGCGAGCGCGTGGTGGTGGTCGAGGTCGCCGGGACCTGGCTGGTGCTGGGCGTGACCTCGAACCAGATCAACACCTTGCATTCCCTGCCGGCGCAAGCCGTGGCCGGCACCCCGGCGGCTGCCGATGCCGGTGCGCGCAGCCCGGTCGGCCTGTTCGCCCGCAAGCTGCGCGAGTCCCTGACCGGCAAGGCAAGCCCCGCGCCATGGTGAACACGCCTCTTCGCCGGAGCCTGAAGGCCGGCCTGGCGCTGCTCGCGGCTGCGCTGCCGATGGCCGCGTGGACCCAGGGCATGCCCGGCCTGATCAGCACGCCCGGACCCGGCGGCAGCCAGACCTGGTCGCTCAGCGTGCAGACGCTGGTGCTGCTGACCTCGCTGTCCTTCCTGCCGGCACTGCTGCTGTGCATGACCAGCTTCACGCGCATCCTGATCGTGCTGGGGCTGTTGCGCACCGCGATCGGCACGCAGTCCTCGCCGCCGAACCAGATCCTGGTCGGTCTGTCGCTGTTCCTGACCTTCTTCGTCATGGCGCCGGTGTTCGACAAGGTCTATGCCGAGGCCTACAAGCCCTTCTCCGAGAACAAGATCAGCGCCGACCGCGCGCTCGAGCGCGGCATCGAGCCCTTCAAGGCCTTCATGCTGCGGCAGACCCGCGAGAACGACCTGGCGCTGTTCGCCAAGCTGGCCAAGGTGCCCGACATGCAGGGGCCGGAAGAGGTGCCGCTGCGCATCCTGCTGCCCTCCTTCGTGATCAGCGAGCTGAAGACCGCCTTCCAGATCGGCTTCACGATCTTCATTCCCTTCCTGATCATCGACCTGGTGGTGGCCAGCGTGCTGATGTCGATGGGCATGATGATGGTGCCGCCGGCCAGCATCGCGCTGCCCTTCAAGCTGATGCTGTTCGTGCTGGCCGATGGCTGGCAACTGCTGATCGGCGCGCTGGCGCAGAGCTTCTACACATGAGCTCGCCCCCAGGTTGGGCTCACTTCGTGTAGCCCGCCCACCCCCTACCGGGGGCAACACCAGCGGCCCGGCAAAGCCGGTTCCGCGGTGTTTCACGAACACCCCGGAAGCGGGAACGACCATGGATCGGAAGGAAGGAAACAGGATGACTCCAGAAACCATCATGTCGATGGGCAACCAGGCGATCCAGGTGTCGCTGGCGCTCGGTGCGCCGCTGCTGCTGGTGGCGCTGGTCGTCGGCCTGATCATCAGCATCTTCCAGGCCGCGACGCAGATCAACGAAGCCACGCTGTCCTTCATCCCGAAGCTGCTGGCGGTGTTCGCGACCCTGGTGATCGCCGGCCCCTGGATGCTCGGCCAGATGCTGGACTACATCCGCGCGCTGTTCATGAGCATTCCGCAGATCGTGGGGTGAATGTGGCCCCCACGCTCCTCACTTCGTGTGTCGCTGCCCCCCGAGGGGGCCGCAGGCCGCCTTGGGGCGGCCCGGCGCCGGCCTGGATGGCCCCCACGCTCCCCCGCTTCGTGTGGGTCGCTGCCCCCCGAGGGGGCCGCAGGCCGCCTTGGGGCGGCCCGGCGCCGGCCTGATGCCACCCGTCTTCGAGGTCACGTCGGCGCAGCTCACCGCATGGATGGTGGGCTTCCTGTGGCCCTTCGTCCGGATGCTGGCGCTGGTGAGCACCGCGCCCATCTTCGGCGAGACCTGGGTCTCGCGCCGGATCAAGGTCGCGATCGCCGCGATGCTCGCGCTGGTGCTGGCCCCCACGCTGGGGCCGATGCCCGACGTCCCGGTGGTCTCGGCCGGCGGCGTCTGGATCATCATCCAGCAGGTGCTTGTCGGCGCCGCGATGGGCTTCACGATGCGCATGGTGTTCACCGCCGTGCTGGCGGCGGGCGAGTACATCGGCCTGCAGATGGGCCTGTCCTTCGCCTCCTTCTTCGACCCTATGAACGGCGGCGCCACGATGGTGGTGGCGCGCCTGCTGAACATGCTGGCGACGCTGATCTTCATCGCCGTCGACGGCCACCTGCTGATGATCACCGCGCTGGCGCGCAGCTTCGAGGCGCTGCCGATCGCCGATGCGCCGCTGGCCGCGCAGGGCTGGATGTTCCTGGTCTCGGGCGCAAGCCAGATCTTCGCCAGCGGCATGATGCTCTCGCTGCCGCTGGTGGCCGCGCTGTTGATCCTCAACCTCGCGATGGGCATCCTGAATCGCGCATCGCCGCAGTTCAGCATCTTCGCGGTCGGCTTCCCGCTGACCTTGCTGGCCGGCATCGGCATGATGCAGCTGCTGATCCCGCACCTGGCGGTGTTCCTGGAGCCGCGCTTCGCGGCCGGGATCGATGCCATGCTGCGCTTCGCCGGCGCCTTGCGGCGCTGAGCGCGGCGGCCGGCGAGCGCAACGGCTTGCCGGGACGGGCCCGTCGGGCCGCCCGGCAGGGTAACCTGTCGCCATGGACTCCCTGATCGCCGCCTCCGCGCGCGCCCTGGCCGCAGGCGACGCGCTCGGTGCCCTCAAGCGGGTCGCCCTGCGTGACGACCCGCCGGCGCTGGCCATGCGCGGCATCGCCATGGCCCAGCTCGGCGAACATCCGCGCGCCCGCGAGCTGCTGCGGCGTGCCGCCCGCGGCTTCGGCACCCACGAAGAACTGGCGCGCGCCCGCTGCATCGTCGCCGAGGCCGAAGTGGCGCTGGCCATGCGCGATCTCGGCGGTTCGCCGCGCTCGCTGGCGGCAGCCGCGGCCACGCTGGACGCCCGCGCCGATCACGCCAATGCGCTGCAGGCCCGGCTGATCGCGGCGCGCCGGCTGCTGCTGCTCGGCCGCCTCGAGGAGGCCGCGGCCACGCTGGCGCGTCTCGATGCGGGCGGACTGCCGCCGTCGCTGGCGGCGGTGGCCGAGCTGACCGCGGCCGAACTCGCGCTGCGCTCGCTGCGCACCGGCCCGGCGCTGGCGGCACTTGACCGGGCGCGCGAGGCGGCCGTTCGCGCACGCGTGCCGGCCCTGCTGGCCGAGGTGGCGGAGGCACGGGCCGCGCTCGATCGCCCCGCGGCCCGGCGCCTGGACGCCGGCGGCGAGCAGGCGCTGCGCCTCGGCGAGGTCGCCGCCCTGCTGGACTCGGGCACGCTGGTGGTCGACGCCTGCCGTCGCGGGCTGCGCGCGGGTGCCGCGTGGCGGCCGCTCGCGCGCCGGCCGGTGCTGTTCGCGCTGGCGCGGGCACTCGCCGAGGCATGGCCCGGCGATGTCGATCGGGAGGCCTTGATCGCGTGCGCGTTCGGTACCCGCCGCCCCGACGAGACACACCGGGCGCGGCTGCGGGTCGAGATCGGCCGTCTGCGCGCGCTGGTCGCCACGCTGGCGTCGATCGAGGCCACGCCGCGCGGCTTCGTGCTCGGGCCCCGCGACGGGCGCGATGTCGCCGTCCTGGCGCCGCCGATCGACGGCGAACAGGCATCGCTGGTGGCGCTGCTCTCGGACGGCGCGGCCTGGTCGACCTCGGCCCTGTCGCTGGCCCTGGGGGCCAGTCAACGCACCGTCCAGCGCGCACTCGCCGAGCTCGAGGCGGCCGGCCGGGTGCGCGCCATCGGGCAGACCCGGGCGCGCCGCTGGCTGTCGCCGCCGCTGGCCGGTTTCACGACGATATTGTTACTCCCCGCTGCGCTCCCGATTGAATAGAGTTGTCTCACCGCGCCGATCCGAGGCGCGACACAAGGAGCCGACGATGACCCGAAAGACCAGCAAGGACAGACCTCAGGCCACGGTGCGCGCGGCCGAGATCGTGCGCGAATACGGGCCCTTCGCCGGCGCCGAGCGCGTCCACGGCGTGACCCATGACGGCCAGCGCGTCTGGGCCGCCACCGGCGACAGGCTGGTGGCCTTCGATCCCGAAAGCGGAGCGCCCACGCGCACGCTCGACCGCGCCTGCGACGCCGGCACCGCCTACGACGGCAGGTACCTGTACCAGATCGCCGAGGAACGCATCGACAAGATCGACCCCGCCAGCGGCAACGTGGTGGCGTCGATTCCCACGCCCGGCCACGGGAGCGACTCGGGGCTCACCTGGGCCGAGGGCAGCCTGTGGGTCGGACAGTACCGCGACCGCAAGATCCACCAGATCGACCCCGAGACCGGCGCGGTCAGGCGGACCATCGAATCCAACCGATTCGTCACCGGCGTCACCTGGGTCGACGGCGAACTGTGGCACGGGACCTGGGAGGGAGACGAGAGCGAGATCCGCCGCATCGACCCGGACGACGGTACCGTGCTCGAACGGCTCGAGATGCCGCCCGGCATCGGCGTCAGCGGGCTCGAGTCCGACGGTGCGGATCTCTTCTATTGCGGCGGCGGTGGGAGCGGAAAGGTCCGCGCCGTGCGTCGCCCGAAAAGCGCCACGCCGTGATCGCACGCCGCAAGCCCGCCAAGGAGCACATCATGAACACCGCCATTTCCGAAACGAGCACCGTGAATCATTCCGTCGTGTCCAGGGACCGATGGATCGCCGAGCGAAAGACCTTGCTGGCGCGCGAGAAGGAGCTGACGCGCCTGCGCGACCAGCTCGCCCGCGAGCGCCGCAACCTGCCCTGGGTGCGCATCGACAAGGACTACGTCTTCGACGGGCCCGAGGGCCCACGCACGCTCGCCGACCTTTTCGAAGGCCGCCACCAACTGGTGGTGCAGCACTTCATGTTCGGCCCGGGGTGGGAGGAAGGCTGCAAGAGCTGCTCCTTCATGGCCGACCACATCGACGGGATCACCGTGCACCTGGCCCAGCGCGACCTCACGCTGGTGGTCGTCGCGCGCGCGCCGCTGGCCGAAATCGAGCGCTTTCGCCAGCGCATGGGCTGGCAGTTCAAGTGGGTATCCTCGCACGGCAGCGACTTCAATCACGACTTCGGCGTCAGCTTCACGCCGGAGGAACGCGCGACCGGCCAGGTCGACTACAACTATGCGCTGCAGCCCTTCCCGCAGGAGGAAGCCCCCGGCATCAGCGTGTTCTACAAGGACGACGCGGGCGAGGTCTTCCATACCTACTCGACCTACGGGCGCGGCGTGGAATTGATGATGGGCGCCTATGCGTTCCTGGACCTCGTTCCCAAGGGACGCGACGAGGCGCAGTTGAGCTACGGGATGGAATGGCTGCGGCATCACGACCGCTACGCGTCGGCACCGGTCGCAACGGCAGCGCCGACGGCCAGCGCCTGCTGCCAGGCGCAGGCCTGAGCCTGCCGCGCATCGCCGGGATGACTGCGCCATGACCCACCTCTGGCCCTGGCTGGCCATCGCCGGACTCGGCGCCTTGCACGGATTGAGTCCGGCCAGCGGCTGGATGTTCGCAGCCGCCTGCGGCGTCCGGACTCGGGACGGCGCGCAGGTGCGGCGTGCCCTGCTGCCCATCGCCATCGGGCACGCCGCATCGGTGGCGGTCGTGGCCTGGGCCTTTGCGCGGGGCCTGTCGATGGACCGCACGCTGGTCCAGGGCCTCGCCGGCGCGCTGCTGGTCGGCGCGGCGGCGTTCCGCTTGCTGCACCGCGCTGGCCCGCACAGGCCCCTCGGCATGCGCGCCGGCCATGTCGGCATCGCGCTCTGGTCCTTCCTGATGGCCACTGCGCACGGGTCCGGCCTGATGCTGGTCCCGGCGCTGGTGCCGCTGTGCCTGGCCGACAATCCCGCGCGCGAGATCACCGCATCGGGCTCGCTGGTCCTGGCGCTGGCGGCCGTCGGCGTTCACACGGCGGCAATGCTGGCCACGACCGGCGCGATCGCCGGCGGCGTGTGCCGCGGCGTCGCCCTGCACCCGCGCCTGCTGAGCGGCCCGCTGCCGCGACAGGCCTGGAACGGGGCGCTGGCCGTCACCGGCCTGCTGTTGATGGTGCTTCGCTAGCGCTCACAGATAGTTGAACAGCGAGATCGACGCCAGCTTCGCAAAAGTCATCTGCGTCGCCTGCAGCGAAGTCTGGCGCTGGTAGAACTCCGAGATCGCGCTGGCCGGATCCAGGTCCTGGACCGCCGAGAGGTAGCTCTTGTCCATCAGGTCGCGCGCGGCCCCGCCGCTGTCGAGGGCATCGACCTCGTTCATGCGCGAGCCCACCGACGACAGGATGGTGAGCACGTTGTCGTGGGCGTTCGTGACCTTCACATTGGCCGTGCTCAAAGCGTTCTGCAGCTTGGCCTGCGCCGCCGCGCCGCCACCGGTCAGCGGGGTGCGCAGCGCCGTGACCAGTTCGCCGATGGTCGCGAAGATGTCGGTGCCGGCATTCTTGGCGGTGCTGACGTCGAAGCTGTCGCCGTCCGCCGGCGTGCCGGTGAAGCTGAGCTGCAAGCCGCCGAAGGCGATAGGCGAGCCGGCCGTGAAGGCGCCGGTCGCGGCGACCACCGGCGGCGTGTCCTGGGTCGACACGGTGTAGTTGCCGCCCGTGAAGCTGACCGTGAAGTCCTTGCCGTAGTTGACCGCGGTGGCGTCGACCACGCTGATCGCGCCGAAGACGCCCGTCCCCAGGTTGCCCGCCGCGCCCGAGCTGACATAGCCCGCACCGCCCTGCACCGACTGGAACACGCTGCGGCCGTCGTCCGACGTCGACAGCTGGCGCGCCACGTCGACCTGCATCAGGCGCTGGCCCTGGTCACCCACGTACTGCACCCCGCCGCCGGCCTGCGCCGCGAAAGGCGGGTTGGCGCTCTTGAAGCCCGCAAACAGGAACTGGCCGTTGCCGTCGTCGGAATTCGCAAGGCCCACCAGCTGGTCCAGGTTGCTCTGGATGGTGGTGGCCAATGCGGCACGGTCGGCGTCCGACAAGGTGCCGTTGCCTGCCTGCACGGTCAGGGTCTTGATGTTCTGCAGCAGCACGGTCGTGCTGTCGAGCGCAGTCTCCTCGCGCTTGAGCGCCAGTGTCGCGCGCTCGCGGCTGGACGCGTACTGCGAGGATTCGGCCAGCGTCTCGCTGACGCCGAGCGCGCGTGCCGCACCCACCGGGTCGTCGCCGGCGGTCAGGAACTTGGTGCCCGCGGACAGGCGCTGCTGCACGTTGAAGAGGTTCTGCTGCTGCTGGCCCATCGCGAGGGTGTTCAGCTCGAAGAATGAACTGGTGCTGATGCGCATCACGGCTCCTTGATTCTGTTGCGGGATCGGTTCGATCAGCTGCGGATGCCGAGGATCGCGTCGAAGATCGTCGAGGCGGTCTGGATCACCTTCGCGTTGGCCTGGTACATCTGCTGGTACATCAGCAGGTTGGCGGTTTCCTCGTCCTGGTTGACGCCCGAAATGGATTGCTGGCTGGCCTTGATCTGGCTGGTCACGCTCTCCTGGGTCTTGGTCGCGACCTTGATTTCCATCGCCTTGTTGCCGACCTCGCTGACCAGCGACGAATAGGCACCGTTGAAGGTGGTCGTGCCGTTGCCCATGGTGGGCTGGCGCTGCAGCGCGCCGAGCAGCAGGGCATTGCTGCCATCCGAAACGCCGGCGCTGTTCTTGCCGATGGTGAAGGTATCGCCGTCCGCCGGTGCGCCCGCCATCGTCGTGCTGATGCCGTCGAAGCTCATCGTGGCGCCCGCCGTGAACGCAACGGCGGTACCGGCCGGGTACAGGGTGGAGCTGCCGTTGGCCAGCGTGACGGTGACGGCAGAGGTCGCGGGGAAGCCCGACAGCGTGCCGGTCGCAGCGTCGTAGCTCAGCGTCACGTTGGCAGCCAGCGGCGTGCCGGGATAGCTGGCGTCGACGGTCGCCGCGCCGAGCTTGCCGCTGCCCTGGTTGCCGGCGCTGTTGCCGGTGATGACCGGCGAGGCTGCCGCCACCTTTGCCGGGTCCAGCACCAGCACGTCCATGTCGCGCGCGCCGGTCCGGGTGGGCTGGACCAGGAAGGAGTCGCCGTTCTGCGCGGTGCCGCTCGCCGCGGTCAGGCTCACGCCGTCGAAGCTGATCGGGAAGGTGGTGAAGGTGCCCATCGACTGCTTGTCCGAGAGGCGGGTCACCGCGTAGTTCAGCGTGCCCGCGACATCGGTGACCTGCACCGAGTAGTCGCTGGTGCCGAGTTGGCTGGTGTCGGTCACCGCTGCGGCCAGCACCAGGTTGCCGCTGTTCTTCGCATTCGTGAAGACGCCGGGCGTGGCGCTGCTGAAGAAGTCCGTCCCGAGTGCGCCATGGAGGTCGACGCCCAGGTTGTGCTGGTCGTTGAACGCACCCGACACCGCCATCGCGAGCCGGCCGATGGCATTCTGCGTGGGGGTGAGGGTCTGGCTGCGGAAGGACATCAATCCGCCCAGCGAGCCGCCGGTGATGACGTCCTCGCCGAGCTCCGAGACGTTGCCGGCGATTCCGACCAGCGCCACCGCGATGCGGGTCGGATCGGCGGCCGACTGCACCGCCTTGACGCTCATGGCCTGGTCACCCGTCACCAGCGACTGGCCGTTGCCCATGAAGACGTTGTACTTGCCGTTGTCCTGCTGGAGCACCTTGACGTCGACAATCTGGCTCAGGTCGCTCACCAGTTGGTCGCGCTGGTCCAGCAGGTCGTTCGGCGGCTGGCCGCCGGCCACCGCGCTCATCATGCTGATCTGCTGGTTGAGGCTGGCGATCTGGCTCGAATAGGTGTTGATCTGCGAGACGCTGCCCGTGATCTGGTCGTTGACCGAATCGTTGAGGTCGCTCATGTACTGGTCGGTGGAGCGGAACTTGTTCGACAGCGACTGCGCCGAGCTGATGAGCTGCTGGCGTGCGGCCGAGTCGGCCGGCGTGTTGGCGACGCCCTGCACCGCCGTGAAGAAGCCCTGCATGAGCACGCTGATGCCGGAGGTCTTGTCGGCCAGCAGCGAGTCGATGCGATCGATCTCAGTGCCGTAGGAATTCAACGCGGCCGAGGACGATTGGGCCGACGCGAGCTGGGCGGTCAGGTAGCGGTCGTAGCTGCGGCTGATCGTGGTGACGTTGGCGCCGGTGCCGATGTAGCCCGAGCCGGTGCCGACCGCGGCGTTGGCGGCAAGCTCGGCGACCTGCCGGCTGTAGCCCGTGGTGTAGACGTTGGCGGTGTTGTGGGCCGTGGTCATCAGCGCGGTTCGCGCGACGTTGAGACCGCTCAGGCCCGTAAAGAACAAACTTCCTGACATGGGGGATTACCTGGTTGGCTGTAGGTTGGGTGTTGCATGCGGCATCGTCGCTGCAATGCCTTCGGGGTCTATATCGGCAACACTAGGCAAGGCTTGAAGGCCGCACCGCGTCATCCTGAGCCCGCAGCCTGAAGACGCCCACCACCTGCGACAGGTCGCCGGCCTGCCCCTGGAGCGACTGCGCGGCCGCCGAGGCTTCCTCCACCAGCGCCGCGTTCTGCTGCGTCACCTGGTCCATCTGCGTGATCGCCTGGTTGATCTGCTCGATCCCCGAGGTCTGCTCCTGGCTGGCCGCCGTGATCTCGCCCATGATGTCGGTCACCCGCTTGACGCTGCCGACGATCTCTTCCATCGTCTTGCCGGCCTGCGCCACCAGCGCACTGCCCGCGCCCACCTTGCCCACCGAGTCGTCGATCAGCCCCTTGATCTCCTTGGCCGCCGCCGCCGAGCGCTGCGCCAGGCTGCGCACCTCCGMSGCCACCACCGCGAAGCCGCGGCCCTGCTCGCCGGCGCGCGCGGCTTCCACCGCCGCGTTCAGCGCCAGGATGTTGGTCTGGAAGGCGATGCCGTCGATCACGCCGATGATGTCCACGATCTTCTTCGACGAGGCGTTGATCGAGGCCATCGTGTCCACCACCTGGCTCACCACCTCCCCGCCCTTGACCGCCACTTCGGAGGCCGAGACGGCCAGTTGATTCGCTTGACGCGCGTTGTCCGCGTTCTGCTTGACCGTGCTGGTGAGTTCTTCCATCGACGCCGCCGTCTG